>NZ_JAIQWX010000164.1 GCF_020164475.1 Pseudomonas sp. REP124 | reverse complement strand
GCGAGCCTGCTCGCGATGCGGTATCTGCGGTTTACAGCCTTACGCTGGCAAACGTCGACTCATTGCGCGCCTGACTCAGCGCCGACAACGGTCCGGACAACGGCGACAGCACCAGAGCCTGCGGCAGCGGCATCATCGCCACTTGCTGGGTGGTGTTGGAGCCTACGCGCTCGTCACGCGGCGGAATGCCGAAGTATTCGCGGTAGCACTTGGAGAAGTGCGGCGTGGAGACAAAACCGCAGACCGACGCCACTTCGATGATCGACATCGGCGTCTGCTTGAGCAGCTGCCGCGCGCGAATCAGGCGCAACTTGAGGTAGTAACGCGATGGCGAGCAGTGCAGGTATTTCTGGAACAGGCGCTCGAGCTGACGACGGGACACCGAGACATACACCGCCAGTTCATCCAGGTCGATCGGCTCCTCGAGGTTGGCCTCCATCAGCGCGACGATTTCCTGCAGCTTCGGCTGATTGGTGCCCAGCATGTGCTTGAGCGGTACGCGCTGGTGATCCTGTTCGTTGCGGATGCGCTCGTAGACGAACATCTCCGAGATCGCAGCGGACAGTTCACGGCCGTGATCGCGGCTGATCAGGTGCAGCATCATGTCCAGCGGCGCGGTACCGCCGGAGCTGGTGAAACGGTTACGGTCGAGGGTGAACAGACGGGTACTCATGGCCACCCGTGGAAACGCTTCCTGCATCGCCGCCAGACATTCCCAGTGCACGCTGCAATCGAAACCGTCGAGCAGGCCGGCGCAGGCCAGGGCCCAGCTGCCGGTGCAGACCGCGCCAAGGCGACGGGACTGGCGCGCCTGGCTTTGCAGCCATGACACGTGTTCGCGGGTAACAGTGCGCTGGATACCGATACCGCCGCAGACGATCACGGTGTCCATCGGCGGGGCTTTGTGCATCGAGGCATCGGGGGTGATTTGCAGGCCGTCACTGGCCCAGACCTGGCCGCCGTCGACTGTGAGGGTGGTCCAGCGATACAACTCGCGACCGGACAACTGGTTGGCCATGCGCAGCGGTTCGACTGCGGAAGCCAGGGAAATCAGCGTGAAATTGTCCAGCAGCAGAAAGCCGATGGATTGAGGCGCACGGTTCTGGGGTTGGGCCCCGGAGTTGAACGACGTCATCGCGGTATCTCCTCACACAAGCAAATGATGGCCTCAGGCGCAGGCTCTTTTTATTGCCATCGTTCTCGCGAGGGAGACGGGCTTTGTAATGACAGAGCAATTGCCATGCCTAAAATTGAATAGGCATTCAATAACTCCTGAAAACGACGTCGCACGTGTCTGAATATGACTCGCGGCGAGTAAGGGATATAAGTGCTATCAATGCTGGAAAGTGACCTTCTGCGAGGGGTGTGAGCAGATCGGTATCACTTGTGGGAACAGGGCTGCGGGCAACCCGGGAAGAGTGTCACCCAAGGCACGGGGTGACGGGTGGTCATGGCAGCGATTGTACCCGACCTTCGAAGAGGCCATTTATCTGTGAGCGACGCGCCAAAAGATGGCGGGTTTTGGTGCGGGTGTTCGATTTACGCGCAGTTTTGACTGGTCGGGGAGCTGTCGTGAATTTTGTGGCGAGGGGGCTTGCCCCCGCTGGACTGCGCAGCAGGCCCATTTTTTGGGGCCGCTTCGCAGCCCAACGGGGCGGTGCGACGTCTCGACAAGCCCCCTCGCCACAATTAATGCTCTATTTTCAGCATTGTTCTAATCCGCTTGCCTCAACACTCCACCGCACTCACCGCCAACCCGCCCCGCGATGTCTCCTTATATTTGTCATGCATATCGGCACCGGTATCGCGCATGGTACGAATCACCCGATCCAGAGAAATGAAGTGCTGCCCATCGCCACGCAGCGCCATCTGCGCCGCGTTGATCGCCTTCACCGCGGCAATCGCGTTGCGCTCGATGCACGGCACTTGTACCAGCCCGCCCACCGGGTCGCAGGTCAGGCCGAGGTTGTGCTCCAGGCCGATTTCCGCCGCGTTGCACAATTGCTCAGGCGTCGCCCCGAGAATTTCCGCCAGGCCTGCCGCCGCCATGGCGCAGGCTGAACCTACTTCACCCTGGCAACCGACTTCGGCGCCGGAGATCGAAGCATTCTTCTTGCACAGAATCCCTACTGAAGCCGCACCAAGGAGGTAGTCAACGACATTGGCGTCGGTCACCTCATCGCTGAACTTCATAAAGTAGTGCAACACCGCTGGGATGATCCCCGCCGCGCCGTTGGTCGGCGCCGTGACCATGCGCCCGCCGGCGGCGTTTTCTTCGTTGACCGCGAGGGCGAACAGGTTGACCCACTCCATCGCACTCAAGGTCGAGCCGATCACGTTGGGTTTGTTCAGCTCCTGCAGGCTGCGGTGCAGCTTGGCCGCGCGACGACGCACGTTCAGGCCGCCAGGCAGGATGCCCTCATGCTTGAGGCCGTGATCGACGCAATCCTGCATGGCGCGCCAGAGTTTCATCAGGCTGCTGCGGATTTCCTCTTCGCTGCGCCAGACCTTCTCGTTGGCCATCATCAATTCGGCCACGCGCAGGTTGTGCTTCTTGCACAGTTCCAGCAGCTCGGCGGCGCTGGAAAAATCGTAAGGCAATACGGTGCTGTCCATATCGACAACACCGCTGGACGCCTGGGCCTCATCGACGACAAAACCGCCGCCGACGGAATAGTAAGTGTCGCGATGCAGTTCGCCGTCATCGCCTTCGGCAACCAGGGTCATGGCGTTGGGGTGAAACGGCAGGTTCTCGTCGATCAGGCGCATGTCCCGTGCCCATATGAAAGGCACCTCAAGACGAGAGTCGAGCAGCAGCGTGTCGGTTTCGCGCAGGGTCGCGATGCGGATGCCGATTTGCGACGGATCGATCGCGTCCGGCCACTCGCCCATCAGGCCCATGATGACTGCGTTGTCGCTGCCGTGGCCGATGCCGGTGGCGGACAGCGAACCATAGAGCTGAACCTCGACGCGCCGCACCTGTTCCAGCAGCCCGCGTGCGCGCAGATCCTGGACGAACAGCGCGGCGGCGCGCATCGGTCCCACGGTGTGCGAACTGGAAGGCCCGATGCCGATTTTGAACAGGTCGAAAACACTGATAGCCATGACTGCCGAACTCCTGGATGAGCCTGATCCAGGCGCCGAAAGCGCCCGGTGGCGGAGCTGCTACGCTCAAGCTGCAATCCGCCGAGATGACCGCATCATCCGGTTTTTGTCGTGTCGCTCGACGTCTCGGACCGACGCACTCTTGTCCACGAACGCCGTGTGCGTTTTACGCCATGTTTTCGCTGTTTTTGGCGGTGCAGAACGGGAAAAGGGCCTGAAAAAATCTGTAAACGACGTCACCGACACTGGATGCGACCATCCCTGTACTGGTTACGACGCACCCTGTAGGCGTCAGATTTTCACTGGTACATGATCTAAATCGACTCGATTGCAAAGGCGCTGCGGTAGAGCTGTCACAAGAACGCCACCCAACCGCAACCTATAAGTGCGGTAGTCCAAGTCGGAACACTGCCAAAAAAAAACACCAAGGAGTCCATTCATGAAAGGTTCCCAGTCGTTGTTGTTGGCCGCCATGCTTAGCCTGCCGGTTCTGGCCCAAGCCGCAGAACCGGCACAATGCAGTACCGTGAACTTCTCCGATGTCGGCTGGACCGACATCACCGCGACAACCGCCACCACCAGCGTCGTGCTCAACGCGCTGGGCTACAAGACCAAGACCACCATGATTTCCGTGCCGGTGACCTACAAGTCCCTGGCCGACGGCAAGAACATGGACGTTTTCCTCGGCAACTGGATGCCGACCATGGAAAACGACATCAAGGCCTACCGCGACGCCGGCACCGTGGAAACCGTGCGCACCAACCTCAAGGGCGCCAAGTACACCCTGGCCGTTCCCCAAGCCCTCTACGACAAAGGGCTGCATGACTTCGCCGACATCGCCAAATTCAAGAAAGAACTCGACGGCAAGATCTACGGGATCGAGCCGGGCAACGACGGCAACCGCCTGATCCAGAGCATGATCGACAAGAACGCCTTTGGCCTCAAAGACGCCGGCTTCAAGGTCGTCGAATCCAGCGAAGCGGGGATGCTGTCCCAGGTCGACCGCGCACAGAAACGCGACACCGCCGTGGTCTTCCTCGGCTGGGCGCCGCATCCGATGAACAAGCGCTTCAAGATCCAGTACCTCACCGGTGGTGACGATTTCTTTGGCCCGGATTTCGGCGCCGCCACCGTGGCAACCAACACCCGCAAGGGCTATGCCGAGGAATGCAGCAACGTGGGCCAGCTGTTGAAAAACCTGGAGTTCACCGTCGACATGGAAAGCGAACTCATGGGCAACATCCTGGACGACAAGATGAAGCCTGACGCGGCCGCCAAGGCCTGGCTGAAAAAGAATCCACAGGTACTCGATACCTGGCTCGCTGGCGTGACCACCATTGACGGTAAACCTGGCCTGGACGCCGTGAAAGCCAAGCTCAACCAGTAATCGCTTATGCCGGACGGCTGCGGCCGTCCGGGCTGTTTATTTCCTTGCATGCGGACGTTCACTACCATGCTGATTGATCAGAAAATACCTCTAGGCCAGTACATCGCAGGCTTTGTTGAATGGTTGACGCAACACGGCGCCAACACCTTCGACGCAATTGCCGTGTCACTGGAAACGATGATCCACGGCGTGACGTTTGCGCTGACCTGGTTCAACCCGCTGGTCTTGATCGGCCTGATTGCCATACTGGCTCACTTCATCCAGCGCAAATGGGGCCTGACCGCCTTCGTCGTTGCCTCCTTTCTGCTGATCCTGAACCTTGGGTACTGGCAGGAAACCATGGAAACCCTGGCCCAGGTGTTGTTCGCCACCCTGGTTTGCGTGGTCATCGGCGTACCCTTGGGGATCGTCGCCGCGCACAAGCCGATGTTCTACACCATGATGCGTCCGGTGCTCGATCTGATGCAGACCGTACCGACCTTCGTGTACCTCATTCCTACCCTGACCCTCTTCGGGCTGGGTGTAGTCCCGGGCCTGATTTCGACTGTGGTGTTCGCGATCGCCGCGCCCATCCGTCTGACTTACCTGGGTATCCGCGACGTCCCTCAGGAACTGATGGACGCCGGCAAGGCCTTCGGCTGCTCGCGTCGCCAGCTGCTGACACGGATCGAACTGCCCCACGCCATGCCGAGCATCGCAGCCGGCATCACTCAATGCATCATGCTGTCGTTGTCGATGGTGGTGATCGCGGCACTGGTGGGCGCCGATGGACTCGGCAAACCGGTGGTCAACGCACTGAACACTGCTGATATCGCCCTGGGCTTCGAAGCGGGCCTGGCGATCGTACTGCTGGCGATCATGCTCGACCGAATCTGCAAACAACCCGACGCCAAAGTAGGGGGTGACGCATGAGCATAATTCGCTTCGATAACGTCGATGTTATTTTCACCAAGGATCCACGCGAGGCACTCAAGCTGCTGGATCAGGGCATGACCCGTAACGAGATCCTGAAAAAGACCGGGCAGATCGTGGGCGTGGAAAAGGCCAGCCTGGATGTCGAAAAAGGTGAAATCTGCGTACTGATGGGCCTGTCCGGTTCCGGCAAGTCCAGCCTGCTGCGCTGCATCAACGGTCTCAACACCGTCAGCCGCGGCAAGTTGTTCGTCGAGCACGAAGGCAAGCAGATCGACATTGCCTCCTGCACCGCCGCGGAACTGAAAATGATGCGCACCAAGCGCATCGCGATGGTGTTCCAGAAGTTCGCCCTGATGCCTTGGCTGACGGTGCGCGAGAACATCAGTTTCGGTCTGGAGATGCAGGGCCGTCCGGAGAAGGACCGCAAGAAACTGGTCGACGAAAAGCTCGAACTGGTGGGCCTGACCCAATGGCGCAACAAGAAGCCCGATGAACTGTCCGGCGGTATGCAACAGCGTGTGGGCCTGGCCCGTGCGCTGGCGATGGATGCCGACATTCTGCTGATGGACGAACCGTTCTCGGCACTCGACCCGCTGATCCGCCAGGGTCTGCAGGACGAACTGCTGGAACTGCAACGCAAGCTGAGCAAGACCATCGTGTTCGTGAGCCACGACCTCGACGAAGCCCTGAAGCTGGGCAGCCGTATCGCGATCATGAAAGACGGCCGGATCATTCAGTACAGCAAGGCCGAGGACATCGTCCTCAACCCGGCGGATGACTATGTGCGCACCTTCGTGGCCCACACCAACCCGCTGAACGTACTGTGCGGTCGCAGCCTGATGCGCACCCTGGACAACTGCAAGCGCATCAACGGTTCGGTGTGCCTGGATCCGGGCGGCGATTCCTGGCTCGATCTGGCCGAAGGCAACACCATCAAGGGTGCTCGTCAGAACGGTTCGGCACTGGACCTGCAGAACTGGGCTCCGGGGCAAGCCGTCGAGGGCCTGGGCCGTCGTCCGACCCTGGTGGATTCCAACATCGGCATGCGCGACGCGCTGCAGATCCGCTACCAGACCGGCAACAAACTGGTGCTGCACGACAACAACAAAGTCGTCGGCATCCTCGGTGACAGCGAGCTGTACCACGCACTGCTCGGCAAGAACCTGGGATAAGGCAACAGACACAAAAACGCCGCGAGAGATCGCGGCGTTTTTGTTTGTGGGATATCGGGAGATTCAGCTTTGCAGCTTATGGCCCCATCGCGGGCAAGCCCGCTCCCACAGGGATCTTTGGTGTTCACACAATCTATGTCCAACCAAAAAACTGTGGGAGCGGGCTTGCCCGCGATGAGTACGACGCGGTGCGTCAGACAGAAACACCATCACGACGCACTTGCGCTTGCCCCGGTTCCAGGTCCAGTTCGTTCAGAAGCTCATTGAACCCACGACGACTGCGTGCCGGTAATTCCGCCTGCTCCTGCTCAGCCTCCATGTCCTGACGCATGGCCTTGTGCAAACCGAACATGAAGAACACCAGCACCACCGAGAAAGGCAGCCCCGCCAGTACCACCATGGTTTGCATGGCTTCGAAGTTACCGGCGAACAGCAGACCGATGGTCACCAGGGTGATCACCACCGACCAGAAAATCCGCAGCCAGTGCGGCGCGTCTTCATCGACGGTGCCGCCCTTGCACGACAGGTTGGCCATCATCACCGCGCCGGAATCCGCCGGCGTCAGGAACAGCACGAAACCAACGAAAATCGAAACGCCGATCACCACCTTCGACGCCGGGTAATGCTCCAACAACTGGTAGATCGCCATCGACGGCTGCTCCAGCGCAGTCTTGCCCAATTCAACCGCACCGTGGTTCATCACCAGGTCTAGCGCCGAGTTACCGAAGATCGACAGCCATGCCAGAGTGAAACCCAGCGGAATCAGCAGTACGCCGGCCACCAGCTCACGCACGGTGCGACCACGGGAAATACGTGCGATGAACATGCCCACGAATGGTGCCCAGGAAATCCACCACGCCCAGTAGAACAGAGTCCACAGGCCCAGCCAGCGGTCGGACTTCTCACTGTCGCCTTCGTACACGTACAGATCGAACGTCTTCAGCACCACGCCGTTGAGGTAGTCACCGACGTTCTGCACGAAGCCGTTGAGCAAATGCAGGGTCGGGCCGAACAGCAGCACGAAAATCAGCAGACCGCTGAACAGGATGATGTTGAGGTTGGACAGGCGACGAATGCCGTTTTCCACGCCCGACACTGCGGCGATGGTCGCCACGGTGCTCATTACGATGATCACGATCAGCAGGTTGGTATTGCTGTGCTCCATACCGAACAGGTTTTCCAGGCCCGACGACACTTGCAGCGAGCCGATCCCCAGGTTGGTCACCAGACCCAGCAGGGTCACGAACATGCCGAAGCCGTCCACCGCGTGACCGGCCGCGCCCTTGACCCAACGCTCGCCCACCAGCGGATACAGCGCCGAACGCAACGCCAGCGGCTGATTGTGACGGTAAGCAAAGTACGCCACGGCCAGACCGACCAGTGCGTAGATCGCCCAGCCATGCAGGCCCCAGTGCAGGAATGTCAGCTGAACCGCCTGACGCGCCGCCAGGTTGCTGCCGGCTACGCCTTCGGGCGGGTTGAAGAAGTGATCCAGGGGCTCGGAAGCGCCAAAGTACAGCAACGAAATGCCGATACCCGAAGAGAACAGCATCCCCGCCCACGCGCCGTAGCTGAAGTCTGGGGTGTCGTCCTTGCTGCCCAGTTTCAGTTTGCCGTAGGACGAAAACGCCAGGCCGATGACGAAGATCAGGTAGGCGGCAATGACCACCATGTAGTACCAGCCGAAGCTGCGCGACAACCAGGCTTGCGCCGTACCGAGCATTCTGCCGGCCTCTTGCGGGGCGATGATCAGAATGGCGGTCAACAACAGAATCAACGCGGTCGAGGTGTAGAACACCCAACCGTTGACCGTCACCTTTTGCGGTGGGGTCTTTATTAGCGAGGCAGAACTCATGGCACAGATGCTCCGGGCAGTGCGAGATGAAGAACGCAAGACAAACGAGTCACTCGACCAATCGGTTAGTGGGCAGCCGACCAGCGGGTGATATAAAGACAGCCGGAAAAAAGCCCGAAGCCTCGAGACACCGTGGCGTACCGGTTTCGAGCTGATTTGGATGTCGGTTAGCCGCCATTTACACGTAGGAAAAATCTGTAAGGAGCGACGAATTGTCGCGGATCTTATTCTTTGTTGATTGAACGTTCAATCAAAACAAAATAGACTGGCCCACAAGCCGGTAGTCGTTCGACGTCTGCCGCAAGGGCCCAAGGAGATGTGCAAGATGCCCAAGGTCGGTATGCAACCCATCCGCCGCCAGCAATTGATCGAAGCCACTTTGCAGGCTGTCGATCAGGTCGGAATGGGGGACGCCAGCATTGCGCTGATCGCCCGTTTGGCCGGTGTCTCGAACGGCATCATCAGTCACTACTTTCAGGACAAGAATGGCCTGATCGCCGCCACCATGGGGTACCTGATGACTGTGCTGAGCGAGAACGTCACCGCGCGCCGTCAGGCGCTCACAGATGACAGCCCCCGGGCGCATCTGCAGGTGATCATCGAAGGCAACTTCGACGCCAGCCAGGTCAATGGCCCTGCAATGAAAACCTGGCTGGCCTTCTGGGCCACCAGCATGCACCAGCCGTCTTTGCACAGGTTGCAGCGGATTAACGATCACCGTCTGTATTCCAACCTGTGCTGCCAGTTCCGCCGCGTATTGCCGCTCGAGGATGCGCGCAGTGCAGCCCGTGGCCTGGCAGCGTTGATTGACGGCTTGTGGTTGCGCGGTGCGCTGTCGGGAGACGCTTTCGACACCGGACAGGCGCAACAGATCGCTTACGAATACATGGATTTTCAACTGGCCAAGCGGGTGAGTTAGAGCACTACAGAAAGCTCAACCCCTGAACGCGCCAATCACTAAATGCACTTGCGAGGACTTTATGGCCCGTTTCGAACTGCAAAAACTCTACATCGATGGCGCTTACTCCGACGCTGGCAGCGACGCCACTTTCGAAGCCATCAACCCGGCTAACGGCGAAGTCCTCGCAAAAGTACAACGCGCCACCTTCGATGACGTCGAGCGTGCTGTCGTCAGCGCTGAAAAAGGCCAGAAAATCTGGGCCGCCATGACCGCCATGGAGCGTTCGCGCATCCTGCGTCGCGCCGTGGAAATCCTGCGTGAACGCAACGACGAACTGGCTGCCCTGGAAACCCTGGACACCGGCAAGGCCTACTCCGAAACCCGCTACGTCGACATCGTCACCGGCGCCGACGTGCTGGAGTACTACGCAGGCCTGGTGCCGGCCATCGAAGGCGAGCAGATTCCGCTGCGCACCACTTCTTTCGTTTACACCCGTCGCGAGCCGCTGGGCGTCGTGGCCGGTATCGGCGCGTGGAACTACCCGATCCAGATCGCCCTGTGGAAATCCGCACCGGCCCTGGCCGCCGGTAACGCGATGATCTTCAAGCCAAGCGAAGTCACCTCGCTGACCACCCTGAAACTGGCCGAGATCTACACCGAAGCCGGCCTGCCAGACGGTGTGTTCAACGTCCTGACCGGCAGCGGCCGCGAAGTCGGCACCTGGCTGACCGAGCACCCGCGCATCGAGAAAATCTCGTTCACCGGCGGCACCGACACCGGCAAGAAAGTCATGGCCAGCGCCTCGAGCTCTTCGCTCAAGGACGTGACCATGGAACTGGGCGGCAAATCCCCGCTGATCATCTGCGACGACGCCGATCTGGATCGCGCCGCCGACACCGCGATGATGGCCAACTTCTACAGCTCCGGTCAGGTCTGCACCAACGGCACCCGCGTGTTCGTGCCGAGCCACATGAAAGCTGCTTTCGAAGCCAAGATCGCCGAGCGCGTGGCGCGCATCCGCATCGGCAACCCGGAAGACGAAAACACCAACTTCGGCCCGCTGGTCAGCTTCGCCCACATGGAAAGCGTGCTGGGCTACATCGCCAAGGGCAAGGAAGAAGGCGCACGCGTACTGTGCGGCGGCGAGCGTCTGACTGACGGCGACTTCGCCAAGGGCGCCTTCGTGGCACCGACCGTATTCACCGACTGCACCGACGACATGACCATCGTGCGCGAAGAAATCTTCGGCCCGGTGATGGCGATCCTGAGCTACGAAACCGAAGAAGAAGTGATCCGCCGCGCCAACGACACCGACTTCGGTCTGGCCGCCGGTGTGGTCACCAAAGACCTGAACCGCGCCCACCGCATCATCCATCAACTGGAAGCGGGCATCTGCTGGATCAACGCCTGGGGCGAATCCGACGCCAAGATGCCGGTCGGTGGCTACAAGCAGTCGGGCGTGGGCCGTGAGAACGGCATCAGCTCGCTGAACAACTTCACACGCATCAAATCGGTACAGGTCGAGTTGGGCGATTACGTTTCGGTGTTCTAAGCCCCGAGATTTGTATTGCCTGCGAGGGCCTCTTCGCGGGCAAGCCTCGCTCCTACAAGGTCAACGCAAACCCGTAGTAGCGAGGCTCGCTCGCGAACCTGTAGGAGCGAGGCTTGCCCGCGAACCGAGTCATGGTCCGACCTGACCAACTTTCAAAGAGGGTGCATTTTATGTCCCAAGAATTCGATTACATCATCATCGGTGCCGGCTCCGCCGGTAACACCCTGGCGACCCGTCTGACCGAAGACGAAGGCGTCACCGTCCTGCTGCTCGAAGCGGGCGGTCCGGACTACCGCATGGACTTCCGCACGCAGATGCCGGCCGCTTTGGCATTCCCGCTGCAAGGCCGTCGCTACAATTGGGCCTACGAAACCGACGCCGAGCCGCACATGGACGGTCGCCGGATGGAATGCGGTCGCGGCAAGGGTCTGGGTGGTTCCTCGCTGATCAACGGCATGTGCTACATCCGCGGCAACGCCATGGACTACGACGGCTGGGCCAAGCTGCCAGGCCTGGAAGACTGGACCTACCTGGACTGCCTGCCGTATTTCCGCAAGGCGGAAACCCGTGACATCGGCCCGAACGACTACCACGGCGGCGAAGGCCCGGTCAGCGTGACCACGCCAAAGGCTGGCAACAATCCGCTGTTCCACGCCATGGTCGAAGCCGGCGTGCAAGCCGGTTACCCGCGCACCGAAGACCTCAACGGTTACCAGCAGGAAGGCTTCGGCCCGATGGACCGCACCGTGACCCCCAAAGGCCGTCGTGCTTCCACCGCCCGCGGTTACCTGGACGTGGCCAAGAAGCGCTCGACCCTGACCATCGTCACCCACGCCCTGACCGACAAGATCCTGTTCGAAGGCAAGCGTGCGGTCGGCGTGCGTTATCTGGTGGGCGCCGCTGAAGAGCGTGTTGAAGTGAAGGCGCGCAAGGAAGTGCTGGTCTGCTCCGGCGCCATCGCCTCGCCGCAACTGCTGCAACGTTCCGGCGTCGGCCCGGCCAAGCTGCTGCAAAGCCTCGACATTCCGGTGGTCCACGACCTGCCGGGCGTCGGCGAAAACCTGCAGGACCACCTCGAGTTGTACCTGCAATACGCCTGCACACAACCGGTTTCGCTGTACCCGTCGCTGCTCTGGTACAACCAGCCGGCCATCGGTGCCGAATGGCTGTTCAACGGCACCGGCATCGGCGCCAGCAACCAGTTCGAAGCCGGCGGTTTCATCCGCAGCCGTCCGGAATTCGAATGGCCGAACATCCAGTACCACTTCCTGCCGGTGGCGATTAACTACAACGGCAGCAACGGCGTACAGGAGCACGGTTTCCAGGCGCACATGGGCTCCATGCGTTCGCCTAGCCGTGGCCGGATCCAGGTCAAGTCCAAGGACCCGCGCCAGCACCCGAGCATTCTGTTCAACTACATGGCCACCGAGCAGGACTGGCAGGAATTCCGCGACGGCATCCGCCTGACCCGTGAAATCATGCAGCAGCCGGCACTGGACGCCTTCCGTGGTCGCGAGATCAGCCCGGGTATCGAAGTGCAAACCGATGAGCAGCTGGACAAGTTCATCCGCGAGCACGCCGAAACCGCGTTCCACCCGTCCTGCTCCTGCAAGATGGGCACCGACGAGATGGCGGTGGTCGACGGCCAGGGTCGTGTGCATGGCATGCAAGGCCTGCGCGTGGTCGATGCCTCGATCATGCCGATCATCACCACCGGCAACCTGAACGCACCGACCATCATGATGGCCGAGAAAATCGCCGACAAAATCCGCGGTCGCCAGCCACTGCCGCGCAGCAAGGCCGCCTACTACGTGGCCGGTGATGCGCCGGTGAAGGGCAAGGCGATGCGGGAAGTCAGCCAGCCGGCTTAAGACCGCGTCGTCCCCAATCGCGGGCAAGCCCGCTCCCACAGGATCTCGGTTGGATCACAATTTTGTATCCAACCACAAAACCTGTGGGAGCGGGCT
>NZ_JAIQWX010000163.1 GCF_020164475.1 Pseudomonas sp. REP124 | reverse complement strand
TCACCACAAAAGCCTCCCTTGCCACAGGGTTCAGCGGTGTGGCTTACAACAGTAGATAAACCGCACTCACCGCCAACAACAACGCCATCACCCGATTGAACAGCCGCATCCCCGCCGGATTGTTCAGATACCCGCGCAAAAACGTCCCCGCATACACCCAGCACCCAACCGACACATAACAAATCACCAGGTACACCGCCGCGAACTGCCACACCAGCCGCGCTTCGCCGTCGGCCACGAACGCGCCCATGCCCGCGACGCAGGCCAGCCAAGCCTTGGGGTTGAGCCATTGCATCACCGCGCCGTAGAGCATCGACGGTGCGCGGCTGGCGTCTTTGGCTTCCAGTTGCCCGTTGTCCGCCGCCAGCTTGAACGCCATGTACAACAGGAACGCTACACCGGCCCACTGCACCACCTGAGTCATCGCCGGCCAGATCTGCAGCAGCTCATGCAGCCCCAGGCCCATCAGCACCAGCAGCAACACGAACCCCAGCGTTGCCCCCGCGACATGGCGCTGGCTGGCGCGAAAGCCGAAGCGCGCCCCCGAACTCAGCGCCACGATATTCACCGGCCCCGGGGTGATGGAAGCGGCCAGCGCGAACGCCGCCATGGACATCATCAGACTCATTGCACACCTTCTTTTTCTCAGTTGAACCAGGCCTCAAGGTAAACAGCCGCTCAACACACGTATTGAAGAAAACTGCCCTGCGTCACAGGTAGAACTCCACCACCCTCTTCACTTTCACCAGCGCCTGGCGCAGCGAGTCCATGTCCACCGAACCGAGCGCCAGGCGGATGGCGTGGGGCACGTGGCTGGTGATCGCAAAGGGTTCGGCGGGCGACACCGACACCTGCTCGCGCATCAACGCCATCGCGATCTGGTCGGCGCGGGCGTCTTCGGTCAACGGTAGCCAGATGAAGTACGAGGACGGGTGGCTGATGATCCGCAGCCCCGCCAGCATCTCGCGGGCCAGCGCCTGCCGGGCCTGGGCGTCGGCGCGCTTGTGGGCTTCCAGCCGGATCACCGTGCCGTCGTCCAGCCAGGTCGTGGCGATGGCGGTCATCACCCCCGGCGTGTTCCAGGTGGTGGCCATGATCGTGCGTTCGAATCCCGCGACCCAATGTGCGGGCGCGGCAATGAAGCCGACGCGCAATCCGGTGGCGATGTTCTTCGATAAACCGGAGACGTACACCGTGCGCTCCGGCGCCAGGGTAGTCAGCGGCGGCGGTGGGTTTTCGGCGAGAAAGGCGTAGGCGGCGTCTTCGATGATCGTCAGGTCATGCTGGCGCGTAATCGCCACCAGACGTTCGCGCTGATCGGCGTCCAGCACCCAACCCAAGGGGTTGTGCAGGGTCGGCATGCTGTAGATGGCGCGCACCGGTCGGCTGCGACAGAGTTTTTCCAGTGCCGCCAGATCCGGTCCGCGGTCGGTGACCGGAATGGGCAGGACTTCCAGATGCAGGGTTTCGGCCAGCGTCTTGAACCCAGGGTAGGTCAAGGCGTCGGCGGCGATCACATCACCAGGCTTGAGCAGCGTCATCATCACCACGGCCAGACCATGCTGGGCGCCGCTGACGATCAACAACTGTTCGGCCGGCAACTTGATGCCGCGAGTTTCCAGGTGCCGGGCGAACGACGCGCGCTCGTGCATGCGTCCGGCGTGGGGTTGATAGCGCAGGAGGGATTCAAGGTCACCGGACAGCGCCAGCTGTCGCAGCGCACCGCGTAACAGATCGGCCTGACCGGGTAACGACGGGTAGTTGAAGTTAAGATCGATCATCCCCGCCGCCACCACCGACTGGGAAATACCCTGCCCCGGCGGCAGCGACGTCTCCCGGACAAAGGTCCCGCGCCCGGTCTCGCCGCTGATCAGGCCCATGCTCTCAAGCTCGGCATACACCCGGCTGGCGGTGACCAGCGCCAGACCGTGTTCTGTGGCCAGTTGCCGGTGAGTCGGCAGGCGCGTGCCGGGCGGTAGATGGCCTGAACGGATATCGGCGGCAAAGGCATCGACCAGGGACTTGTAGCGCGAGCGAGGCATGTCGAAATGTATCCATGACAATTTTTTGATTGTACCGATACTCAGCCATAGCATGGGTTTCGTGCAACCCATCAATGAGTGTGAACAACATGGAACGAACCTCGAACCTGCAACACCGGGCGCTGGAGAGCGGCGCCAGCGGCTGGATCAACGGCCTGATCGGCGTGGTGATTTTCAGCGGTTCGCTGCCCGCAACACGGGTGGCGGTGCTGGAGTTCGATCCGGTGTTCCTCACGGTGGCACGGGCGACCATCGCGGCGCTTCTGGCGCTGGGCCTGCTGCTGTTGTTCAAGGAAAAACGCCCCGCACGCAATCAACTGGTTCCACTGATCATCGTGGCCCTGGGCGTGGTGGTCGGCTTTCCGCTGCTGACGGCACTGGCATTGCAGTACGTGACGTCCGCACACTCGATCGTCTTCGTCGGCCTGCTGCCGCTGGCGACCGCGGCCTTCGGGGTTCTGCGGGGCGGCGAACGCCCTCGCCCGGTGTTCTGGATTTTCTCGGTACTGGGCAGCCTGCTGGTCGTCGGTTTCGCCGTGGCCCAGGGCCTGACCGCCTCACCCCAGGGTGACATCCTGATGCTGCTGGCGATCCTCGCCTGCGGCCTGGGTTATGCCGAAGGCGCGAAGCTGTCGCGCAGCCTGGGTGGCTGGCAGGTGATTTCCTGGGCGCTGGTGCTGGCCCTGCCGGTGATGGCGGCGCTGACCTTGTGGCGGATGCCGGCGTCGTTCAGCGGGATCAGTACACCCGCCTGGTTCAGCCTGGCCTACGTATCACTGTTCAGCATGCTGATCGGTTTCGTGTTCTGGTATCGCGGCCTGGCCCAGGGCGGGATTGCCGCCGTCGGCCAGTTGCAGTTGCTGCAACCGTTTTTCGGCCTGGCGCTGGCGGCGACCTTGCTGCATGAACAGGTGAGCATCGGCATGCTCGGCGTCACCGTGGCGGTGATTCTGTGCGTGGCCGGGGCGAAGAAGTTCGCCCGCTAGGCACTGCTATGGCGCTTGCCAGCACGACTGTATGGGTCGGCCTCCCCGGGTGGCGTGGTAAAAATACGGCTCTTGCACTGGAGCCGAATCATGGACCTCGCCACCCTCACCCTTTTTCTTCCCGCCTGCTTCGCCCTGAACATGGCTCCCGGCCCGAACAACCTGTTGTCGGTCAGCAATTCGACCAAATACGGCTACCGCACCGCGTGTCTGGCCGGGGTCGGTCGCCTGCTGGCCTTCGCCGGGATGATTGCCCTGGCCTCGGCGGGCCTGGCGGTGGTGCTGCAGACGTCGGAGCTTTTGTTCTACGGGATCAAGATCCTCGGCGCAGCCTATCTGTTCTACCTCGCCTGGCAGCTGTGGCGTGCTGACCCAGGGGTGGAAAACATCGTCGCCGGTGCGCCGGTGGGGATGCTGGCGTTGGCGCGTCAGGAGTTTCTGGTGGCGGCGGGCAACCCGAAAGCCATCCTGATCTTCACCGCGTTCCTGCCGCAGTTCGTCGATTCGACCCGCGCTATCACCCCGCAATTCGCGGTGCTGGGTGCGTTGTTCCTGGTGCTGGAGTGGATCGCCATCGCCGCCTACGCCTACATGGGCCTGCACATGCGCCGCTGGTTCGCCAAGCCGTCGGGCAAGCGGATGTTCAACCGTTGCTGTGCGGGGTTGCTGTCGGCGGCGGCTTCGGTGCTGCTGATGGCGCGCCGTACCTGATCAATCACCGGAAATTGTTTGTCGATTTTCCGGTGGAGGCGCCCTTCGCGCCGTTTTATGCTGCGCCCATGAACCTGCCAAACACGCTCCTTCCGCCCCGCACCGAGATGGTTCGCGCCATGCTCGAACGAGACACCTCCTATGAGGGGGTGTTCTTCACTGCGGTCAAGACAACCGGAATTTTCTGCCGTCCCGGTTGTACCGCTCGCAGCCCGAGACCCGAAAACGTCGAGTTCTTCGCCCATGCCGATGAATGTCTGGCGGCGGGTTATCGCGCCTGCCTGCGCTGCAAGCCCCTGGGTGCCGCGGCCATGGCACCGGAGTGGGTGAAGCGGGTACTCGCGCGGGTGGAGGCCGATCCCGAGCAGCGCTGGAGCGACGCCCAGTTGCTGGCCGAAGGCATCGAGCCGCTGAAGTTGCGGCGCTGGTTCAAGCAGCATTTCGGCACAACCTTCCATGCCTGGTTGCGCACCCGGCGTCTAGGCATAGCCCTGAGCGGGATGAAACACGGCGATTCCATCGACAGCGCGGCCTTCGATTCGGGGTACGAATCCCTGAGCGGTTTTCGCGATGCCTTCCAGAAGTCCTTCCACATCACCCCAGGCCGGGCCGCCAACAGCGAACCGCTGCTGTTCACCCGACTGACCACGCCGCTGGGGCCGATGATCGCCATGGCCGAACGGCGTGGCCTGGTGCTGCTGGAGTTTCTCGATCAGGCGTCGCTCTCCGGGGAAGTCGAGGCCCTGCAAAATCGTTTTGGCTACGCTGTGGCGCCGGGGCATAACGCGCATCTGCAGCAGATCGAGCAACAACTCGCCGAATATTTTGCCGGCCAGCGCACCGAGTTCAGTGTCGCCCTGCACATGCCCGGCAGCGAGTTTTCCCGCATGGTCTGGGCCGAGCTGTCGAAAATCCCCTATGGCCGAACGACCACCTACGGCGCCATCGCCCACCTGCTGGGCAAACCCGGCGCCAGCCGCGCCGTAGGCCTGGCCAACGGTCACAACCGCATCTCGATTGTGGTGCCCTGCCACCGCGTGATCGGTGCCGACGGCTCGCTGACCGGCTACGCTGGAGGCGAACCGCGCAAGGCGTTCCTGTTGCGGCTGGAAAACGCGGCGGTGCAAATCACCGAGCAATTGGCCTTCTGAAGCCCCCCTCAAGGATGCAGCATGCCTGACCCCTACCAGCCAGCCACGCAATGGCTGGCCGACCTGGATGACGACTGGCGTCGCCACATCGACGCCATCGGCCCCTGCCTGCACCAACCCCACCCCGCGCGCGATCCCTATGAATCGCTGGTGCGGGCGATTGCCTATCAGCAACTGCACGCCAAGGCCGGCGATGCAATCATCGGGCGATTGCTGGCGTTGTATCCGTCAATCCCGTTTCCAAGGCCCGAACAGATAGTCGCCACGGACTTCGATCGGCTGCGCAGCTGCGGCTTTTCCGCCAGTAAGATCGCGACCATTCAGGGCATCGCCCAGGCAGCGCTGGACGGCGTGGTGCCGGATTACGCAACGGCGCGGGCGATGGAGGATGAGGCGCTGATCGAACGCCTGATCACCCTGCGCGGCGTGGGGCGCTGGACCGTGGAAATGCTGTTGATCTACAGCCTGGAGCGGCCGGATATTCTGCCCGCCGATGATTTTGGCGTGCGTGAGGGGTATCGGCGGTTGAAGGGGCTGCAGGCGCAGCCGACGCGCAAGCAGATGATTGAGATCGGGTTGGCGTGGAGTCCGTATCGGACCGTGGCTTCGTGGTATTTGTGGCGGGTGCCGGGCCGTTAGACCGCGTTATCGTTCTTCGCGAGCAAGCCCGCTCCCACATTGGATTTGTGGTGTACGCAAATCCCCTGTGGGAGCGGGCTTGCTCGCGAAGACGTCAGCCCATTCAACGCACTATCCAGCCAGGGTCACAAACCGGATTTCAACCGACTGAACGCCCGAACCAACGCCCGGTTGAACGCCTTGCCATTGCCATTCTTGCTGTACAACGAAGCACGAACCGCCTGCGGCGGATAAGTCCCCGGATCGTTGCGAATCGCCGGATCAATCAAGCCGTCCGCCGCGGTAATCGCGTTGGCGTAATGGATGGTGTCAGTGATCGGCGCGATCACTTCGGGCGTCATCAGGTAGTCCATCAACTTCAAACCCGCCTCAGGATGCGGAGCGTCTTTGGGAATCACCATGGCATCGAACCAGATCAACGTGCCTTCCTTCGGAATCCGGTATTTCAAGGTGTACGGCTTGTTCGCCGCCTCGGCCTGCCCGGCGGCGATGGCCACGTTGCCGTTCCACGACATCGCCACGCAGGTGTTGCCGTTGGCCAGGTCGCTGATGTTCAGATCGTTGTCGAAATAGCGAATGTAGGGGCGGATCTTCGCCAACTGCTGTTCCGCCAGCTTCAGGTCGTCCAAGCTCTGACGATTGATGTCCAGACCCATGTACTTCATGACCGCCGCGAATACTTCATTGGGGTCGTTGAGCAGGCTGACCCCGCAATCGGAAAATTTCGACACCACCGCCGGATCGAACAGCATCGCCCAGCTGTCGGTAGGCGCATCAGGCAAGCGCTTTTTCACCGCCTGCTCCTGAAAGCCCACCCCAGTGGTGCCCCAGGCATAGATCCCTGCGTAACGGTTGCCCGGATCGAACACCGCCATGTGCTGACGGAACTCCTCTCCCACCCCGGCAAAATGCGGCAACTGCTGCTTGTCGATGGTCTGCACCGCGCCGCTTTCGATGGCCCGGGACAGATGCTGGCCTGCGGTGAGCACCAGATCGTAACCACTGCGACCGGTCAGCAATTTGGTCTCGACGGTTTCCAGGGAATCGAAATGGTCGGCCACCACCCTTATCCCGGTCTGCTTCTCGAAATTCTTCAGGGTATCCGGGGCCAGGTACTCGCCCCAGATGTACAGATTGACCACCGGTTTGGCGGTGTCGGCGGCCTGCACACACAGGGGTGCAAGCACCAGCATCAACGCTTGAGTCAGTTTGTGCAGGCCCATGATCACGCTCCTTTGATCTGACTGGCGTATTGCGGCATGGTGATGCACGCGACGTTGCCGCCACCGAGGAGAATTTCCCGGGAGTTTTCGATGCCGACGATTTTGTGTCGGGGGAACAGTTCGGCCAGGGTCGCCAGCGCTACCCGATCGTTACGGTCACCAAACAGCGGCACCACGATGGAGGTGTTGCCGGCGTAGTAGTTGATGTACGACGCACAGATTTTCGTCCCGGCCTGACGGGTATGGGTGCTGTCCAGTTGGTCCAGGCCTTCGGCCTCTTCGGCAGTCCACTCCAGCACATCCGGTTGCGGCAGCTTGTGCACGATCAGCTCGCGACCGCGGCTGTCGCGGGTGCTGCGCAGGATGTCGTAGGCCTCCTGATAGATTTCCCACTGCGGATCATCGCGATTGTCAGTCCATTGCAGCACCACTTCGCCGGGGCGCACGAAACACGCCAGATCATCGACGTGGCCATCGGTTTCATCGAACTTGCAGCCCCGGGGCAGCCAGATCACCTGCTCGGCACCGAGGTAGTCGGTCAGCCGGCTGGTCACTTCTTCCTTGCCCAGGTGCTGGTTGCGGTTACGGTTGAGCAGGCATTGCTCGGTGGTGAGGATGCTGCCCTGGCCATCGCTCTGAATGCCACCCAGTTCGGCGATCAACGGTGCGCGATAGCGGTCGAAACCTTCGATTTCGAGGATCTTGCTGGCGATCTGATCGTCCTTGTCCCACGGGTAGTACAGGCCGCCATCGAGACCGCCGTAGGCATTGAACTCAAAGTCCACGCCCCGCACTTCACCGTTCTGGTCGTTGACCACGAAGCACGGGCCGCTATCACGGAACCAGGTGTCATTGCAGGTCATCTCCACCACCCGCACCTGCGGCGGCAGCTGGCGGCGGGCGGTGGCGAACTGCGCGGCGGAGGCGCAGACCGTGACCGGCTCGCTCATGGAAATGGCGGTGACGATCTGCACCCAGACTTTTTGCGCCGGCTTGGCGCCGTTGCGCCAGACGTCGGTGCGCTCCGGCCAGCCGAGCCAGCAGCCGGATTTGGCTTCGAACTCGCCGGGCAGGCGGAAACCGTCGAGTTTTGGAGTGGTATCGAGCAAGCGTGCCATGGTCAAACCTCATCAGCGGGGATTGGAATGACCACAGGCTAAGGTCGCCGGCGCCCTCCTCGCCAACGATGATTATTTCGGAACACTTGAATTCAACTCATCAATCAGTCAGTTGATCGTTGAACCACTCCAGCATCTGCGTCACGGCCGGACGCTCCAGCCGCACCCGCTCGCACACCAGCGCGTATTGGCCCAGGGCGGTCATGCTGGCGCTGAACGGCCGCACCAGCCGGCCACTTTGCAGATCTTCATGGGCCGTCAGATTGTCGCCCATGGCCACGCCCTGCCCCTGGGCCGCCGCCTCCAGCGCCAGGCCCGCATGGGCAAAATACAGCTGGCGCTGCGGGCGTTGATCACCGGCGTGACTGGTGAGCCAGGCGGTCCAGGTCTTGCCGTCCTGATCGTCGTGCAGCAGGCAATGGCGAGCCAGATCCTTCGGCGTTTTCAGGGTGCCCTGGTTGAACAGGCCGGGACTGCACACCGGGAAGAACTGCAACGCCGGCAGTGGCCGGACGAAATACGCCGTGCTGTCCACGGGACCGGTGCCGTAGGTGATCGCCAGGTCGATGTCCTCCCCAGGCGCCGTGGCATCGATGGGCTGTTCGTAGAGGTGCAGGGTGATGTGCGGATAACGCGCATAGAAATCCGTGAGCCGGTTCATCAGCCACTTCTGCGCCAGTTCGGCGGTCACCGCCAGGCGCAATACCGCGAGCGATGACGGGTCGCGCAGCTCGTCGCAGGCCTCGCCGATCAGTTCGAAGGCCTGCTGCAGGCTCTGCATCAGGCGTCCGGCGGCCATGGTCGGGCGGATCTGCCGGCCTTCGCGGATGAACAGCGACACGCCGAGTTGTTCTTCCAGTTGCCGGATCTGATGGCTGACCGCGCTGTCGGTCACGCACAACTCTGCCGCCGCCCGGCCGAAATGGGCGTGGCGCGCGGCGCATTCGAAGGTTCTGAGGGCTGCCAGGGAAGGTAATCGGCGCATCGGGTCGGGTCCGGAGTTCGAAGGCGCCCATGCTGACCCGCTGCAGTGGGGCCGCGCAATACCTACAAACAGTTGCGGGCTTCGCCCAATACGCCCGGCGGTTTTACTGTGCGGCCTGCAATGAACTTCAGCATTGCAACTATCCATCAACAACCAGGGATTGGTTATGAAACAACGTAAATCGAGTGCCTTGTGCGCACTGACGACAGCACTGATCTTCTCTTCATCCACTTTTGCGATGGACTTGGGAGAAGGCCTGACCAATGGCTCCGACGCGGTATTACTTAAAAACCAGGATGACCATTACAAGCGCTGGAATGGCATTGGAAAGATATTTCTCAACGAAGACCCCGTCTGTACCGCCAGCCTTCTGGACACTCGCGATGAACACTTCAACGCCGTCGGCCCGGCTTACTTGCTCACCGCCGCGCATTGTGCGCCCGGCGTGCTTCGCCGCCCTCTCGCGCCAACAGATAAGGAAACCGTGAAGTTCAACTATTTCAACGACACTTCCGCCAACCACAAAACCTATCCGGTCAAGGAAACCGTCTGGAAGGATTTCTCCCAGACCGACCTGGCAATCATGGAACTGGACGTTACCCTCGACACCCTGATCAAGGCCGGCATCAACCCTCTGCCCCTCGCTTCGCAATGGTCGAAGGATGCTTCGGACGTGCTGATCGTCGGCGCTCCCGGCGGCCTGGAACAATCAGGATTGCGATTGGCTGCCTGCACTCAGGAGCCTGTGGAAGGCACACTGGTTGAAAGTGACCGGGTCTTTCTCGAGAGCTTGAAAAATGCTTGTCGTGAAGTGCGTCCCGGGTCTTCGGGAAGCCCCGTACTGGACAGGCAAAGCGGCGCGATCCTCAGTGTGCTGTCGACCAGTACCGACGGGGCAACGGCCGAGGAACAATGCTTTGAAAATGCGCCTTGTGAAGTCAGAAACGGCAAAGTCTCGTGGTCGCCGGATACGCACTACTCCTTTGCAGCAGACAAGTTGCCGAGTTGCTTCAGCCAAGGTGTTTTCACCAGTGTTTCGAACTTCTGTACATCGCAAGCCCCTTTCAAGCTGACCGAGCTGAAATACTGGCCAACTCAATACGTGGCCATGCCCAGAAATGCGTCCAGCCCTGACCCTATGATCAATGCGCAGTTCTCGTTAAGTACGCCTTTTTATCGCTTCAAGACTGTAAGGCAAGCGCAGGATTGCAGATCGGCGCGCAACTACAGTGGCACGCTTGATGCCAATGATGTGGTTCTGGATACAGCTGTCAGCCGAGACGTCGGCATGCATTATCTGTGTGTCATTGGCGTCGAGTCCGCCGAACAAAGACCCACTGCCGCATTGATGAACAACGCCTGGGTGACACCTGTTCAGCTGGTGGAAAGAACGCCGGTTCACACGCCGGAGCCGACGATTACGCTGAGCGCCGATTGGAACTACAACGTCAAATGGCGCTATCTGGTGCCGACGCACTTCGGCGCACTCTACTTCTCGGGACCGGCGTCGGAAACCGATTGCAGCAAAGTGAAGATTGCCGACTACACGAAGACGTTTGAAGAAGTGACGTTCATGGCCGAGCAGTTGCCGTTGAAGTTGTGCAGCAGGAATGAGGATTTAAGCGGACGTTACTCGGAGGTTCGAACCGATCTGCTGGCGTTGCCCTGACAATTGATCGCGAGCAGGCTCGCTCCCACAGGTTCACGGTGATCCATGTGGGAGCCTGCTCGCGATTGCGTCTGCACTATCACCGTTGTCTTCTAGGCTGAATCAGATCCCACAAGCCATTGGAGGCCACCATGCATCTCGAAGGCTCCTGCCATTGCGGCGCGGTTTCGTTCAGTCTGACCAGCGCCCATCCCTACCCCTATCAACGCTGCTATTGCTCGATCTGCCGCAAGACCCAGGGCGGTGGCGGTTATGCGATCAACATTGCCGGCGACGCCGACAGCCTCAAGGTACGCGGGCGCAAGAACATCGCGATTTACCATGCGCTGCTCAAGGGCGAAGGCGAAGCGCGGGCCCACCGCAGTAGCGCCGAACGGCATTTCTGTTCGGTATGCGGTTCGGGATTGTGGCTGTTCAGCCCTGAATGGCCGGAGCTGATTCACCCGTTTGCCTCGGCGATCGACACGCCGCTGCCTGTGCCACCGGAGCATACGCATTTGCTGTTGGGGTCGAAGGCGCCTTGGGTGGAAGTTGAGGTTCAGCCTGAGGACAAGCAGTTCGATGGTTATCCCGAGGAATCCATCGCCCAATGGCATGAGCGACTCGGTTTAAACCTGTAGGAGCGAGCATGCTCGCGATGAACGCAAGGACACCGCGGGGCATCAGGCTTCCCGCGTTATCGTTGACGACCATCGCGAGCATGCTCGCTCCTACAGGGATCAGGCAGCTGCGGGAATACCGCTGTGGAATCGGAACTCCACATCCGGCGACTCGATCAATTCCTGCTCCGCCGCACGAACACGGTCGATCACGTTGGCAATGTCCTTGGCATCCCCATACTGGTAAGCCAGCTTCAGATACCCCTGAAAATGCCGCGCTTCGCTCTTGAGCAGACCGAAATAAAACTTGCCCAGTTCTTCATCCAGATGCGGCACCAGCGCCTCGAATCGCTCACAACTGCGCGCCTCGATGAACGCGCCCACCACCAGGGTATCCACCAGTTTCACCGGTTCATGACTGCGCACCACCTTGCGCAACCCCGAGGCATAACGCCCGGCGGACAGCTGGCGCAGCTCGATCTTGCGCTTTTTCATCAGGCGCATGACCTGTTCATGATGCACCAGCTCTTCCCGGGCCAGGCGCGACATCATGTTGATCAGGTCGACATGGGAGTGATATTTAGCAATTAGGCTCAGCGCAGTACTGGCGGCCTTGAATTCGCAATTCTTGTGGTCGATCAGCAAGGTTTCCTGATCGGCCAGCGCGGCCTGGACCCAGCCATCGGGGGTGCGACAGCCAAGGAATTCGTGAATTTCGGGAAGGATCATGGGGCCCACGGAGTAAAGGTTCGAAACGAAGGGCGCCGATTATACCGGCCTGCCCGCAGACCACCAGCGGCCGACCGTTGATATGTATCAACACCCCGGCCGGCAGCCAGCAACTATAGTTGTGCAACGCCGTGCGTTTTCATTTCAGGAGATCCCGATCATGCAAGCCATTCGCAGCATTCTGGTGGTCATCGAACCCGAACATTCGGAAAGTCTGGCGCTCAAACGAGCCAAATTGATTGCCGGCGTGACCCAAGCGCATCTGCATCTGCTGGTGTGTGACCCCAAGCATGATCACAGCGCCATGCTGAGTGTGCTCAAGGCGGCCTTGCTGGAAGACGGTTTCAGCGTTACCACCGAACAGGCCTGGAATCAGAGCCTGCACGAAACCATCGTCGATGTGCAGCAGGCCGAAGGCTGCGGGCTGGTGATCAAGCAGCATTTCCCCGACAGCGCCCTGAAAAGAGCCCTGTTGACCCCGGCGGACTGGAAACTGCTGCGCCACTGCCCTACCCCCGTGCTGCTGGTGAAAACCGCCGGTTCCTGGAAGGACAAGGTGATTCTGGCAGCCATCGATGTCGGCAATACCGACCCGGAACACCGTCACCTGCACAACACCATCATCGATCACGGCTATGACATCGCCATCCTGGCCAAGGCTCACTTGCACGTGATCAGCGCTCACCCCTCGCCGATGCTGTCGTCGGCCGATCCGACCTTCCAGCTCAAGGAAACCATCGAGGGGCGCTATCGCGAGCAGTGCCGGGCGTTCCAGGCCGAATTCGACATTGACGATCAACATCTGCACATCGAGGAAGGGCCCGCAGATGTATTGATTCCGTTCATGGTCCACAAGCTGCAGGCGGCGGTGACGGTGATCGGCACCGTGGCGCGCAGCGGGCTTTCAGGGACGTTGATCGGCAATACGGCAGAAGTGGTGCTCGATGCGGTGGAAAGCGATGTGCTGGTGCTCAAGCCGCAGGAGATTGAAGATCATCTGGATGAGCTGGCCAGCAAGCATTGAGAGGTGTGGTGCCTGTTGAATCATCTTCGCGGGCAAGCCTCGCTCCTA
>NZ_JAIQWX010000162.1 GCF_020164475.1 Pseudomonas sp. REP124 | reverse complement strand
GAGGCTTGCCCGCGAAGAGGCCGGAATGAACGACACCAATCCTTAGACCAACTCTTTGAGCCGATGCCACAACATCCCCAACGCCAACAACGGCGAGCGCAGATGTTTGCCGCCGGGGAAGGTGATGTGCGGCACCTTGGCAAACAGATCGAACCCGCCACTGTGCTGCCCACTGATGGCCTCGGCCAGCAACTGGCCCGCCAGGTGCGTGGCATTGACTCCATGACCTGAGTAGGCCTGGGCGTAATACACATTCGGCTGGTCCTTGAGCCGACCGATCTGCGGCAGACGATTGGCGCCGATACCGATCATCCCGCCCCATTGGTAATCGATCCGGACGTCGCCCAGCTGCGGGAACACCTCCAGCATCTTCGGTCGCATGTAGGCCGCGATGTCCTTCGGATCGCGACCCGAATAGTGACAGGCACCGCCAAACAACAAGCGACGGTCCGCTGAGAGCCGGTAGTAATCCAGCGCCACCCGCTGATCGCAGACTGCCATGTTCTGCGGCAGCAGCGAGTGCGCCAGTTCTTCGCTCAACGGCTCGGTGGCGATGATGTAGCTGCCGGCGGGCAGGACTTTGCCGCTCAGCTCCGGATTCAGATCATTGAGGTAGGCGTTGCAGCCCAGCACCAGGGTTTTGGCGCGGACCGAGCCTTGAGCGGCATGAACCCGGACCTCGGGGCCATAATCGATGCGCGTCACCGCCGAGTGTTCGAACAGCTTCACGCCTGACAATTTCGCGGCGGCTGCTTCACCCAACGCCAGGTTCAACGGGTGCAGGTGACCGGAGCCCATGTCGATCAGACCTCCGACATACCGGTCGGAACCGACCACCGTATGCATTTCGTGAGGTTGCAGCAGGCGCGTTTCATGGCGATAACCCAAGCTGCGCAATTCCTCGGCATCTTCGGCGAAGCCTTCAAGATCGCGGGGTTTGTTGGCCAGGTCGCAGTATCCCCAGGTCAGGTCGCAAGGAATTTGAAAACGCTCGACTCGTCGGCGGACGATCTCCACTGCTTCCAGGCCCATCAGCTTCATCTCACGCACCCCGTCGGTGCCGATGATGTTGGCGAACTGATCAAGGCCGTGGCCGACCCCGCGAATCAACTGCCCGCCGTTGCGCCCGCTCGCTCCCCAGCCGATCTTGCGGGCTTCGAGCAGCACCACGCTGAGCCCGCGTTCTACCAGTTCCAGCGCGGTATTGAGCCCTGAGAACCCGCCGCCGACCACGCACACATCGGCCACCAGGTCGCCCTTGAGCACGGGGTGGTCAAGCTGCTGCAAGCTGCTGGCGGCATAATAGGAAGCAACGTGCGGGGCGCGGGCATTCATGCGCTTCATCCTGATTTTTTGTGTCTATGAGGGGGCGGAGCATAAGCCTGACCTCCAGAGCGGGCAACATCGGTCGGTTGCCACTGTCTGGATGGCTGCATTTGCCGCAAAATCATGGCGTATTTCGACATCGGTCCTCTTTTCCATGAGCTGCAACAGTCAGAAAATCCGCACCCTGCGCCAACAGATTCCCTCGTTCGAGTGCGTACCCGGCTGCCACGACTGCTGCGGGCCGGTGACCACCTCGCCGGAAGAAATGTCGCGCCTGCCGCGCAAGACCCGGGCCGAGCAGGATGCGGCGATGGAAGAACTCAACTGTGTGCACCTGGGGCCGAATGGATGCACGGTGTATGAAGAGCGACCGCTGATCTGCCGGCTGTTCGGCACCACCCAGACCTTGCCGTGCCCCAATGGGCGGCGGCCAGCGGAGCTGATTCATCCGCGGGTGGAAAAGCAGATATTCGAGTACATGGGCTCGAATCGGCAGGTGCTTGTCTAGATATAGACCGAGTTGCTCCTATCGCGAGCCTGCTCGCGATGGGGCCGGCACAGCCCCCCAAAACCTCAATCCGGAATAGGCAAGCTCAAACTCTCCTTCACCTCTTCCATCACGATATAGCTCTTGGATTCGCGCACATGGGGCAGCTTGAGCAAGATATCCCCCAGCAGCTTGCGATACGAAGCCATCTCCGAAATCCGCGCCTTCACCAGGTAGTCGAAATCCCCCGACACCAGATGGCACTCCAGCACATGGGGCAATTTGAGCACCGCACGCCGGAACTCCTCGAAGGTATCGCCGGACTTGTAATCCAGGCTGATCTCCACGAACACCAACAGGCTGCCCTTGAGGTGCTGCGGATTGAGCCGCGCGTTGTAGCCCATGATGATCCCTTCGCGCTCCAGGCGCCGGACCCGCTCGGTGCAGGGCGTGGTCGACAGCCCGACCTTTTCCCCAAGCTCGGTGAAGGAAATGCGCCCGTCCGCTTGCAGGATCCGCAGGATGGCGCGGTCGATCTTGTCCAGCTCCCGCTTGGTCTGAGTGTTGGTACGCATAGGGGATGCGCCTCCGTAAAAAGGGTTTTTGCCGAGAATTGTCGCCAAATATAGGCGCTTATATAGTGAAAATCACTGGGCAATCTTTCTTACACTGCGCACATCTAGAGCTCTGTACTTCACACGTCAGCGGTCAGCCGCGATGAGGGATATGAAAATGCGCGTTATGGTCTTGGGTAGCGGCGTCATCGGCACCACCAGTGCTTATTATCTGGCCCGTGCCGGGTTTGAAGTGGTGGTGGTCGACCGGCAGCCGGCTGCTGCCATGGAGACCAGTTTCGCCAACGCCGGCCAGGTTTCGCCGGGTTATGCCTCACCGTGGGCCGCACCTGGCGTGCCGCTCAAGGCCATCAAGTGGCTGCTGCAGCGCCACGCACCGCTGGCGATCAAGGCCACTGGCGACATCGACCAGTACCTGTGGATGGCCCAGATGCTGCGCAACTGCACCGCCAGCCGTTATGCGGTGAACAAGGAGCGCATGGTCCGTCTGTCCGAGTACAGCCGTGACTGCCTCGACGAACTGCGCGCGGAAACCGGCATCGAATACGAAGGCCGCAGCCTGGGTACCACCCAGCTGTTCCGCACCCAGGCTCAACTGGATGGCGCCGCAAAAGACATCGCCGTGCTGAAAGAGTCCGGCGTGCCGTTCGAACTGCTCGACCGCGAAGGCATTGCCCGCGTCGAACCGGCCCTGGCCAGCGTCACCGATATCCTCTCCGGTGCCCTGCGTCTGCCGAACGACCAGACCGGCGACTGCCAGATGTTCACCACCAAGCTCGCGCAAATGGCTGCGGATCTGGGCGTGGAATTCCGTTTCGGTCAGGACATCCAGCGTCTGGATTTCGCCGGCGACCGCATCAACGGTGTGTGGATCGATGGCAAGCTGGAAACCGCCGACCGCTACGTGCTGGCGCTGGGCAGCTACTCGCCGCAACTGCTCAAGCCGCTGGGCATCAAGGCACCGGTGTATCCGCTCAAGGGTTACTCCATGACCGTGCCGATCACCAACCCGGCGATGGCCCCGACTTCGACCATTCTGGACGAAACCTACAAGGTCGCGATCACCCGTTTCGACAACCGCATCCGTGTTGGCGGCATGGCGGAAATCGCCGGTTTCGACCTGTCGCTGAACCCGCGTCGCCGCGAAACCCTGGAGATGATCGTCAACGATCTGTATCCACAGGGCGGCAACCTGGCCGAAGCCAGCTTCTGGACCGGCCTGCGTCCGACCACTCCGGATGGCACCCCGATTGTCGGCGGCACCGCGTTCAAGAACCTGTTCCTGAACACCGGTCACGGCACTCTCGGCTGGACCATGGCCTGTGGTTCGGGTCGCCTGCTGGCGGATCTGATGGCGAAGAAAAAACCGCAGATCAGCGCCGAAGGCCTGGATATTTCCCGTTATGGCAACAAGCAACAGGAATCGGCGAAACACGTAAGCCCGGCACCCGCTCACCAGTGAGCCCGTGCTTTCGGTGATAGCGCTTGCTTGAGCCAGCCTGCAAAATCCCTCTCCCGGCGCTACTGGCGGTTTACACGCCCTCAGCCAGCGCCGGTTTTTCTTCCCAACGACCGACCAGAAGTCTGCCGCCATGCGCCCTGCCCGTGCCCTGATCGACCTTCAAGCCCTGCGTCACAACTACCGGATCGCCCGTGAAGTCACGGGTGCCCGCGCCCTCGCGGTGATCAAGGCCGATGCCTATGGTCATGGCGCGGTGCGTTGCGCCCAGGCACTTGAGGCCGAAGCCGACGGTTTTGCCGTGGCCTGCATCGAAGAGGCCTTGGAGCTGCGGGCTGCCGGTATTCGCGCACGGGTGTTGCTGCTGGAAGGTTTCTTCGAAGCCGATGAGCTGTCGCTGATCGTCGAGCATGATTTCTGGTGCGTGGTGCATTCATTGTGGCAGCTCGAGGCGATCGAGAAGGCCGCGCTGAGCAAACCGATTGTGGTCTGGCTCAAGCTCGATTCGGGCATGCATCGTGTAGGCCTGCATCCGAAGGATTATCAGACGGCCTATCAGCGTCTGCTGGCCAGCGGCAACGTGGCGAAGATCGTGTTGATGAGCCACTTCGCCCGTGCCGACGAATTGAACAGCGAGGCCAGCACCGAGCAGGTCGCGGTATTCGAAGCGGCGCGTCAGGGCCTGTCGGCCGAAGTCAGCCTGCGCAACTCGCCGGCGGTGCTGGGTTGGCCGCAGATCCCGAGCGACTGGGTGCGTCCGGGCATCATGCTCTACGGCGCGACCCCGTTCGAAGAGGCCAACGCCGTGGCTTCGCGCCTGCAACCGGTGATGACCCTGGAATCGAAAGTGATCAGCGTGCGTGAGCTGCCGGCCGGCGAGCCGATTGGCTACGGCGCCCGCTTCGTTACGCCCAAGCCGATGCGCGTCGGTGTGGTGGCCATGGGGTATGCCGACGGTTATCCGCGTCTGGCTCCGACCGGCACGCCGGTGCTGGTGGCCGGGCAGCGCAGCCAGTTGATCGGCCGGGTATCGATGGACATGCTGTGCGTCGACCTGACCGATATTCCGCAGGCCGGGCTGGGCTCCACCGTGGAGTTGTGGGGCAAAAACATCCTCGCCAGTGACGTCGCAATCGCGGCCGGCACCATTCCCTACCAGATCTTCTGCAATCTGCGCCGCGTGCCAATGCTCTATTCCGGGAGCTGACGCCGGACCGCACCCGCCGGAAGTCGCCGGGCCGAACGGGATTCAGGTCGAGGTGTTGTAAATACTGAACGCTGTCGCCATGATATCGATCAATATTTCAACAACCTTGACTCCTGGAGGCGCAAGCTTTGGACGTCGGTGAACGACTGCAATCGATCCGAAAGCTCAAAGGGCTTTCCCAGCGTGAGCTCGCCAAACGCGCGGGCGTGACCAACAGCACCATCTCGATGATCGAGAAGAACAGCGTCAGCCCCTCGATCAGTTCGCTGCGCAAAGTGCTGGGCGGGATTCCCATGTCCATGGTCGAGTTCTTTTCCGAAGAAATCCTCCAGGAAACACCGACCCAGGTCGTCTACAAGGCCAACGAGCTGATCGACATTTCCGATGGCGCCGTGACCATGAAACTGGTCGGCCGCGCTCACCCGAGCCGCGCTATCGCCTTCCTCAATGAAATCTACCCGCCAGGCGCCGACACCGGTGAAGAGATGCTCACCCACGAAGGCGAGGAAACCGGCATTTTGGTGGAAGGTCGGCTTGAGTTGGTCGTCGGGCTTGAAACTTTTGTGCTCGAAGCTGGCGATAGCTACTACTTTGAAAGTACCAAGCCGCATCGTTTCCGTAATCCGTTCGATGCGCCGGCGCGACTAATCAGCGCAGCTACACCCGCGAATTTTTAAGCAAAGAGGCGCCCTGCCAGTACGGCCGAGGCACCCGAGTCGTTTAACCGTTGCGCAACAAGACCCCTTCGACTTTGGGGTTGTTTCAGTGTCGCGGGCTAACCGCTATACTTGCGCCCGCCTGCGAACCGTGGCCGTAGGCGTGACTAGCCACCATTGAGGGTGAACGCGTGAACCTAATTATGAAAATGCTGGCTGCACCAGCAACCGTACTGGCCCTCTGGGCTGTCAGCGCTCAAGCTGCGACGAATGACGATATTGCCAAACGCCTCGAGCCAGTCGGCCAGGTGTGTGTTCAGGGCAAGGAATGCAAGGGGATGGAAGTGGCGGCTGCCGCAAGTGGCGGTGCTGCGAAGACGCCGGACGAAGTGATTGCCAAGCACTGCAACGCTTGCCACGGTACCGGCCTGCTGGGTGCTCCGAAAATTGGTGATGCCGCAGCCTGGAAAGAACGTGCCGATCACCAGGGCGGTCTCGACGGCATCCTGGCCAAAGCCATTACCGGTATCAACGCGATGCCGCCTAAAGGCACCTGCGCCGATTGCTCCGATGATGAGCTAAAGGGCGCCATCCAGAAGATGTCCGGCCTGAAATAAGCCTGCCGCTTCGCACCAGAAAAGCCGCTTACGAGCGGCTTTTTTGTGTCTGCAAGTTGCCCCGAGCCTGTTCATTGCAGCAAAGACCCGGCAAGCTCGGTCCAACCCCACGTCATGGAATGCTAGGGAGTTTCCGATGGTGCAGCTATGTTCTATCGAGCAGGCGGTCGATGAGGTGTTGGCGCGCTTGCCGGCGCATATCCACATGGGTCTGCCCCTGGGCCTGGGCAAGCCCAACCCTTTCGTCAACGCGTTGTATCGGCGGGTCGCGCAGATGCCGCAGCGACAACTGACGATCTATACCGCCCTGTGTCTGGGCCGCCCGGCATTGGGCGATGGCTTGCAGAAGCGCTTTATCGAGCCTTTCCTTGAACGGGTCTTCGGTGATTATCCGGAACTCGCATTCCTTGCCGATCTTCAGCGCGACAGCTTGCCGGGCAATATCCACATCCAGCAATTCTTCCTCCAGCCCGGCAGTCTGCTCAACAGCGCGCCGGCCCAGCAGGATTACGTCAGCAGCAACTACAGCCACGCCGCGCGGGACATCAATGCCGCCGGACTGAACCTGGTGGCGCAGATGGTTGCCAGCGACGCCGATCATCCCGATCGCCTGAGCCTGAGTTGCAACCCCGACATCACCCTCGACCTGTTGCCGATGATCGCCAAGCGTCGCGCCGCCGGGGAGACGATCCTGATGCTCGGCCAGGTGCACGACGATTTGCCCTACATGCCCGGCGATGCCGAGGTAGGCATCGACACCTTCGACCTGCTGATCGACGAGAAGGACAGCACCACGCTGTTTTCCACGCCGAACATGCCGGTGGGTTTCCAGGACCATTTCATCGGCCTGCACGCCAGTACCTTGGTGCGCGACGGCGGCACACTGCAAATCGGCATCGGTTCCATGGGCGATGCGCTGACGGCGGCGTTGCTGGCACGGCAGGCCGATAACGGTGGCTACAAGGCGTTGCTGACGGAAGTGAACCTGAGCCCGTGGGCGCAGCTGATCGAACGCGAAGGTGGCCTCGAACCTTTCGCTCGGGGCCTCTATGGTTGCAGTGAGATGTTCGTCAACGGCCTGCTGGTGTTGGCCGATGCCGGCATCGTGCGGCGTAAGGTCTACCCGGATGTATCGACGCAGCAGCAGGCGAATGTCGGCACCCTGGATGAAGCGGCGCAGACCGACGGCATCTCGGTGCATGGCGGCTTCTTCCTCGGCCCGCGCAGTTTCTACGAGCGGTTGCGCGAGTTGCCGCAAAGCAAGCGGCTCGAATTCAACATGACCCGCATTAGCTACATCAACGAGCTGTACGGTCAGGAAGAGCTCAAGCGTTTGCAGCGCCTAGATGCGCGGTTCATCAACACCGCCTTCACTATGACGCTGCTGGGCGCTGGGGTGGCGGATCAGCTGGAAGACGGGCGCGTGCTCAGCGGCGTCGGCGGGCAATACAACTTCGTGGTGCAGGGGCACGCGCTGGACGGGGCGCGCTCGGTGTTGCTGCTGCGCAGTTGGCGCGAGTCGGGTGGGGTGGTCAGCTCCAACATCGTCTGGGAGTACGGCCACTGCACGATTCCGCGGCATCTGCGCGACATCGTGGTCACCGAATACGGCATCGCCGATCTGCGCGGCAAGACCGATGCGGCGGTAATCGAGGCGCTGCTCAACATCAGCGACTCACGGTTTCAGCAGGGGTTGATGGAGCAGGCGCAGAAGGTTGGGAAACTGCCGAAGGATTTTTGTCTCGATCCACGGTTCACCGACAACCATCCGCAGCGTTTGCAGGAGATTCAGGCGCGGCATGGGCATCTGTTTCCGGAGTATCCGCTGGGCTGTGATTTCACCGAGGTGGAGCGGGATCTGTTGCGGGCGCTGAACTGGTTGAAGAGCAAATTCAAGCTCAGCGAGGTGCTGGAGTTGGGCAAGGCGGCGCTGGATGCGCCTGCGCCGGATGCTTTTCCGGAGCACCTGGAGAGGATGCAACTGAGCAAGCCAGATGGGCTGAAAGAGGATCTGTTTCAGCGACTGCTGCTCACAGGCCTGAAGGCTACCGCCTAATAGCAGGCAACCCACAAAACCAACTGTGGGAGCGAGCCTGCTCGCGATGAAGTCCTGTCATTCAACAATGATATCGGCTGACAGTCCGCTATCGCGAGCAGGCTCGCTCCCACAGGGTAAGGCTTGCAGTGTGGCGGCTTACTCGATGAAGGTTACAACGCCATCCTTCAGCGACTTCACCCGAGCCAGCGACTCAACGCGATAACCCTGCGAATCAAGCTCCGCCCGCCCGCCCTGGAACGACTTCTCGATCACGATCCCCAGGCCCGCCACCGTAGCGCCAGCCTGCTTGATGATCGAAATCAGCGCCTGGGACGCCTTACCGTTGGCCAAAAAGTCATCGATGATCAGCACGCGGTCGCTGCTGGTCAGGTGGCGCGGGGAGATCGCCACGGTGCTTTCGGTCTGCTTGGTGAACGAGTACACGGTCGCCGACAGCAGGTTTTCGGTCAGGGTCAGGGACTGGTGCTTGCGGGCGAAAATCACCGGTACGCCCAGGTTCAGGCCGGTCATGATCGCCGGGGCGATGCCCGAGGCTTCGATGGTGACGATCTTGGTGATGCCCGAATCCTTGAACAGCGCGGCGAATTCGTCGCCGATCTGCTTCATCAGGGCCGGGTCGATCTGGTGGTTCAGAAAGGCGTCGACTTTCAGGACCTGGTCGGAAAGCACGATGCCTTCTTCGCGGATTTTTTTGTGCAGGGCTTCCATGAAGCTGTCCTCAATTGGCGCCGTTGGCGCCGAAGGTCAATGTAAAAGTGGTCAATTCTAGCGCTTTAACATCGCGCGTATATCTGCCAATGCGCTATTGCCGCGAACGGCTTTGACCTCGGTCGGGGTGTCGTCGTTGCCTTCCCAGGCCAGATCGTCCGGCGGCAGCTCATCGAGGAAGCGGCTCGGCGCGCAATCGATGATCTCGCCGTACTGCTTGCGCTTGGCGGCAAAGGTGAACGCCAGGGTCTGGCGGGCGCGGGTGATGCCCACGTAGGCCAGGCGGCGTTCCTCTTCGATGGTGTCGGCCTCGATGCTGGAGCGGTGCGGGAGGATTTCCTCTTCCATGCCCATGATGAACACGTAGGGGAATTCCAGGCCCTTGGACGCGTGCAAGGTCATCATCTGCACGCCTTCTGCACCGTCTTCCTCTTCCTGCTGGCGCTCAAGCATGTCGCGCAGAACCAGCTTGCCGATGGCGTCTTCGACGGTCATCTCGCCGTCTTCGTCTTTTTCCAGGGTGTTCTTCAAAGCTTCGATCAAAAACCAGACGTTGCTCATCCGGTAGTCCGCGGCCTTGTCGCTGGAGCTGTTGGTGCGCAGCCAGTTCTCGTAGTCGATGTCCATGACCATGCTGCGCAGGGCCGAGATCGGGTCCTCGCCGGCACATTGCTCGCGCACTCGGTCCATGAAGCGCTTGAAGCGCGACAGGCGATCGGTGAAACGGCTGTCCAGATGCTCGCCCAGGCCCATCTCGTCGGTCGCGGCGTACATCGAGATCTTGCGTTCGGTGGCGTAGTTGCCGAGCTTTTCCAGGGTGGTCGAGCCGATTTCCCGGCGCGGCACGTTGATCACCCGCAGGAAGGCGTTGTCGTCGTCCGGGTTCACGATCAGGCGGAAGTAGGCCATCAGGTCCTTCACTTCCTGGCGGCCGAAGAAGCTGTTGCCGCCGGACAGGCGATAAGGCACCTGGTGATGCTGCAATTTCAGCTCGATCAGCTTGGCCTGGTAGTTACCGCGATAGAGGATCGCGAAGTCGCTGTAGGGCCGGTCGGTGCGCAAGTGCAGGCTGAGGATTTCCATGGCCACGCGCTCGGCTTCGGCGTCTTCGTTGCGGCAGCGGATCACGCGGATCTCGTCGCCGTGGCCCATTTCACTCCACAGCTGCTTTTCGAATTCGTGGGGGTTGTTGGAGATCAGCACGTTCGCGCAGCGCAGGATGCGGCTGGTGGAGCGATAGTTCTGCTCCAGCATCACCACTTTCAAGGACGGATAGTCTTCCTTGAGCAGCATCAGGTTTTCCGGCCGCGCGCCGCGCCAGGCGTAGATCGACTGGTCGTCGTCGCCCACCACGGTGAACTGGTTGCGTGAACCGATGAGCATCTTCACCAGCAGGTACTGGCTGGCGTTGGTGTCCTGGTATTCGTCCACCAGCAAGTAGCGCACCTTGTTCTGCCACTTTTCCAGGATGTCGGCGTGATCTTCGAACAGCTTCACCGGCAGCAGGATCAGGTCGTCGAAGTCCACCGCGTTGAACGCCTTGAGCGTGCGCTGGTAGTGGGTGTAGACGATGGCGGCAGTCTGTTCCTTGGGATTACGCGCGTTTTCCAGGGCCTGGGCCGGCAGGATCAGGTCGTTCTTCCAGGCGCCGATCATGTTCTTGATCTCGTCGACGCCGTCGTCGCCCGAGTATTCCTTCTGCATGATGTCGGTCATCAGGGACTTGACGTCGGTCTCGTCGAAAATCGAGAAACCGGGTTTGTAGCCCAGCCGTTCATGCTCCTTGCGGATGATGTTCAGGCCCAGGTTGTGGAAGGTACAAACTGTCAGGCCCCGGCCTTCGCCGGCGCGCAGCAGGGTCCCGACCCGTTCCTTCATCTCGCGCGCGGCCTTATTGGTAAAGGTCATGGCGACGATGTACTGGGCGCGGATGCCGCAGTTCTGGATCAGGTGCGCGATCTTGCGGGTGATCACGCTGGTCTTGCCGGAGCCGGCACCGGCGAGCACCAAAAGAGGGCCGCCGACGTAGTTCACGGCCTCTTGCTGCCGGGGATTGAGTCGGGACATAGCTAAATTCAGGGGTCGGTCACGAAATGGGCCGGCATTTTAACAGGCTCAGAGAATTGTGCTGCTCTCTCCGACTTGTGACGCGACTCGCGATTCATATTTGCCGGTTTTGTTACTTTCACGCAGGATGCGCAAAGAATTAACAGCTAATGTTCGTAATTCCGGATACAAAGGGCACGTTCGATAAGTGATGTCATTTGGTCATTGCTTGTCAGATCGGCATAATGCCTGTCGCCTACATCTTTGCAGAGTCTAGGGAGCTAGCTTGTCTACGCCTGTCGAACCCTTGCGTTTGCTGCTATTGGCCGAAGAGCCAGCGTGGGCAGCGTTGTTGCGCGAGTGTCTGGCTCCAATGGGGAGCTCGGCCGTGCTCATCAGCGCACCGAGTTGGGAGTCTGTCAGCAGTCTGTTCGATGACGACCGCAGCGCAGTGTTATTGACGATCCCGGCCCTCCAGCCGGCGCCGGGCCGTTGCCGTCTGCCAACGGTGCTGCTGCTAGACCACGAGCCCCTGACCCCGCCCGACGGTGTAAGCGACTGGCTGGTCCGTGACCATCTCGACCCTGGCATGCTGCGTCGCTGCCTGCGTCATGTGCGCGAGCGCGGCGTGCTGGAAACCACTCTGCAACGCCTGGCCGAACAGGACCCGCTGACCGGCATCGCCAATCGCCAGGGCTTCCAGACCCTGCTGACTGCGCGACTGGCAGAAAACGATGGCCGCGGCCTGGCGCTGGGGCACCTCGATCTCGACAACTTCCGTTACGCCAACGACGCCCTCGGCCATCAGGCCGGCGACCGGCTGATCCTGCAGGTGGTTGCACGGCTCAAAAGCCAGCTCGAAGTCGGCGACCAGTTGGCGCGCCTGGGCAGCGACGAATTCGCCTTGCTCATCGACACCCGCCGCGCCCCGCAGCGCGCGGAGTGGATGGCCGAACGCATCACCGAAGCGCTGGCTGAACCTTACTGGGTCGACGGCGAAAGCCTGTTGATCGGTTCCAGCCTGGGCATCGCCCACGCCCGGGCCCAGGGCGGTGCCGATCCGCTGATGTGGCACGCCCACATCGCCATGCAGCAGGCCAAGAGCACTCAGGGCTGTACCTTTCACATCTTTAACGAACGCATCAACCGCAATGCCCGCAGCATCGCCGACCTCGAAACCGAGCTGCGCCGGGCATTGCGCCGCGATGAGCTGGAACTGCATTACCAGCCACGCCTGAACCTCGAAGACGGTCAGATCGTCGGCCTCGAAGCCCTGGTGCGCTGGCGCCATGCCGAGCGCGGCCTGTTGCCGCCTAGCGAGTTCGTGCCACTGGCCGAGCAGAGCGGCCTGATCGTGCCGCTGGGTTACTGGGTGATATCCCGGGCCCTGCGCGACATGCAGGCGCTTCTGGAACTGGGTCTGCCGCCGTTGCACATGGCGATCAATCTGTCGTTCCGTCAATTCCAGGACAGCCAGCTGCTGTCGACCCTGAGCCGGCTGATTGCCGAGCGCGGCGTCGAGGCGCAATGGCTGGAATTCGAACTGACGGAAACCGCGGTCATGCGCCGCAGCGATCTGGTCAAGCAGACCATGGACGCGCTCGGGCGCCTGGGCGTGCGCTTCTCCCTCGACGATTTCGGCACCGGGTTTTCGTCCTTTGTGCACCTCAACAGCCTGCCGATCACACTGCTGAAGATCGACAAGAGCTTTGTCGGCGGCATGGAGCAACGTGAGGAGAACCGCAAACTGGTGCACGCCATGATCAACCTGGCGCACAACCTCAACCTCGAAGTGGTGGCCGAAGGTGTGGAAACGCCGGAGCAGATGGAGTTGTTGCGCGGGTTTGAGTGCGATCAGGTGCAGGGGTATCTGATCAGCAAGCCGCTGGCGCTGGCGGATCTGGTGGAATACCTGACGTTTGGCAGCAATCAGCAGCCGGTATTGGAAGTCGTGGTCTAACCACAAATAACTCTTGTAGGAGCGAGGCTTGCCCGCGAAG
>NZ_JAIQWX010000161.1 GCF_020164475.1 Pseudomonas sp. REP124 | reverse complement strand
AGCCCGCTCCCACATTTGAACTGGCGCAGGTCGCCGACACCGAGCTAACTTAGTCAGACCGCCTCCAAGAATGACTAAAAGGACTCTCCCGATGCTCATCATCAACGCCCGGCTGCGCAATCAGGAAGGTCTTCACGAGTTGCACCTGGAAAACGGCCTGATCCGCAACATCGCCCGGCAGACCGAGGCCCCGACCCTCGGCCCGGACGATCTGGATGCCGGTGGCAACCTGGTGGTGCCGCCCTTCGTCGAGCCGCACATTCACCTCGACGCCACCCTCACCGCCGGCGAGCCGCGCTGGAACATGAGCGGCACGCTGTTCGAGGGCATCGAATGCTGGGGCGAGCGCAAGGCGACCATCACTCCCGAAGACACCAAAATCCGCGCGAAAAAAACCATTCAGAGCCTCGCCGCCCACGGCATCCAGCATGTGCGCACCCACGTCGACGTAACCGACCCGCAACTGACCGCGCTGAAAGCGATGCTCGAAGTGCGCGAGGAAAGCCGGCATCTGGTGGACATGCAGATCGTCGCGTTTCCCCAGGAGGGCATCGAGTCCTATCGCAACGGCCGCGAGCTGATGGAGGAAGCGATCCGCATCGGCGCAGACGTGGTCGGTGGCATTCCGCATTTCGAATACACCCGCGATCAGGGCGTCAGTTCCGTGAAGTTTTTGATGGACCTGGCCGAGCGCACCGGCTGCCTGGTGGATGTGCACTGCGATGAAACCGACGACCCGCACTCGCGCTTTCTCGAAGTGCTGGCCGAAGAGGCCCGCAGCCGCGACATGGGTTCGCGGGTGACCGCCAGCCACACCACGGCCATGGGCTCCTACGACAACGCCTACTGCGCCAAACTGTTCCGTCTGCTCGGGCACTCGGGCATCAGTTTTGTCTCCTGCCCCACCGAAAGCATTCACCTGCAGGGGCGCTTCGACAACTTCCCCAAACGCCGGGGCGTGACCCGGGTCAACGAGTTGCTCGAGGCCGGAATGAACGTGTGTTTCGGCCAGGACTCGATCGTCGACCCCTGGTATCCCCTGGGTAACGGCAACATCCTGCGGGTGCTCGAAGCGGGCCTACACATCTGCCACATGCTTGGTTACCGCAACCTGCAAAGCGCGCTGGATCTGGTCACCGATAACAGCGCCAAGGCGATGGCCCTGGGTGATCGGTATGGTCTTGAGGCAGGACGGCCGGCGAACCTGCTGATTCTCTCGGCGCCCAATGATTACGAGGTGATCCGCAGCCAGGGGTTGCCGTTGTATTCGGTTCGTGGGGGGAAGGTGTTGATGAAGCGGGCGATGCCGGTGGTGGAATTTTCTGGTCTGAGCTGAGGCATACGGCGCCTGGGATGACGCCTTCGCGAGCAAGCCCGCTCCCACAGGTTTTTGAGTCGTTCGCAGATTTTGAGTACGACAAAAATCCTGTGGGAGCGGGCTTGCCCGCGATAGCTATCTCAAATTTACCGCACCAACATCGCCGTACCGAAAAGGCTGACCCGACTCAGTTCCCCCTGCTCTTCCTCCAACAAAATCGGCGCCGTCCCACCCGGCATCACCACCTTCACCTCCCCGGGCTTGACCCAACCCACCCGCCAAGCGGAACACGCGACCGCCGTAGCACTGGTCCCCGAAGAAGCCGTCGGCCCCTCGCCCCGCTCGAACACCCGCGCAATCACCCGCTGCCCGCCATCGTGGGTGGCCCATTGCAGGTTGATCCCCGCCGCACACGGCCGCCCGGCACCCGCCGGCATCGCATAGGCGATACGGGTCAAGCCTTCGCCCAACAGCGGCTCGCGCATCTGCTCATTGCTCGGCAGATCCTCGACGCGATCCACCAGCGTCACGCAATGCGGATTGCCCACCCGCGCAAACTGACTGCGCGACCAGGCACCGTTGAGTGCCGACAACGGCTGCACATGACTGAGCTCACGGCCGTTCATCACCACCGTTTCAACGCCCACGGCACTGACCGCCGCCGGCCCGAATCCCGGCTGACCCAGATCCAGCCAGAACCCTTGCACACCCTCGACCTGCGCCGCCTTCACCGACGTCTCCCCCGGCGAAACCACGTCGGCCTTGTCGTGATGAACCCGCAGCACACAGGCCTCATCCGTCGGCAAAAGCCCCTGGTCACTCAGCGCCTGGGAGAAAATCGTCAGCCCGTTGCCGCTGCGCTCGGCCAGGGTGCCGTCGGTGTTGACGATCAACAGATCAAAGGGCGGCGATGCCTGGAACGGCCCCACCAGCAGGCCATCGCTACGATGCTCCTTGGCACCAACCGGTTGCGTACCAGGCGCCCACGAGCAGCATGCTTCAATGGCGGCCGATGCCCAGGCTTCAAGATTTTGCGCGGCATCACGGGCTTGATCGGGCAAGCCAATGCCCTGAGCGCGCAACTCTTCAGGCGCCGCCACCATGTAGATATTGCCCCGCGCATCGTACATCCGCGCCATAACGCCCCCCGTTGGAATGATCGAAAGCCCTCAACATATCGCGAAACACTCGCCTGCTGTGCAACGATGTGCAGCTTCTGGATCGCCAAACCGCACGGACGCCGGTCGAACCCTCACCGGTCGATCACTGTCCCTGGGGGACGCGAAGTTTTACGCCAAGGATCGATATGACCAATCTCAACACCCAGAGCTCTTTCGTACCGGGGCGCCTGGAGCAGATGTCCACGCGCATCGCCTTTTTCATCGCCGGCTTTGGCATCGCCGCGTGGGCGCCATTGGTGCCCTACGCCAAGGCCCGGGCCGGGCTGGACGAAGGCACCCTCGGCCTGTTGCTGCTGTGCCTGGGGGTCGGCTCGATCCTGGCCATGCCCTTGGCCGGCATCCTCGCCGGCCGCTTCGGCTGCCGTAAGGTCGCGACCGGCGGCACCCTGCTGATCTGTATCGCCCTGCCGCTATTGGCGACGGTGTCGTCGATCCCGGCGCTGATCGCGGCCCTGTTCATTTTCGGCGCGGGCCTGGGCACGGTGGATTCGACCGTGAACCTGCAGGCGGTGATCGTCGAGCGGGCCAGCGGCCGCAACATGATGTCGGGCTTCCATGGCCTGTTCAGCCTCGGCGGGATCGTCGGCGCGGCGGGGGTCAGCGGCTTGCTGGGCCTGGGGCTGTCGCCGCTGGCTGCCATGCTGGTGGTGATCGTGATGTTGCTGGTCGCGCTGGCGAAGGCGGCACCGCACCTGTTGCCCTACGGCAGCGAGAGTTCTGGCCCGGCGTTCGCGGTACCCCACGGCATCGTGCTGTTCATCGGCGGGATGTGCTTCATCGTGTTCCTCGCCGAAGGCGCGGCACTGGACTGGAGCGCGGTGTTCCTGGCGCAGGAACGCGGGATCGACACGGCCTATGCCGGGCTTGGGTATGCGGCGTTTGCGCTGACCATGACGGTGGGCCGGTTGACCGGTGACTCGATCGTGCGTCGGTTGGGCGCGACGCGGGTGATGGTATTTGGTGGAGCGTTAGCCGCGTTCGGGCTGTTGCTGGCGACCTTCGTGCCGAGCTGGCAGGCGGCGCTGGTGGGTTATGCCCTGCTGGGTGCCGGCTGCTCGAACATCGTACCGGTGCTGTATACGGCGGTGGGCAAGCAGACTGTGATGCCGGAAAGCATCGCCGTACCGGCCATTACCACCCTGGGTTATGCGGGGATTCTTGCGGGGCCTGCGGTGATCGGCTTCATCGCGCATGCTGCGAGCTTGAGCTTTGCCTTTGCGCTGATGGCGGTGCTGCTGATTGCAGTGGCGATCGGCGGGAAAGTCCTGAAAGTCTGACGTAAATCTGTAGGAGCGAGGCTTGCCCGCGAAGACGTCATCACATTCAAAATGAATGCTGACTGACACACCGTCTTCGCGGGCAAGCCTCGCTCCTACAGGGGTTGTTGTGATCACCAACCCATGTGGGAGCGATCCGGCAAGCGGGTCTATCAGAACCCTACACTGGCCTGCACAAAGAACGTCCGCGGCGCACCCACGTACATCCCCGCATTGTTGTCGCTGGAGCGAGTGAAGTACTGCTTGTCGAAGACGTTCTTCACCCCTGCCCCCACCTTCAAGTTCGACAACGAAGGCCCGAAGTCATAGCCGCTGCGCACGTTCCAGGTGACGTAACCCGGAATATCGCCGTACTGGCCATCGGCAGTGCCTTCGGTGATGTAGTTGTTGGTGAAACTGCCGTCGGCGTTCACCGCGACACCCGGCGCGCGCTGCTGGGACTGGGCGAAGGCATCGATGTTATGGGTCCAGCGGTCGACGTCGTAACGCAGTCCGACAGTGCCCACCTGACGCGAGTAGAACGGCAGGTCGCGGCCCTTGAAGCCCGGAATTTCACCTTCATACACCGCGCGGGTGTAGGTGAAGCCGGCATTGGCGGTCAGGCCCTCGAGGCGTGGGTCCAATGCCGCCAGGTCGTAGTGCATCGAGGTTTCGATACCCTGGTGCGTGGTTGCGCCCAGGTTGGTCCAGCCGGCGTCGTTGCTGATGTACTGCAGCTCTTTATCGAAGTCGATGTAGAACAGCGTCACTTCGCCGCCCCACACGTCATCGTTGTAGCGCGTACCGATCTCGTAGGTCTTGGCTTTCTCGGGTTCCAGGCCGTTGGCCGTGTTGTCACCCGAACCGCCCTGGCCGAGCTGGAAATACTGCAGCGAGCCGAAAGAGGTTTCGTAGTTGGCGAACAATTTCCAGGCATCGGACATGTGATACATCACACTGACCGCCGGCAGCGGCTCGTTGCTCTCGATGCTGCGGCGTTTTTCCTGCACAGGCCGGCCGGCGGTGTCGAGTACCGGGCGATCATGCCATTCAGTGCTGATGTGTTCGAAACGCACGCCCGGGGTGATGGTCCAGTTGCCGACATCAATTTTGTTATCGATATACACCGAGTGAGCCTCGGTGCCACCGGTACGGTCCTGATAGACGTGGCCGTCCGAGCCCGGGCGCACCACCGGCACGTTGTTGACCAGCGCCAGGCGGCTCGCCTCTTCGTGCATGCCTTCTTTGAGGTAGCGATAACCGACGCTGACTTCCTGGGTGGTCGGGCCGACGTCGAACACATGGGACACCCGCGGCTCGATGCCGAAGGTGTAGTAGGTGCGCGGGAACGAGCCGATGGTCTTCTGGTCGCGGGCGGCGATGTTGCTGCCACGGAAGCTGTCGGTGTAGTAGGTCAGCACTTCGGCCTGGGTGCGGTCGTCGATCTGCCGGGCCCACTTGAACGACACGTCCTTGCGGCGGCCGCTGAAGTTGTCGTTGTTGCGGTCGGACTGGAACGGGTCGGCGTCGTACTGGGCCTGGGTCAGGCCGCCGGGCATGTCGGCACTGCCGTCGTAGTAGTGAAAATTCAGGCTGAAATCGTCGTAATCGGTCGGTGCCCAATGGGTCTTGAGGATCACGTCGTCGATGTCGTTGCCGTTGTTGCGCTCGCGATAACCGTTGCCGTTCACGCCCGAGTACAACAGCGCCACGCCCATGCCGTTATCGGCGGTGCCGCCCATGAAAGCGGTGTCGATGTGCTTCCAGCCACCGTGCTGGGAAGTTTCCAGGGTGGTGCCGATTTCAGCGGTAGGCTTTTCCGGGATGGCGCGGGTCACGAAGTTGATCACGCCGCCCACGTTCTGCGGCCCGTAACGCACGGAACCGGCGCCGCGCACCACGTCGATGCTGTCCAGGTTACCGGAGGAAATCGGCGCCATGGACAGCTGCGGCTGGCCGTAGGGAGCGAAGGCCGCCGGCACGCCGTCGATCAGCACGGTGGAGCGTGGCGAAAGGCGCGACGTCAGACCGCGCACGCCGACGTTGAGGGAAATGTCGCTGCCGCCGGTGCCGTTGGCTTCCTGCACCTGCACGCCGGGTACACGTTTGAGCACATCACCGACGTTCATCGCGCCCTGCTCGATCATGGCTTCGCGGCGGATCACCGTCCGCGCGCCCGGGTGGTTCTGCACCACGGCGGCATCGGCATCGCCCAGCCAGTCGCCGACCACCTTGATGTCGGTCGCGGCCAGTTCCAGCGGACCATTGGAGGCCTGCGTCGGTGCGGGCATCAGGGTCACCGAACCTTCATCGATGGAATACTGCAGGCCGCTGCCTTGCAGCAACTGGCGCAGCGCTTCTTCCGGCGAAAGATTGCCGTCCACCGCCGGGGCCTGCTTGCCGGCGACCAGGTCAGGGCTGAAGAAAACCTGCAACGAGGTTTGCTGACCCAGCTGAGTCAGGGCCTGACCCAATGGTTGTGCCTGGATGTGGATGGCATCGGCGGCGAATGCCTGAGGCATCGCAACGTTGACCGCCAGCGCGAGCGCCAGCGGCAACCAAGGGAAGGTCGGGGTTTGAGCGGTGGATTTTTTCACGTCGAACGTATTCCTGTGGATCGCAAGAGTGTGCGCTTGTTAATGCAAACCAGTTGCAGTTGAACAGGAAGACGCTGAACTCGAAAAAAACCTGAATTTTATTTTGAAATTATTTCCTGACTGCCGTCATCGAGGGTGCGAACGGCCACCGGAAGGATGCTCGGCAAGGCCTTGAGCAGCGCATCGGTGTTGTCGGACTTGAACACGCTGGTCAGGCGCAGATTGCCCACGTCCGGGCTTGAGATCGTCAGTGGTTTGGCCCGATAACGCGACACCTGCTCGGCGACATCACTCAGGCTGGCGTTGTTGAACACCAGCTTGCCACTGCGCCAGGCGGTCATTTCCGCCGGGTTGACCGCGTAGGCGGCCGCGACCTTGCCCTGGGCATCGACATGGGTGCCAAGGCCCGCGGTGAGGCTGATGAAATCGTTGTCGGGTGCCGAGCGGCCCTGAACCTTGACCGTGCCCTGCTCCACCACGACCCGCGTGTCAGTGCTGCCACGGCGCACATCGAAGCGGGTGCCGGTAACTGTGACCTTGCCGCTGCCGGCTTCGACCACAAACGGTCGGCTGCTGTCGTGCTGGACGCTGAACATCGCCTCGCCTTCCGTCAGCTCGATGCCACGGCGGTTCTTCTCAAAGTGCACCTGAATCTTGCTGCGGCTGTCCAGGTCCACGGTCGAGCCATCGGGCAACGCCACTTGCCGGCGCTCGCCGAGGGCTGTGGAAAACTCCGCGGTGTAAGGCGATGGGTGATTCAGACCGCTGAACAGTCCCAGACCGAGCGCCACCGCCACCACACTGGCGGCCACCGCATAACGCAGGATCGGCCGGCGCTTGATCGGCGCCGGCGCCTCTTCGCACAGCGCCAGAAGACGCTCCGACGGTAGCAGGTCGGCGGCTTTCCAGACGCCTTGAAGGCATTCGAATTCGGTTCGGTGTTGAGGGTGCTCGTCCAGCCAGTGTTCAAATTGGCGATACACCTCGACATCAACGGCAGGTTCCTGCAAACGCACAAACCACCGCGCCGCGTCATCGCGAACTGTTGTTTGCCCGCACGCGCAATCACGAGTATCCATCATGGAAGTTCCTGTTTGGCTGGGGGTAAAAAAGACGCCCTGCATACAGCGGCGCGCATCACGATTGCAGTCCGTCGAGGCGGTCGCGCAGATGCCGCAACGTGCGGATCATATACTTTTCCACCATGTTCTTGGACAGTCCCAGGCGTTCGGCGATTTCCGCCTGGGTCAGGCCTTCGATCTTCTGCCAGACGAACACCTTGCGGCAGTTGATCGGCAGCTCCGTGAGCGCCCGCTCGATGGAATCAGCCAATTGGATCGCATGCATGTAATGCTCCGGGTCGCCGGCTGACGACACACTGAGATCGATCGCCTCTGACTCCATGGCGCCCCGTTGCTCCTCACGCCGATCCTCTCGCCGATAGGCATCCACCGCGATATTGCGCGCGGTCTGGTGCAAATACGCCCGTGGCTGCTGCACCGCCGCCGAATCGGACTCGAGGACGCGCACAAAGGTGTCGTGAGCCAGATCCTCGGCCTGCTGACGATTTCTCAGGCGACGAGTCCAGGTCCCGACCAACTCTTCGTAATGCTCGAAAAAGCCGTGTCTGCGGGGCAACTTGAGGGTCATTGCGGTGTGCTGTGTGAACGGGGCGTGAATAGTAATGCTTCGTATTAAGCTGAAGCAATGACTTGTGGTCGGGCGCTGTTTTCATGCATGGAGGGGAGTTTGGTGGGGAGTCGAAGAAATGACAGAGGGCGATAAGTCGGCAATTTACTTTGTGGCGAGGGGGCTCGCCCCCGTTCGGCTGCGCAGCAGTCGTAAATCCTGCCAATGCGGTGTAACTGAAGGACCGCGGTGGCAGGTTTTGGGGCCGCTTCGCAGCTCAACGGGGGCGAGCCCCCTCGCCACAAAGTGCGCGTCGATCTCGAAGGAATGGTACTGCTTTCAGTACGCAGCCTGATAAATCGCCAACGCATCCGCCTCACTCACTTCCCGCGGATTATTGATCAGCAATCGCTGCTGCAACATCGCATCCCGAGCCAGGGTCATTCCAGCAACCAGCTAAGCACCACGAAATCTAAAGGAGCGAGCTTGCTCGCGATGGTCGTCAACGTTGACGCGGGTTGCCTGATGCCCCGCGGTGTCTGGGCTTCCATCGCGAGCGTGCTCGCTCCTACAGGGGATCGGTGCTCAGCTGACGCGGGAATAGCCCCCCATCACCCCTTTCTTCGACAACACCCACTGCCACAACTGGATATCCCGCGCGCGAAACGCGCCGGCGCAGGACAGCAGGTAGTACTTCCACATCTTGTAGAAGCGCTCGCCCAGTTCCGCCGAGAACAGCGGCCAGTGTTGTTCGAAGTTGTCGAACCAGGCCATCAGGGTCTTGTCGTAATCGGCGCCGAAGTTGTGCAGATCCTCGGCGACGAACAGGCCTTCGATCGAAGTGGCGATTTGTGCGATGGAGGGCAGATCTCCATTGGGGAAAATGTATTTGTCGATCCATGGATCGGGGGCAGTTTTGCTGATGTTCTTACCGATGGTGTGCAGCAGGAAAAGTCCGTCATCCTTGAGACAACGATTGGCGGTTTCCATGTAAACGCGATGGTTCTTGCGCCCTACATGTTCAAACATGCCGACGCTGACGATATGGTCGAATTGCTCATTCAGGTCCCGGTAATCCTGCAACCTGAATTCGATCGGCAAGTGCGAATAACGCTTTTTCGCCCATTCACTCTGTTCTTTTGAAATGGTGACGCCGACACATTCAACGCCATAGTGTTCGGCCGCATAAGACATGAAACTGCCCCAGCCGCAGCCGATGTCGAGCACCTTCATGCCGGGTTTCAGATCAAGCTTTCGGCAAATCAGATCGAGCTTGGCGTTTTGCGCATCTTCAAGGGTGCTGGCGTCTTTCCAGTAACCGCAGGTGTAGGTCATGCGCCCGTCGAGCATGCTGGCGTAAAAGTCGTTGCCCAGGTCGTAATGCCGCTGGCCGACTTCCCAGGCCTTGTCCTGGGTCTGGCGATTGGTGAATTTCGCCGATAGCGCATGGAGAATGATGGCGAACGGGTTGACCGTGTCGGTGACCCCGGAGCGCATCAGCCGGGAGAAGAACTCGTCCAGCTCCTGGGAATCCCACAACCCCGCCATGTAGGCCTCGCCAAGGCCCAGGTTGCCTCTGGACAATGCCGCCTCGGGCACGCCATCGCCCAGCAGGGTCATGTCGAACGGCGCGCAGCCGTTCATGGACAAACCCGCAGACTTCAACAATCCCTGCACAAACCGATGGGCCTTGGTCTGGTTTGCTTGCGTATCGGTACAGCCAGTCAATTCAGTCCGCATAAACAACCCTTACACATCACGTATATTTAAGATTGAACGCATCACTATTGAGCACATGAATCTTCAGAACGTTTTCCAGTTCCTTTCGAACAAACTTCTCGGGAATAAGCGCGAGGTTGGAGTTGAGTTTCTTGATCACCCAACGCTGTCCTCTGTCGATAAAGAACAATCGGTCGACGATGTCTTCAATGGCCATGGCCTTGTTGTAAAACTCGCCGACGCTGGCACTGGGTATGCCACCCAGGTACTTGATGCAGTCCCGTATGCGCCGGCAACTTTCCGCCTCGCCTTTCTGAATCTTGTTCAACAGTTCCTGCTGCTGTTCTTCGGTCGCTTCCTTGAGTGTTTCCGTTGCCAGCCGCGCGCCGGCGCGTTCCGCTTCGAGCAACTCCTGAAGCAGGCTGATGGTTTCGTGCTTGACTAATTCGCTCACGATAATCGACTCCTGAAACGTCGTTCACGAGCATATCCCCGGCCATTTACACAGCCGTAATGAATATTGATGAGCCTTTAAAGCAAAAATATTGATGGAAAACCGGCGAGCGCAACCGATCAATGGCACCAATGTTTAGTGCAAAAAAAATGCAGGCAACCAGCAATAACTTGAAGCTGTAGCGAGTGAACTAAAACAGTAAATCATTGAATCCATACGACTAATTCACTATTTACTTTCAACATTGATATAAAAAACCAGTTCCACCGAGCCAAACCGTTCAGCGGAAATGTTGCCTCAGGCACAAATCCGAAGGATTCTGGCAGCCATTCCAATGCAGCCATTCACCGGCTGCTGCAAAGTGCTGGCATGCCTGACCCGGTATTCCCGAAGGAACCCAGAATGTTCACCTCCCTGAAAACAAAAAACAGAAAACAACTGGCCCCGCTGGCCCTGGCCATCGCCTTGGGCACCCTTGGCCTGCCTTTCTTTGCAGGCGACGCGCTGGCCCATGGCGGCCACGCGGAAATGGTGCCGCTGCAAGCGGGCCTCGAGGAATTCGGCGCCTCGGTGAAGTGGGACGACTACGCCGATGTCTTCACCATCGCCAAGGACGGGGTCTTCCTCAAGGTCAAGCCGAACAGCAAAGTGGCCATGCTCAACGGCAAGCGCATGGAGCTGACGGTGCCCGTGGTGTTCAAGGGCCAGACCGCCTACATGTCCAAGGACTTCATCAACCAGGTCTTCCAGTCGGGCCTGGACACCACCTTCGTCGTGGAAACCCGCCCTAACCCGCTCAACCCATTGAGCGCGGATGAAATCACCACGGCGGTGGACATCGTCAAGAAATCCGAGAACTACAAGCCGGGCTTCCGCTTCACCGAGGTCTCGGTCAAGGAGCCGCCGAAGGATCAGGTGTGGAATTTCGCCTTCACCGGGCAGAACGTCGCGCAACCGCGTGAGGCCTCCATCGTGGTACTGGACGGCAAGCATGTGATCGAAGCGCTGGTGGATCTGGACAGCAAGCAGCTCAAGTCCTGGAAACCGATCGAGGGCGCCCACGGCATGGTGTTGCTGGATGATTTCGCCACCGTGCAATCGGCGGTCGAGGCCAGCCCGGAATACGCCCAGGCCCTGGCCAAGCGCGGCATCAATGATGTGAAGAAAGTTGTCGCCACGCCGTTGACCGTCGGCTACTTCGACGGCAAGGACGGCCTGGCCCAGGACAAGCGCCTGCTGAAGATCGTCAGCTACCTGGATGTCGGCGACGGCAACTACTGGGCGCACCCGATCGAAGGCCTGGTGGCGATTGTCGATCTGGAACAGAAGAAGCTGATCAAGATCGAAGACGAAGCGCTGATCCCGGTGCCGATGAAACCCACGCCCTATGACGGACGCGGGCGCAAGGGCGTGGCGGTCAAGCCGCTGGAAATCACCGAGCCCGAGGGCAAGAACTACACCATCAGCGGCAACAGCATTCACTGGCAGAACTGGGACTTCCACGTGCGGATGGATTCGCGGGTCGGGCCGATCCTGTCCACCGTCACCTACGACGACAAGGGCAAGAAGCGCAAAATCATGTACGAGGGCTCGCTGGGCGGCATGATCGTGCCTTACGGTGACCCGGATGTCGGCTGGTACTTCAAGGCGTATCTGGATTCCGGTGACTACGGCATGGGCACCCTGACCTCGCCGATCGCCCGTGGCAAAGACGCCCCGGAAAACGCCGTGCTGCTGGACGCGACCATCGCCGACTACACCGGGGCGCCGACCACCATTCCACGGGCCATGGCGATTTTCGAGCGCTATGCGGGGCCTGAGTACAAGCACCAGGAGATGGGCCAGCCGAACCTGAGCACCGAGCGGCGTGAACTGGTGGTGCGCTGGATCAGCACCGTGGGCAACTACGATTACATCTTCGACTGGGTCTTCCAGCAGAACGGCACCATCGGCATCGACGCCGGCGCCACCGGCATCGAAGCAGTCAAGGGCGTGAAGTCCAAGACCATGCACGATGACACCGCCAAGGAAGACACCCGCTACGGCACCCTGCTCGACCACAACATCGTCGGCACCACGCACCAGCACATCTATAACTTCCGCCTGGACATGGACGTGGACGGCGAAAGCAACTCGCTGGTGGAAGTGAACCCGGTGGTGCTGCCCAACGACCGTGGCGGCCCGCGCACCAGCACCATGCAGACCGAAACCAAGGTGGTCAGCACCGAGCAACAGGCCGCACAGAAGTTCGACCCGTCGACCGTGCGCCTGCTGACCAACTTCAGCAAGGAAAACAAGGTCGGCAACCCGGTCTCCTACCAGTTGATTCCGTATGCCGGCGGCACGCACCCGGTGGCCAAGGGCGCCAACTTCGGCAAGGACGAATGGCTGTACCACCGCCTGAGCTTCATGGACAAGCAACTGTGGGTGACCCAGTACAACCCTGAAGAGAAATACCCGGAAGGCAAATACCCGAACCGCTCGGACAAGGACTCGGGCCTGGGTCAGTTCACCCAGGACAACCACTCCATCGAAAACACCGACGACGTGGTCTGGCTCACCACCGGCACCACCCACATCGCCCGCGCCGAAGAGTGGCCGATCATGCCGACCGAGTGGGTGCACGTGCTGCTCAAGCCGTGGAACTTCTTCGACGAAACCCCGACCTTGAACCTTAACGCGCCGAAGTAACACCCAAAGAAACCGGCAAGAAAACTGTGGGAGCAGGCTCGCTCCCACAGCTCTATCTGGCGCGCACAAAATCTGCGATCAACCACAATCCCTGTAGGAGCAAGGCTTGCCCGCGAATACCGTGGACCAGCCAACATTAATGGCGACTGACCCGACGCCTTCGCGGGCAAGCCCGCTCCCACAAGTTCATCCAGCGCCCACAAAATCTGCGTTCAACCACAAAACTCTGTGGGAGCGAGCCTGCTCGCGATTGCGGAGTATCAGTCGACATCATTGTCATCTGAACCACCGCTATCGCGAGCAGGCTCGCTCCCACAGGTCTATCTGGCGCGCACAAAATCTGCGATCAACCACAAATCCTGTGGGAGCGGGCTTGCTCGCGAAGGCGTCGTGTC
>NZ_JAIQWX010000160.1 GCF_020164475.1 Pseudomonas sp. REP124 | reverse complement strand
TGTGAAAGTTCGCAAAAAACCCAGCCTCAGCTCTTCCCCTCTTCAAGGGTTATCCTCGGCAAATCGTGCGATTACGCATCTCTCGCTTCAAGAGAACGCTACCCCTGGCCGATAACCATACAGTCACAGGGTCTTCATTTCTCGCACTCGCTATTCAGAGAAATCGCTTGATAGCCTATGGCTACTGGCTATCATCTGCGCGCGTAAAGAAACAGTGACGCTGATTGCCCCTTGATTTGCCTTTCGGTTCTTCTTCTTAAATTGCCTGGAAATCTTCGATGCTGTCGTATCACCAAAAGAGTTTTCTGATCGTCGATGATTTTTCGGACTTCCGCAGCTCGGTCAGGTCCATGCTGCGCGAACTGGGCGTAAAGGATGTGGATACCGCCGACACCGGCGAGCAGGCGCTGAAAATGTGCTCGCAGAAATCCTACGATTTCATCCTCCAGGACTTTCACTTGGGGGATGGCAAGAAGAACGGTCAGCAGGTGCTTGAAGACCTGATGATCGAGAAGCTGATCAGCCATGAAAGTGTCTTTGTCATGGTGACTGCCGAAACCAGTCAGGCAATGGTGCTCAGTGCGCTGGAGCACGAACCCGACGCTTATCTGACCAAGCCCTTCAACCGTTCCAGTCTGGCACAGCGTCTTGAACGTCTGGTGCAGCGCAAAACGTTGCTCAAACCAATCCTGCAGGCCCTCGACCGAGGCAAACCGGCTGAAGTGCTCAATGCCTGCATTGCTCTATGCAAACAGGACATCCGCTATTCGCCGTTGTGCCTGCGTTATCGCGCCGATGCATTGCGCGAGCTGAATCAGAATGAAGCGCTGGAGCGCCTCTACGATAGCATCATCGCCGATCGCCCCTTGCCTTGGGCCTATGCCGGCTTGGGCAAACTGCTGTTCAAACGTGGACAGGTTGCCCAGGCTAAAGGCGTCTACGAAAAGGCGCTTAAAGTGTTCCCCATGATGCCGACGCTCTACGACGGCATGGCCGATGTGATGGTGGCAGAAGGGGACACCAAGTCCGCCCAGAAAGTATTGGAAGAAGCGATTCGCCTGTCGCCATTGGCAGTCCGACGTCAGGCACAATTGGGCAAGCTGGCGATGACCAATGAAGACTTCGATACCGCCTCAAAAGCCTACCGGCAGGCCGTTGCCCAAGGTGCCCAATCACGGTTCAAGGATGCCGAGAGCAACCTTGGTCTGGCTCACGCCCTGATCAGCAAGGGCAGCGAAAAAGGCCTGGATACCCGGACGCGGCTGGAGATCAACACAACGCTGAGTGCCGTGGCCAAGGAAAACCCTTCCGATCCCGGCCTGCAGATCCGCGCGCGTTTGATGAAAGCCACCAGTCTGCTGCTCAACGATGCCGAAACCGCTGAAAAGCTCACAGAGCAGGCAATGCTGCGTCTCGATGGTATGGAGCAGTTCATGAGTGCCGAGGCGGCGTTGTTGGTGGCCAAGCAGTTGCAAATGCTCGGACAGGCAGAAGCCGGTACCTCGATGTTGAAAAACTGCGTGGAAATTTACGGCGACGATCCGGCTGTCATGAAAGACATTGCCAAGCTCACAGATGATCCGACCATTCTCAATGCCGGCAATGCCGCGGCAGACCTCAACCGGCAGGGTGTGCGCGTCTACAAAACCGGCAATCTGGTCGAGGCTCGGGAAGTGTTCCGTAAAGCCCTGACAATGCAGCCAAAGAACATCAGTATCGCGTTGAACATGGCGCAATCGCTGCTTCACGGCACGGACACCGGCGTGCCATCGCCTGAGCTGGAGGAATGTCGAAAGTGCCTGAAAATGGTCGGACTGATGCCTGACACCGATGCCCGTTATCCGCGCTACCAGAAGCTCAAAAGCAAGGCGTTTGGCGAATGAACGACAACCAGCAAAACCTGGATTTCTCCACGGTGATCGCGTCCACCGTGCACGACATGAAAAACTCGTTGGCCATGCTCATGCAGGCCCACAGCCAATGGTTGTCGAAGCTTCCTGACCCGGCGGCGAATACGCCGGAACAAGGCGTTATCGAGTTCGAGTTCGCTCACCTCAACGGCATGCTCGTGCAGTTGCTGGGCCTCTACAAGCTGGGGGTGAACCAGATGCCCTTGCAACCGGCCTATCACGAACTGGATGACTTCATCGAAGCACAACTGGCTTGTCATCATGAAGTATTCGCCAGTCGCGGTATCGCTGCGACTTTTGAGGTCGATCCCTTGAGCCCGCTGGGCTTTTTCGATCGAGAGCTGATCGCCTCGGTTCTGGCCAACTGCATCAACAACGCCATCCGCTATGCCCGTCATGCGGTCCTGATCAGCGCCAGTGATGAAGCAGGGCAGTTGGTGCTGACCATCAACGATGACGGCGAAGGCTACCCTGCGCAGATGATCGAGCATCAGACGGATTACGTACAGGGCATCAATCAAAGTAGCGGCAGCACCGGCTTGGGGTTGTACTTCGCCGGACGTATTGCGGCATTGCATCAACGCAATGGTGTCGTAGGGCGGACTGAAATCAGCAACGGCGGTCCATTGGGCGGCGGAGTTTTCAGCATTTACCTGCCCTGATTCATTATTCAGGTAGCAACATTATTTTGTTAGACGCTGCTTGATATTCCGAACACGCGGAGCCTATTTTGTGCGGGTTACCGTTCTCGGTTCGCATAAAAACAAGGATGGCGTCATGACAAGCGATGGCCCGAGTTCACTCGCGCAGCGATTGAAGGGCATTGATGAAATTGAGTGCGTCACGCCCGATCTGAACGGCGTGCCACGGGGAAAAGTGATGACCGCCGAGGGCTTCCTCGAAGGCCGTCGTTTGCAAATGGCGCGGGGCGTGCTGTTGCAATGCATCATGGGCGGATATCCGCCACCGCGTTTTTACGGCAGTGACGACGGCGATCTCGCACTGGTACCCGATTCCGCGCAAATCCATCGCTTACCCTGGAGCAAGCCGCCTCGTGCCTTCGCCATTTGTGATGCGGATGAGTTGACCGGAGAAAGCTCCAACCTCTCGACTCGAGGCCAGCTCAAGAAAGTTATCCAGCGCTACGCGGCAGCAGGTCTCACACCGGTAGTGGCGACGGAGCTGGAGTTTTTTGTTTTCGCGCCCAACACCGATCCGACTCAGCCATTCCAACCGCCCATCGGCCTGGACGGGCGTCGCGAGGACGGTCATTCGGCGTTCAGCGTCAGCTCCAATAACGGTTTGCGGCCATTCTTCGATGAAGTCTACGAATGCATGGCGGCTTTGGGTTTGCCACGCGATACCTTCATGCACGAAATGGGCGTCAGCCAGTTCGAGATCAATCTCCTGCACGGCGATGCGCTGTTACTGGCCGATCAGACGTTCCTGTTCAAGCACCTTCTCAAGGAAGTCGCACTCAAGCACGGCCTGACAGTGGTATGTATGGCCAAACCCCTGGCGCATACGTCGGGCAGCTCGATGCATATTCACCAGAGCATCGTCGATACCGACACCGGACTTAACGTGTTCAGCGATGAGGCCGGCCAGCCGACCGCGGCCTTCCGTCATTTCATCGCTGGACAACAAGCGTGCATGGCGGATTTCACCGCGCTGTTTGCGCCGAATGTGAATTCATATCAGCGCTTGTGTCACCCCTACGCATCCCCGAATAATGCCTGCTGGTCCCATGACAACCGGGCCGCGGGCTTGCGCATTCCGGCCAGCTCGCCGGTCGCTCGTCGGGTCGAGAATCGTTTGCCGGGCGCCGATGCCAACCCCTATCTGGCGATTGCCGCCAGCCTGGCTGCCGGTTTGTACGGTATTGACCAGAAACTGGAGCCGAGTGAACCCATCCAGGGCGAATTCAAAGTGCCGGACAATCTTTCATTGCCCTGTACCTTGCATGGTGCTCTTGAGCGTCTGAAACGAAGCCAGTTGGCAAAGGAACTGTTCAGTGCCGAATTCATCGAAGGTTACATCGCTTCGAAGAGCATGGAGTTGACCAGCTTCCTTGATGAAATTACCCCCTGGGAACGGCGTGTTCTAGCAGCCCAGGCCTGACGCACTGTCTATAACGGTCTATCTTTTCGGTAGACCGAATCTCACTGCAAGGAGCCGCTCGGAACGCCGATGCGCCAAATCTGGAAACCCTTTCGAGCGCTTTATTTCGCCTCGCTGATGATGTTGATCGGCTCCGGTCTGCTGAGTACTTACCTGGGCCTTCGTCTGGCGGCTGATCATGTCGACAGTCTGTGGGTCGGTGCGTTGATGGCGGCCAACTACTTCGGTCTGGTGCTGGGCGGCAAGATCGGTCACCGGTTGATAGCCAGGGTCGGGCACATCCGAGCGTATTCGGCGTGTGCCGGGATCGTCGGAGCCGCGGTGCTCGGGCATGGACTGGTGGACTTTCTGCCGGCTTGGATCTTTCTTCGGGTAATCGTCGGCCTCGGCATGATGTGCCAATACATGGTCATCGAGAGTTGGCTGAACGAGCAGGCCGAAGCGAGTCAACGAGGCACGGTATTCAGCGGCTACATGATCGCGTCCTATCTTGGCCTGGTGCTTGGGCAGCTGATTCTGGTCATGCATCCGAGCCTGGGTCTGGAATTGCTGATGCTGGTCGCATTGTGCTTCGCCCTGTGCCTGGTGCCGGTGGCGCTGACGCGTCGGATTCACCCAGCACCGCTGCACCCGGCGCCCATGGAGCCGCGATTCTTCATCAAGCGCGTACCTCAATCGTTGAGTACCGTCCTTGGTGCAGGCCTGATCATCGGCTCGTTTTACGGCCTGGCGCCGCTGTATGCCTCGCAGCAAGGGCTGTCCACAGAACAGGTCGGTCTGTTCATGGGTAGCTGCATTTTCGCTGGCCTGCTGGTGCAGTGGCCCTTGGGTTGGCTTTCCGACCGTTATGACCGGGCACTGTTGATTCGCTGCTTTGCGGTGATCCTGGCGCTGGCTGCCTTGCCTTTGGCGATCCTCCAACAGGTGCCGCTGCAGGTGCTGTTCATCGCCGGCTTCGTCTGTTCACTGGTGAAGTTCTGCCTCTATCCGCTGGCCGTAGCCTTCTCCAATGACCACGTGGAAGCCGATCGTCGAGTGTCCCTGACAGCGATGTTGCTGGTGACCTACGGTGTCGGTGCCAGTATCGGTCCGTTGGCCGCAGGCGTGCTGATGAAGATGTTCGGCAGTCACATGCTGTATGCCTTCTTCGTTTTCTTCGCTTTGGTACTGGTGTGGCGAATTCGTCCGAAAGCGGTCACCAACCTGCATCAGGTGGACGACGCACCGCTGCACCACGTGGCCATGCCGGACAGTATGTCGAGTTCGCCACTGGTGGCTTGCCTGGACCCGCGGGTCGATGAGCAGGTGGTTCAAGATCAGATGCAAAGCCCGCCTCCTGAACAGAGTCCGGAGTCGGAGCCACAATCCGATGCTTCACCGGAGGAGCCGGATTCTGCTAACGAACAGCGCTTGAACGAAGCCAGGCCTTAATGGCAGGCATAAAAAAGGGCAGTCACCGAAGGGACTGTCCGTTTTTTTGACGCGCCGTTATCAGAAGTCGTCTTTGTCGAAGCGCCGTGCTTCGCGTTGCAGCTGATAAACGAAACGCTCGACCTGCCGTTGCACCAGGCCGCTCATGTTGTGAAAGCGTACGCCGGCAAAGGTGGTGGAGATTTTTTCTTCGAAATGCAGGTAGCGCAGTTCGACCGGGGCCGTCATCTTGCCGAAGGGCAGGGCGGCCACGAAGCGGTCATAGACCTGGCCCAGCTGCAGGCTGCCGGTGATGTCGCCGGAAAAACGCAATTTGCAACCGGTTGCCGAGATGTCCAGCAGTTTGCCGCTGATTGGCGCCTTGAGTTTTTCGCCATCCAGATCGACGTCCACCAGTTGCGCCAGCTTCAGCGCAGCACGAAACGCGTTGCGGCGTTGGTGATAGATCACTTCATCCGGAAGCGTGCCGCGGTAGCAGCGGCTGCCACCGGACTCATCGATAGTCAGCGGGCCATTGCTTTCCCACGCGATGCGCACGCCTTCATGGAAGCCTTCGACCTTGAAGGGTTCACCGGCCAGCAGATAGCGTTCGCCGTCGCGAGGAATCATTTCGTCCAGGGCAATCATGTTGCTCTCGCGATCGATATCCACCAGATAGCTCTGGAAGCGCTGGCTGCGCTCGTGGAACGTAATGATCAGCGGGTCATGACTTTCTTGCAGTTGGCGAAGGTTGCCGGAGATTTCCAGGGGCGTGCTGAGCACCTTGGGTGGCTGCGGAGCATCGTCCGCATTTAAGGCAATGGACACGGTTAATCAATCTCCAGACAAATTTTGACTACGGCTTGCCAGCATTTTGCCAGCATGTTTCGCATCTTGATAGAGCGTGCTCGTCGGCGCGGCTCAAGCCTGACTGAGTGGGCGCGGTTTCACAAGCTTGGAAAAGGTTCCGCTGGCATCATAGAGCGCTGGAGGTTCGCCGCCAGTAAGAATTTTCAGTTGTGTGGCTGTGGCCACCTGCTGCACCTGGATCGACTGGCCATTGTTGGCATTGGTTGCCTGGCATTGACTCAGCAAGTCGTTCAGTACATCGCTTTGCGCCAGCAGGGATTCGCCGATGCTCGACTGGCTGGCCAGTTGCTCAAGGCCGCTGCGGTTGGCGGGCAGATTGAGGCTGGTGAGGATTTCACTGCGCTTGCGGCCATGCTGTTCGAGCAAGATGATCAATGCCTGCTTCTGCGCCAGAATATCTTCGAGCAGGTACATGTCGCGACCGTGCAGAGCGATGGATTCGGTACGCAGTAACTCCAGCAGTTGTTGCGCTGGAGCAAAGTCGTCGGTGATCAGTTGCAGTAGATTCGTGTCGTGCATGGCTGGCCTTGGGTTTTAAGCGTCCAAAAGCCTGGCGCGGGCCGTAGCCTAGCGCTGGGCTTCGAAGTTGAGCAGTTTGCTGGCTACACGGTTGCTGTCGACTTTATAGCTGCCATCGGCAATCGCTGCTTTCAACTCGGCCACTCGGGCTTTGTCGACGACAGGCTGATCGCGCAGCGTATCAGTGACCTTCTGCAACTGTTGAGCCTCATTGCTGAGATGTACCGACTCCCCGACTGTAGCGGTCCCGGCCTGTTCGCTCGGGCTGTTCAGCGGCGCGGATTTACCGCTTTCGGCGGTTTCCTTGGGCGCGCTGGTACGTGTACTGCCGGTAAGTGACGAGGAGCTGTTCAAACGGCTGAAATCGATAACCATGATAAAAAACCTCTGGGAATTTGGACGCTTGCCATGTTTTCGGCCATTCCCTAAAAAACTTTAGGCTCATTTATCGAGAGCTTGCACGCGTCAGCGCTTGCCCTTAATGGAGCACAGTTTAGGGAACAGACATGGTCCGCGCCACATCTTCACTCGCGGTAAATCCTCAATGGCTGGTTACATTGACACCTCCACCTGCCCCGGGGCGATGACTTGCGCCTTGATGACCCGCTGGGAGTTGAGGTTTTTCACTCGAATCTGTTCGCTCATGCCGCCATTGGCCAGCGCTTCTCCGGGCATCCGCACGCTGAGCGTGCCACTGCGGGCGGTGATCACCACCTGGTCGCCCTTGCGGATGACTTCCGCTTGCTCGAGGTTCACCAGCGTGACGACCTGATCGGCGACCATTGGTCGGGTTAGTCGTTGCCCGATCGCCTGATCCAGGGAGGTCAGGTAGCCCTGGTTGATCGCGCTGATGTCACGCTCGCGCAGGATCACGTCTTCAGGTTCGACAATGCCGGTGCGCCGAAGCGGTCGGGCGGTGGTCACGACGTCGCGAAACAGGCGTACTTGAGCGGGCACAAACACGGTCCACGGGGACGAACCCTCACAGCGAACCTTGACCGTGACCCGTCCCAGAGGCTTTGCCGGGCTCTCCAGCGAGGCTGTCAATTCCTTGTCGCACATCGGCATGCGCAGTCGCGGGTCGAGCTTGTTGACCTGGATCTCGTAGCGACCTTCCGTTTGACTGGTGGCCAGATAGTCTTCTACGGTGAATTCAAGAAAGCCCTGAGTGACGCCGATAAGCATGTCAGGCAAGGTAACCGTATCGGCAAGGGCAGGGCTGCCAGCGTTGAACAGGCAGACAGCTGCCATCACGGCCAGGAACTTGCGGCCGGTGGTGGTCAAGCGTCGAAAAAACGTCGGTTCAGTATTCATAGAAAGATAAATAGCAAGCGCCGTGCCGTTTACGGATGAAGGCGCGTCGCAACAAGTCAGCGTTGGTGTAGGAGTCTGGGCATGGCTGGTGTAATGGATTCGGTAAACCAGCGCACGCAACTGGTGGGGCAGAATCGCCTTGAGCTGTTGTTGTTCCGTCTCGACGGCCAACAGCTGTATGGGATCAACGTCTTCAAGGTTCGGGAGGTGCTGCAATGCCCCCAACTGACGCTGATGCCCAAATCCAGTCCTGTCGTGTGCGGTGTGGCAAATATTCGGGGAGCGACCATTCCGATCCTGGATCTGGCAATGGCAACCGGCTCCGGTGCGTTGAAGGACAAGAACAACCCGTTCGTGATCATCACGGAGTACAACACCAAGACCCAGGGTTTCCTGGTTCGCTCGGTGGAGCGCATCGTCAACATGAACTGGGAAGAGATCCATCCGCCACCCAAGGGGACCGGTCGCGATCACTACCTGACGGCGGTGACGCGGGTCGACAACCAGTTGGTCGAAATCATCGACGTCGAGAAAGTACTGGCGGAAGTGGCCCCGACACCGGAAGCGATTTCCGTCGGTGTGGTCGATGTCGAAACCCAGCACAAGGCGCTTTCGCTGCGCGTGCTGACGGTCGATGACTCATCGGTGGCGCGCAAGCAGGTCACGCGTTGCTTGCAGACCGTCGGTGTCGAAGTGGTAGCGTTGAACGACGGCCGACAGGCGCTGGAATACCTGCGCAAGCTGGTCGATGAAGGCAAGAAGCCGGAAGAAGAGTTCCTGATGATGATCTCCGACATCGAGATGCCGGAGATGGACGGATACACTCTGACGGCCGAGATCCGCAACGACCCGCGCATGCAAAAGCTTCATATCATCCTGCATACTTCGTTGTCGGGCGTGTTCAATCAGGCGATGGTCAAGAAAGTCGGTGCCGATGACTTCCTGGCCAAATTCCGTCCTGATGACCTGGCATCCCGGGTGGTCGACCGGATCAAAGCAGCAGACATCAGCTAGGGGCGTTCGGCCCCTGGCAGTCAACACGATTTAAGAGGCGGCAGCATTGTCTACGGGTAATTTGGATTTCGAACAGTTCCGGGTATTCCTGGAAAAAGCCTGTGGCATTTTGCTCGGTGAAAACAAGCAATATCTGGTCTCCAGCCGTCTCAACAAGCTGATGGAGCAGCAGGGTATCAAGTCTTTGGGGGAGTTGGTCCAGCGTATCCAGACCCAGCCGCGCAGTGGTTTGCGCGAGATGGTCGTGGACGCGATGACGACCAACGAAACCCTGTGGTTTCGAGACACCTACCCATTCGAGGTCTTGAAGAACAAGGTTCTGCCTGAATCGATCAAGGCCAGTCCCGGCCAGCGTCTGCGCATCTGGTCGGCTGCATGCTCGTCGGGCCAGGAACCGTACTCGTTGTCGATGTCCATCGACGAGTTCGAGCGCACGAACATCGGGCAACTGAAGATGGGGGTGCAGATTGTTGCCACCGATCTGTCCGGCACCATGTTGAACAACTGCAAGACCGGCGAGTACGACAGCCTGGCCATCGGCCGTGGCCTGTCGCCCGAGCGCCTGCAGCGTTACTTCGATCCTAAAGGACCGGGGCGCTGGGTGATCAAGGCGCCGATCAAGAGTCGGGTGGAGTTCCGCTCCTTCAACCTGCTGGACAGCTACGCCAGCCTCGGCAAATTCGACATCGTGTTTTGCCGCAACGTCCTGATCTATTTCTCTGCCGAAGTGAAGAAGGACATTCTGTTGCGCATTCACAGCACGTTGAAGCCGGGCGGTTATCTGTTTCTCGGCGCCTCCGAGGCGTTGAACGGATTGCCGGACCATTACCAGATGGTTCAGTGCAGCCCGGGGATCATTTACCAGGCGAAGTGATGTCGGTGTTGTTTAAAAAAACGGGAGCCCACAAAGGCTCCCGTTTTTTTATGCCCAAGGCGCGATAGCGGCAGAAAAGCGGCATCCGGCGGAAACCGGTTGCCGCTTTTCTGGCATTGCCGCGCTGCCACTGCCCGCAAAGCCCCGGTTTCTGGGTGTGTTCTGGTTTGGCATGACGCTTGCTAAGACCATCGTACGAAAAATCAGGTCACCCGAAGGTGAAGGTTTCCCGACATGAGCATCAGCTTCGATAAAGCGCTCGGTATTCACGAAAAGGCTCTGGGCTTCCGCGCCCAGCGCGCTGAAGTCCTGGCCAACAACATTGCCAACGCCGACACCCCGAACTACAAGGCGCGGGATCTGGAATTCTCGAAAGTGCTCGAGGCGCAGAACGACAAGGCCAAAAACGGCACGTTCGCCTTGAACATGACCAACAACCGGCATATCGAAGCCGAAGGCCTGGGCAATGGCGACGAGTCGCTGATGTACCGCACGCCGATGCAACCTTCGATCGACCAGAACACCGTGGACGCCCAACTGGAACAGTCGAACTACGCGGAAAACTCCGTCAACTTCCAGGCCAGCTTCACCCTGCTCAACAGTAAATTCAAAGGGCTGATCTCAGCCCTGCGCGGAGAGTAAGTCATGTCCCTGTCCAGTGTTTTCAACATTGCCGGTAGCGGCATGAGTGCCCAGACCACTCGCCTGAACACCGTTGCATCGAACATCGCCAACGCCGAAACCGTCTCGTCGAGCATCGACCAGACCTACCGCGCGCGCCACCCGGTATTCGCCACCATGTTCCAGGGCGCCCAGAGCGGTGGCAGCGACTCGCTGTTCCAGAACCAGGATGCCGCCGGACAAGGCGTGCAGGTACTGGGCGTGGTTGAAGACCAGAGCAACCTTGAGGCGCGCTACGAGCCGAACCATCCGGCGGCCGACGCCAAGGGTTACGTCTATTACCCGAACGTCAACGTGGTGGAAGAAATGGCTGACATGATTTCCGCCAGCCGTTCGTTCCAGACCAACGCCGAAATGATGAATACCGCCAAAACCATGATGCAAAAAGTCCTGACCCTCGGTCAGTGATAAGGGGCGACTCAGATGAGTGTTACCGATACTACCAGTGGCCTGTCGCTCAACGACATCCTGGCCAACTCTTCGGTCAAGACGAAAAAGGATACTGACAGTCTGGCGTCCGCGGCCGGTAGCGCTACTGGCAAAAAGGCTCTCGGCAAGGATGCGTTCCTGCAGTTGTTGGTGACGCAACTGAAAAACCAGAACCCGCTGGAGCCGCAAGGTAACGGTGAGTTCGTGGCGCAGTTGGCGCAGTTCAGCAGCCTGGAAGGCATCACCTCGCTTAACGACACCGTGACCGGTATTGCCGGTGCCTTCGGTTCCTCCCAGGCGTTGCAGGCTTCGTCCCTGGTTGGGCGGTCGGTCATTGCGCCGGGCGACAAGGCCGTGGTCGACACCACAAAGGGCATGACCGGTTCGGTCGTGTTGCCGCAGTCGGTGGCTGAAACCACGGTGAAAATCACCGACAAGGATGGCAAAACCGTTCGCACCCTGAGCTTGAAGGATCAGCCGGCGGGTAATGCCAGCTTCACCTGGGATGGCAAGGACGAGGCGGGCAATGTGGCTCCGGCGGGTACCTATAACTTCGCCGCTTCGACCACCATCGATAATCAGAGCGTCGCGCTGATCACCAACCTGCCGGCCACCGTCACAAGCGTAACCCTCAGCCAGACTGGCGGCGAATTGATGCTCAATCTGGCCGGGCTGGGCAGTATCGCCCTGTCCAAAGTGCAAACCATTGGTATATAGAGCCGACTAACCCGGCATACAGGAGTGGAATATGTCTTTCAACATCGGCCTTAGCGGTCTCTATGCTGCCAACAAGCAACTGGACGTGACCGGCAACAACATCGCCAACGTGGCGACCGTCGGCTTCAAATCGTCCCGTGCGGAATTCGAAGATGTGTACTCGGCGACCAAGCTGGGTTCGGGTAGCAAAACAATCGGTAACGGTGTGCGTCTGGCCAACGTTTCCCAGCAGTTTACCCAGGGTGACATCAGCAGTGGTACCGGGAACGTGCTGGACATGGGCATCAACGGTTCCGGGTTCTTCGTGCTCAATCACAACGGCTCTCTGTCCTACACCCGTGCCGGTACGTTCAAAGTCGACAAGGAAGGATATGTCACCAACTCCGATGGTTCGGCCCGCCTGCAAGGCTATGGCGTGGATGCCAATGGCAAGATCGTCAACGGTATCTTGACCGACCTGCGGATCGACACCTCCAACCTGGCTCCGAAAGCTACGACCACTGTTTCGTCGACGATCAACCTGAACTCCACTTCAGACGTAATTGACGTTACCGCCAACCCGTTCGATCCGAGCAAGCCGGCCTCCTTCTCCAAGCAGTTCACCACAGCGGTCTATGACACCCAGGGCAACCGGCACGACATGGATCAATACATGGTCAAGACCGGACCCAATACCTGGTCGACCTATACTCTGATCGATGGCCGCAATCCAGATGGCACCGATCCTACGGTTACTCCGCCGGTTGCTTCGGTCATGGCATTCGACTCAACCGGTAAACTGGTTTCGGTCACTACACCGGGTACTCCCCCTGTCGTCAGCCCGGATCTGAAAATCACCAACTGGGTGCCTGGCAAAGTGACCAACGGCACTTGGGCCCCGAACGGTGCAGCTGCCGACCCGGCGGGTCTCACCATTTCCATGTCCAACACCACCCAGTTCAACGCCGACACCGCGCGCTCGATCCCTGCGCAGAACGGCTACGCCACAGGTCAGATCAGTAACCTGACCATTGATAGCACGGGTGTCATGCTGGCCAACTTCAGCAACTACGAGAGCAGGCCGATCGGTCAGTTGGCCCTGGCGAGCTTCACCAACGAGCAGGGTCTGCAACCAGTGGGTGGGACCAGCTGGAAGGAAACCAACAAGTCGGGCATTCCGGGCTACGATGCGCCGGAAACCGGCACTCTGGGTTCGATCAATTCCAACTCCCTGGAAGAGTCGAACGTCAACGTGACCAACGAGCTGGTCGACCTGATCAAGGCGCAGAGCAACTACCAGGCGAACGCCAAGACCATCTCCACCCAGAGCACCATCATGCAGACCATCATTCAGATGACTTGATGCTGGGCAGTGCTGCATAAGGAACCCCTCGAAAGAGGGGTTTTTTTATGAATGGGGTTTTGCGTCGTCCGGTCTGACCCTATCGCGGGCAAG
>NZ_JAIQWX010000016.1 GCF_020164475.1 Pseudomonas sp. REP124 | reverse complement strand
TTGCTCCTACAAAGAGCATGCGCAAATCCCCTTGGTCAGTCGTTGTACTGACTCAACAACCGCTCAAGCCGCGCGCTCAGGCGGCGTTTGATTTCGGTTTCGATGTGCGGCGCGAAGTCGTCGATCACGTCTTGCATGATCAATTGCGCGGCGGCGCGCAGTTCGCTGTCGAGGTACAACTGGGCTTCGGCGTTTTTGTCGGCGCTCGGTGCAGGCTCGGCGGCAGCGGGCTTGGAAGGTGCGGGTTCGACGGCCGGTTCAGGTTCGCTGACGGCGTCGAACAGCATCGGAATCTGTTCCTGATCGTCCGCTTCGACCGTGTCGGTCAGCAGCGGCGGTTGCAGGTTGTCATCGCCGAGCAATTGGCGGATCGACTCGAGGTCGTCCAGCAGGTGCGCGGATTTTTGCAGCGGTTTTGGAGTGTCCATCGGAATGCTCAGAGTCGCTGTAAACGGTGATCTTGCAGAGGATAGCCCTGTTCGCGGTAGAAACGGAAACTCTCCCGCGCGGCCTGGCGAATCACCGGATCTTCGACCACCACTTCCGCCACGCGGGCGAAACGCTGGGCAAAAGCGGGGATCTTGAGGTCCAGGTTGACCAGCAAATCCTGATGTTGACCGCAATCATCGCCAATACCCAATACGATCAGCCCGTCCGGTTCGCTTTCCGCGGGGCCGTGGGGCACGAAACTTTCGCCCTTGAAGGCCCACAGGCGCGCATCCAGATCGTCGCGCTGAGCAGTGTCGCTGCAATGCAGATAGACACGGTGGCCCATGCGCCAGGCTTTTTCCGTGAGTTTGCAGGCGAAGTCCAGGCGTGCCGAAGGATCGGCGCTGGGCAGGATATAGAAGTCGACTTTGGTCATTGCAGTTCCTGAGCCAAGGGCGGCGCTGCCCGAAAGCAACGCCGCCCCGGGTCATCGGTTTCAGGCTTTGGCGCGGTCCAGCAGGTATTGGGTCAGCAGCGGAACCGGACGGCCAGTTGCGCCCTTGTCCTTGCCGCCGCTGGTCCAGGCGGTACCGGCGATGTCCAGGTGCGCCCAGTTCAGGTTCTTGGTGAAGCGCGACAGGAAGCAGGCCGCGGTGATGGTGCCGGCTTTCGGGCCGCCGATGTTGGCGATGTCGGCGAACGGGCTGTCCAGCTGTTCCTGGTACTCATCGAACAGCGGCAGTTGCCAGGCGCGGTCGTCGGCGGCCTTGCCGGCGCTCAGCAGTTGGCCGATCAGCTCGTCGTTGTTGCCCAGCAGGCCCGAAGTATGGGAACCCAGTGCAACCACGCAGGCGCCGGTCAGGGTGGCGATGTCGATCACCGCCTGCGGCTTGAAGCGCTCGGAGTAGGTGAGGGCGTCGCACAGCACCAGACGGCCTTCGGCGTCGGTGTTGAGGATTTCCACGGTCTGGCCGCTCATGGTGGTGACGATATCGCCCGGACGCGAAGCGGTGCCGCTCGGCATGTTCTCGGCGCAGGCCAGGATGCACACCAGGTTGATCGGCAGCTTGAGTTCCAGCACGGCACGCAGGGTGCCGAATACGCTGGCGGCGCCGCCCATGTCGTATTTCATTTCGTCCATGCCGGCGCCCGGCTTGAGGCTGATGCCACCGGTGTCGAAGGTGATGCCCTTGCCGACCAGCGCGTACGGCTTCTCGGATTTCTTGCCGCCGTTGTATTGCATGACGATCAGGCGCGGCGGCTGGGCGCTGCCCTGGCCGACGGCGTAGAACGAGCCCATGCCCAGCGCCTTGATCTTCTTCTCGTCGAGGACTTCGACTTTCAGATCCTTGAACTCTTTGCCCAGGTCCTTGGCCTGCTCACCGAGGAAGGTCGGGTGGCAGATGTTCGGCGGCAGGTTGCCCAGGTTACGGGTGAAGGCCATGCCGTTGGCGATCGCGGTGGCGTGGGTCACGGCGCGCTGCACTTCGGCCTGAGCGGCCTTGATGGTCAGCAGGGTGATTTTCTTCAGGGCGCGCGGTTCGGCTTTCTGGCTCTTGAACTGGTCGAACTGATAGCCGCCGTCCACCAGGGTTTCGGCTAGAAGGCGGGTCTTGCCGTAGCTGTCGCGACCCTTGACGACGATTTCGTCCAGGGCCAGCACCGCGTCGCTGCCGCCCAGGCCCTTGAGGGTGTTGAGCACGCCGGCGACGATTTTACGGAACGGGCGGTCGCCCAGTTCTTCATCCTTGCCCACGCCCACCAGCAGCACGCGTTCGGCCTTGAGGTTCGGCAGGCTGTGCAGCAGCAGACTCTGACCGGTCTTGCCGGCCAGGTCGCCGCGCTTGAGAACGGCACTGATGGCGCCGCCGCTGAGTTCGTCGAGTTGTTTGGCTGTGGCGCCCAGTTTGCGGCCTTCGCCGACAGCGACGACCAGCGTGGCGGTCTTCAATGTTTCCGCGTTAACACTTTTTACAACCAGTTCCATGTCCAGGTCCCTGAATTGATGGTCAACTCGCAAGCGCTCGACAGCGGGTGTGCGTCGCTTGCTTATAAATAGAAGGCGCCAGCGGTGTCTGGCGACGAAGGCCGCAGTTTGAACCTCGCTACCTGCGCCTGACAACCCTTGGTCATACGATTGTATGGTGGTCAACAGGCCTGTTACGGCAGGTGTCTCGATGCATTGCGAAGTGACAGGCGCACTCAATCACAGGATAATGCGCCATCTTTTTTTCGGCGGCTCTGCCCTGCGGGCTGTCTGAAGTGTTTGCTTGTTTGGCCGCCTTAGCCTGACAACCCTGGAGTGTCTGGTTTGATCGTCTTCCGTTATCTATCCCGCGAAGTCCTGTTGACCTTGAGCGCCGTCAGCGCCGTGCTGCTGGTCATCATCATGAGCGGACGCTTCATCAAGTACCTCGCGCAAGCGGCTTCGGGTCAGTTGGATCCGAGCTCGCTGTTCCTGATCATGGGCTTTCGTCTGCCGGGCTTTCTGCAGCTGATCCTGCCGCTGGGCCTGTTCCTCGGGATCCTGCTGTCTTATGGTCGCCTGTACCTTGAAAGTGAAATGACCGTGCTGTCGGCCACCGGCATGAGCCAGCAACGCCTGTTTCGCATGACCCTGTTCCCGGCCGCCCTGGTGGCGCTGGTGGTTGCATGGTTGAGCCTGAGCCTGGCGCCGCAAGGGGCCAATCAGTTCCAGCTGCTGCTGAACAAGCAGGACGCGCTGACCGAGTTCGATACTCTGGAACCCGGTCGCTTCCAGGCCCTGCGCGACGGGACCCGGGTGACCTACACCGAGCAGCTGTCGGATGACCGGGTCAATCTGGCCGGCGTGTTCATTTCCCAGAAGAACCTCTCTTCCGACCAGAAAGACCGCGGGATTTCGGTGCTGGTGGCCGAGAAGGGCCGTCAGGAAATCCGCCCCGACGGCAACCGCTACCTGATTCTCGACAACGGCTACCGCTACGACGGTAACCCGGGGCAGGCCGATTACCGGGCGATTCACTATCAGGAATATGGCGTACTGCTGCCCAAGCCGGATGTCAGCGATGAAGTGACCGACCGCGACGCCATGACCACCGCGTCCCTGCTGGGCAGTGACGACATCCGTTCGCGCACCGAGCTGCAATGGCGCCTGTCCCTGCCATTGCTGGTGTTCATCGTGACCCTGATGGCGGTGCCGCTGTCGCGGGTCAACCCGCGCCAGGGCCGTTTCCTCAAGCTGCTGCCGGCGATTCTTCTTTATATGGCTTACCTGACCATCCTGATTGCCGCTCGCGGCGCCCTCGAAAAGGGCAAGATTCCGCCCGCGCTGGGACTTTGGTGGGTGCACGGGATATTCCTGGTCATCGGCCTGGCCCTGCTCTATTGGGAGCCCTTGCAACTGAAGTTGGCGAGTCGTCGCAGCGCGCGGGAGGTGGCCCGTGGTTAAGCTCGACCGCTACATCGGTAGCAGCGTGTTCATGGCGATCCTGGCGGTACTGGGGATCATTCTCGGTCTGGCGACCTTGTTTGCGTTCATCGATGAGATGGGCGATGTCAGCGACACCTATACGCTGGTCGATGTCCTGAGTTACGTCTTGCTGACGGCGCCGCGTCGTCTGTACGACATGCTGCCGATGGCCGCGCTGATCGGTTGCCTGATCGGCCTGGGCAGTCTGGCCAGCAACAGCGAACTGACCATCATGCGCGCGGCCGGGGTTTCGGTCGGGCGGATCGTCTGGGCGGTGATGAAGCCGATGCTGGTGCTGATGGTGGTGGGGCTGTTGATCGGCGAGTACGTCGCGCCGGCCACCGAAAGCACTGCGCAGGCCAACCGTTCTCTTGCCCAGGGCAGTGGCGACGCGCAAAGCGCCAAGCACGGCCTGTGGCACCGTCAGGGCGACGAGTTCATCCACGTCAACTCGGTACAACCCAACGGCATCCTCTACGGCGTGACTCGCTATCACTTCGACAAGGAACGGCACATGTTGTCGTCCAGCTTCTCCAAGCGTGCCGAATTCCAGACCGATCACTGGCAGTTGAGCGATGTGACCACCACCTTGTTCCACGAGCGCAGCACGGAAGTGGTCAACACCCCGGTCGAGCGTTGGGACGTGGCGTTGAGCCCGCAATTGCTGAGCACCGTGGTCATGGCGCCCGAGTCGCTGTCGATCTCCGGTCTTTGGGGGTATATCCACTATCTGGCGGATCAAGGCCTGAACAATGGCCGTTATTGGCTGGCATTTTGGGTCAAGGTGTTGCAGCCGCTGGTCACCGCCGCCCTGGTATTGATGGCGATCTCCTTCATCTTCGGTCCTTTGCGCTCGGTAACCCTCGGTCAACGCGTGTTTACCGGCGTGCTGGTGGGCTTTACCTTCCGCATTGCCCAGGATTTGCTGGGGCCGTCGAGCCTGGTGTTCGGCTTCTCGCCACTGTTCGCGGTGCTGGTGCCGGCCGGGATCTGCGCCTTGGCGGGGCTCTGGCTGTTGCGTCGGGCCGGCTAAAAGCGGGCGATTTACGTCTTTTGTCTCATCTGAAAACGCCCCTGTCGCAAGACCGGGGCGTTTTTGTACCTGCCGTCTGACCTGCGAGCGTGACGCTTGCGCCGTGGATCAGGTACAATTCCCGGCTATTTTTCGGCGGGCTATGCCTGCAGCCTTTTTGAGTGTTGATCCGTGAGTGATTTGAGTCATATCCGCAATTTCTCCATCATCGCCCACATTGACCATGGCAAGTCGACGCTGGCCGATCGCTTCATCCAGATCTGCGGCGGCCTGGCCGAGCGTGAAATGGAAGCCCAGGTTCTGGACTCCATGGACCTTGAACGCGAGCGCGGAATCACCATCAAGGCGCACAGTGTCACGCTGTACTACAAAGCCCAGGATGGAATTACCTACCAGCTGAACTTCATTGACACCCCCGGCCACGTTGACTTCACCTACGAAGTCAGCCGCTCGCTGGCGGCCTGTGAAGGTGCGCTGCTGGTGGTCGACGCAGGTCAAGGCGTTGAAGCGCAGTCGGTTGCCAACTGCTACACCGCGATCGAGCAGGGCCTGGAAGTCATGCCGGTCCTGAACAAGATCGACCTGCCCCAGGCCGAGCCTGAGCGCGTGAAGGACGAAATCGAGAAAATCATCGGCATCGATGCCACCGACGCGGTCACTTGCAGCGCCAAGACCGGTCTGGGCGTCAATGACGTGCTGGAACGCCTGGTTACTACCATTCCGGCGCCGACCGGCAATATCGAAGATCCGCTGCAAGCGTTGATCATCGACTCTTGGTTCGACAACTACCTGGGCGTTGTGTCCCTGGTGCGCGTACGCCACGGCCGCGTGAAGAAAGGCGACAAGATCCTCGTCAAATCCACCGGCAAGGTCCACTTGGTCGACAGCGTTGGTGTGTTCAACCCCAAACATACCGCCACCACTGACCTGAAGGCCGGTGAAGTGGGCTTCATCATCGCCGGCATCAAGGACATTCACGGTGCGCCGGTGGGCGATACCCTGACCCTGAGCTCCACGCCGGACGTCGACGTGCTGCCAGGTTTCAAACGCATTCAGCCGCAGGTCTACGCCGGCCTGTTCCCGGTCAGCTCCGACGACTTCGAAGACTTCCGTGATGCCCTGCAAAAGCTCACCCTGAACGACTCGTCCCTGCAGTACACCCCGGAAAGCTCCGACGCACTGGGCTTCGGCTTCCGTTGCGGCTTCCTCGGCATGCTGCACATGGAGATCATCCAGGAGCGCCTGGAGCGCGAATACGACCTGGACCTGATCACCACTGCGCCGACGGTAATCTTCGAGCTGCTGCTCAAGACCGGTGAAACGATCTACGTCGATAACCCGTCGAAACTGCCGGACCTGTCTGCGATCGAAGACATGCGCGAGCCGATCGTGCGGGCCAACATTCTTGTGCCGCAGGAACACCTGGGCAACGTCATCACCCTGTGCATCGAGAAGCGTGGCGTGCAGCACGACATGCTGTTCCTCGGCAACCAGGTGCAGGTGACTTACGATTTGCCGATGAACGAAGTGGTCCTGGACTTCTTCGACCGTCTCAAATCCACCAGCCGCGGCTATGCTTCGCTCGATTACCATTTCGATCGTTACCAATCGGCTAATCTGGTGAAGCTGGACGTGCTGATCAACGGCGACAAGGTCGATGCCCTGGCGCTGATCGTGCACAAGGACAACGCGCACTACAAAGGGCGCCAGTTGACCGAGAAGATGAAAGAACTGATTCCACGGCAGATGTTCGACGTGGCAATCCAGGCCGCCATTGGTGGTCAGATTGTGGCGCGTACAACCGTCAAGGCACTCAGAAAGAACGTATTGGCCAAATGCTACGGTGGTGACGTCAGCCGTAAGAAGAAACTGCTGGAGAAGCAAAAGGCCGGTAAGAAACGCATGAAGCAGGTCGGCAACGTGGAAATTCCACAAGACGCCTTCCTTGCCGTGCTCAGGTTGGATAGTTAGGTCCTATGTCGCTAAATTTCCCGCTGTTGCTGGTTATCGCTGTATTCGTCTGCGGTCTGTTGGCGCTGCTCGATCTGCTGATCCTGGCGCCGCGTCGGCGGTCCGCCATTGCTTCCTACGAGGGCAGCGTCAGCCAGCCTGACGGGGTGGTGCTGGAGAAGCTGAACAAGGAGCCGTTGCTGGTCGAGTACGGCAAATCGTTCTTCCCGGTGTTGTTCATCGTTCTGGTGCTGCGTTCGTTCCTGGTGGAACCGTTCCAGATTCCGTCCGGCTCGATGAAACCGACCCTGGACGTCGGCGATTTCATCCTGGTGAGCAAGTTTTCCTACGGGATCCGCCTGCCGGTGATCGACAAGAAGATCATCGAAGTCGGCGAGCCACAGCGCGGCGATGTGATGGTGTTCCGCTACCCGAGCGATCCGAACGTCAACTACATCAAGCGTGTGGTCGGTCTGCCGGGTGATCAGGTTCGTTACACCGCCGACAAGCGACTGTTCGTCAATGGCCAGTCGATTGCCGAGCAACTGATCGGCTCCGAGCCGGGCACCCTGGGCAGCGCCGAGCTCTACAAGGAAAAACTCGGCGTCGCCGAGCACCTGATCCGCAAGGAAATGAGCCGCTACCGCGCAACGCCGGACCGTACCTGGACCGTGCCTGCCGGGCACTACTTCATGATGGGCGACAACCGCGACAACTCCAACGACAGTCGCTACTGGGATGATCCGAATATTCCCAAGGATCTGCTGGGCATGGTTCCCGACAAGAATATCGTCGGCAAGGCCTTTGCAGTCTGGATGAGCTGGCCGGAACCCAAACTCAGTCACTTGCCGAATTTCTCGCGGGTTGGCCTGATTCAGTAATCACACACGGCGCTGTTGAACACAGCGCCGAATGCATTTCTGGAACCGACGGATTTCGGGGCCGAAAGCATGAAGCCAATGATATTCAGGACGTTATTTTTGAACACAGCGTTAATTGTCCCAAGCCTGCGCCGCAACCCGGCGATGGCTGTGGAATCCAACCACGAACTCAGCGTGGGTAAACCGTGAGCGCCTCTCTAAGCCGTCTCGAGCGTCAGCTCGGTTACACCTTCAAGGATCAGGAACTGATGGTCCTGGCCCTGACTCACCGCAGCTTTGCCGGGCGCAACAACGAGCGCCTGGAATTCCTCGGTGACGCCATCCTCAACTTCGTCGCCGGTGAAGCATTGTTCGATCGCTTCCCGCTGGCCCGCGAAGGCCAATTGTCGCGTTTGCGCGCACGTCTGGTGAAAGGTGAGACCCTGGCCGTACTGGCCCGTGGTTTCGATCTGGGCGAGCACCTGCGCCTGGGATCCGGCGAGTTGAAAAGCGGCGGTTTCCGTCGTGAGTCGATTCTGGCCGATGCCCTGGAAGCGCTGATCGGTGCGATCTACCTGGACGCCGGCATCGAAGTCGCCCGCGAGCGCGTACTGGCCTGGCTGGCCGGCGAGTTCGAAGGCCTGACGCTGGTCGACACCAACAAGGACCCGAAAACCCGCCTGCAGGAGTTCCTGCAGTCCCGCGGGTGCGAGCTGCCACGTTATGAAGTGGTGGATATCCAGGGTGAGCCGCATTGCCGGACGTTCTTCGTCGAATGCGAAATCATCCTACTGAACGAAAAAAGCCGAGGTCAGGGTGTGAGCCGTCGTATTGCCGAACAGGTAGCGGCCGCCGCAGCACTGATTGCCCTGGGTGTGGAGAATGGCAATGACTGATACAACTGCAACTCGCTGTGGCTACGTTGCCATCGTCGGCCGTCCGAACGTGGGCAAGTCCACGTTGCTCAACCACATCCTCGGCCAGAAGCTGGCGATCACCTCGCGCAAGCCGCAGACCACTCGCCACAACATGCTCGGTATCAAGACCGAGGGCGATGTGCAGGCGATCTACGTCGACACCCCCGGCATGCACAAGGGTGGCGAAAAGGCCCTGAACCGCTACATGAACAAGACCGCTTCGGCGGCGTTGAAAGACGTCGACGTGGTGATCTTCGTGGTCGACCGCACCAAGTGGACCGAAGAAGACCAGATGGTTCTCGAACGCGTGCAGTACGTGACAGGTCCATTGATCGTCGCGCTGAACAAGACCGACCGCATCGAAGACAAGGCCGAGCTGATGCCGCACCTGTCCTGGTTGCAGGAACAGCTGCCAAACGCGCAGATCATCCCGATTTCGGCGCAGCACGGGCACAACCTCGATGCGCTGGAGAAGGTGATTGCCGAGCAGTTGCCGGAAAACGATCACTTCTTCCCGGAAGACCAGATCACCGACCGCAGCAGCCGCTTCCTCGCCGCCGAGCTGGTGCGTGAAAAGATCATGCGCCAGATGGGGGCCGAGCTGCCGTACCAGATCACCGTCGAAATCGAAGAGTTCAAGCAGCAGGGCAAGACCCTGCACATTCATGCGCTGATCCTCGTCGAACGTGACGGCCAGAAGAAAATCATCATTGGCGACAAGGGCGAGCGCATCAAGCGCATCGGCACCGAGGCGCGCAAGGACATGGAGCTGCTGTTCGACTCCAAGATCATGCTTAACCTTTGGGTGAAGGTTAAGGGTGGCTGGTCCGATGATGAGCGTGCGTTGCGGTCGCTGGGTTACGGCGATCTGTAAACCCTTTCGACATCGCACCGTAGAAACCTGTGGGAGCGGGCTTGCCCGCGATGAGGATGTAACATTCGGCAGAGATGTTGAATGTGGGTCCGCCATCGCGGGCAAGCCCGCTCCCACAATGGTTTTTGGTTACAGGTAAGATCGCATTCCTCCAGTGAGACCTCTGACTTAATGTCGCAAACCCCGCCCATCGGCCAACCCGCCTACGTCCTCCACACCCGCGCCTACCGCGAAACCAGCGCCTTGGTGGACTTCCTCACGCCGCAAGGTCGACTGCGGGCGGTGTTGCGCAGTGCGCGGGGCAAGGCCGGGACGTTGGCGCGGCCGTTCGTGCCGCTGGAAGTGGAGTTTCGCGGGCGGGGAGAGCTTAAGAATGTCGGGCGCATGGAAAGTGCCGGGGTTTCCACCTGGCTGCACGGCGAAGCGCTGTTCAGCGGGCTCTATCTCAACGAGTTGCTGATTCGTCTGCTGCCCGCCGAAGACCCGCATCCCGGCGTGTTCGATCACTACGCCGCGACCTTGCTGGCCCTGGCTGAGGGCCGGCCACTGGAACCGCTGCTGCGCTCCTTCGAATGGCGCCTGCTGGACGACCTGGGTTATGGCTTTGCCTTGAGCACCGACATCCACGGCGAGCCTATCGCGCCGGACGGTCTCTATCGCCTGCAAGTGGACGCAGGGCTGGAGCGGGTCTATCTGTTGCAACCCGGACTGTTCAACGGCGTCGAACTGCTGGCCATGTCTGAAGCCGACTGGTCCGCCCCCGGTGCGCTGTCCGCCGCCAAGCGCCTGATGCGCCAGGCGCTGGCGGTGCATTTGGGCGGTCGGCCACTGGTATCCCGAGAGTTGTTTCGAAAGCCGTAAATTCCCCGTGTATGCTGTGCACCGAACTTTCTCTTCTTCTGGAGCGCTTCCGTGACCACCAGCACCCGCATTCTTCTTGGCGTGAACATCGACCACGTCGCCACCCTGCGTCAGGCCCGCGGCACCCGCTACCCGGACCCGGTCAAGGCAGCCCTGGACGCGGAAGAGGCGGGCGCTGACGGCATCACCGTGCATTTGCGCGAAGACCGCCGGCACATTCAGGAACGCGACGTGCTGGTGCTCAGCGAAGTGCTGCAGACCCGCATGAATTTCGAAATGGGCGTCACTGAAGAAATGATGGCGTTCGCCGAGCGCGTTCGTCCGGCGCACATCTGCCTGGTCCCGGAAACCCGTCAGGAACTGACCACCGAAGGCGGCCTGGATGTGGCGGGGCAGGAAGCGCGGATCAAGGCGGCGGTGGAGCGCCTGTCGAAGATCGGTTCGGAAGTGTCGCTGTTCATCGATGCCGACGAGCGGCAGATCGAAGCGTCGCGCCGCGTCGGTGCGCCGGCCATCGAACTGCACACCGGCCGTTACGCCGATGCCGAGACGCCGACCGAAGTGGCTGAAGAGCTCAAGCGCGTCGCCGACGGCGTGGCCTTCGGTCTGGCCCAGGGCCTGATCGTCAACGCCGGCCATGGCCTGCATTACCACAACGTCGAGGCAGTGGCGGCGATCAAGGGCATCAACGAACTGAACATCGGCCACGCGCTGGTGGCGCATGCGTTGTTCGTGGGGTTCAAGTCGGCGGTGTCGGAGATGAAGGCCCTGATTCTGGCGGCTGCCGCCAAGGCCTGACCCCCGTAGGAGCGAGGCTTGCCCGCGAAGAGGCCGGATCATCCAGCCTCAATGTTGGCTGTCCTGACGCCTTCGCGGGCAAGCCTCGTCCCACCGGGTGTGTTGTTCACAAAGTCTGCATTAGTCCCATGAACCTGTGGGAGCGGGCTTGCTCGCGAAAGCGGTGGATCAGTCAACGTTGATGTCGACAGACACGACGCCTTCGCGAGCAAGCCCGCTCCCACATTTTGATTGATGGTATCTGTTAAAGCGGCGGGGTTTCCTGCGCCGGCTTGCTCTTGTCGATGCCCGGCACATGTAGGTTGCCCTCGGCCACCTGATCGCCTTCAAGCTGCGGCTGTGTGACCCAGGTCAGGATGTCGTAGTAGCGGCGGATGTTCGCCACGAAATGCACCGGTTCGCCGCCACGGGCGTAGCCGTAACGGGTCTTGCTGTACCACTTCTTCTCGGACAGGCGCGGCAGGATCTTCTTCACGTCCAGCCACTTGTCCGGATTCAGCCCTTCCTTGGCCGCCAGCTTGCGCGCGTCATCCAGGTGGCCGCTGCCAACGTTGTAGGCCGCCAGGGCAAACCAGGTGCGGTCCGGCTCCTGGATCGACTCATCCAACTGCTCCTTCATATAAGCCAGGTACTTGGCGCCGCCCATGATGCTCTGCTTGGGATCGAGGCGGTTGGACACGCCCATGGCCTGCGCGGTGTTCTGGGTCAGCATCATCAGGCCGCGCACGCCGGTCTTGGAGGTCACGGCCGGTTGCCAGAGGGATTCCTGATAGCCCACCGCCGCCAGCAGACGCCAGTCGACCTTCTCTTTCTTGGCGTAGGCCTTGAAGTGCTGTTCGTACTTGGGCAGGCGTTGCTGCAAGTGTTGGGCGAAGGTGGTGGCGCCCATGTAGCCAAGAACGTCGACGTGCCCGTAGTAGCGGTCCTTCAGACGTTGCAGAGTGCCGTTCTTCTTGACCTTGTCGAGGTACTCGTTGACCTCGTTGAGCAGGCTGTTGTCATCCCCGGCCGCCAGGGCCCAGGCCTGATCCCGGGCATCACCGAGGTCGAAGGCGACCCGGATGTTGGTGAAATACACCTGGTTCATCGCCACTTCGTTGGAGTCCACCAGGGTCAGGTCGATCTGACCTTCGTCCACCATGCGCAGGAGATCCACGACCTCGACCGCGTCGGACTCTTCGTACTCGATGCCGGGAAATTTCTGTTTCAGCTGCGCCAGCTGATCGGCGTGGGTGCTGCCCTTGAGCACCATGATCTTCTTGCCCACCAGATCCTTGGCGTCGGTCGGCCGGGACTGGCCGTTGCGATAGATGATCTGCGGGGTGACTTCAAGGTAGGAGTGGGAAAAACGCACCTGTTTCTTGCGCTCCTCGCTGCTGACCAGGCCCGCGGCGGCCAGCACCGGGCCGTTGGGCTTGCCGACCTGACTGAACAGGTCGTCGAGGTTGTCGGCGGTCTCGATCTTGAGCTCGACCCCCAGATCGTCGGCGAAGCGCTTCACCAGCTCGTATTCGAAGCCGGTTTCACCGTTGCGATCCTGAAAGTAGGTGGCGGGGCTGTTTCGGGTAACCACCCGCAGCACACCATCCTCCTTTACGCGCTCGAGGGTGTTGGGTTTATCAACACAGCCACTGAGCAACAGGAAGAGTCCGGTTGCGATCAACCATTTGGCGTATCGCGGACGCAAAGCCGTTGGGGAAAACATTTGCGCAGTATACGCAAAGGACCAGCAGCGCCATATCTCGACAGCAGTAGGCTAGTCTGCTAGAGCGTGAAAAACCGCTGTGGAGCCCGCTGGAATGGGCTTCGGCGGCGATTTGTGACAATGAAAATATCCGCGGGCAAAGGGCCTGATCGGCCCGCTTGAGCAGGCGCAATGGCCCGCCCGACGTCCGGGTGCAACCGTGCAGAGCGTTACGGCTGATTTCGTGGGCTGTTTAGGCTAGAATGCACGGCCTCAAAGCACACCCCCTTCCGAGGCTGTCCCGAAGATGTTGATCCTGCGCGGCGCTCCTGCCCTTTCTGCCTTTCGCCACAGCAAACTCCTTGAGCAACTGAGCCAGAAGGTTCCGGCTGTCAGTGGCCTGTACGCTGAATTCGCTCACTTCGCCGAAGTTACCGGCGTCCTGACCGGCGACGAACAGCAGGTGCTCGCGCGCCTTCTGAAGTACGGTCCAAGCGTTCCGGTCCAGGAGCCGACCGGTCGTCTGTTCCTGGTGCTGCCGCGTTTCGGCACCATTTCGCCATGGTCGAGCAAGGCCAGCGACATCGCTCGCAACTGCGGCCTGACCAAGATCCAGCGCCTGGAGCGCGGCATTGCGTTCTACGTGGCCGGCCAGTTCAGCGACGCTGACGCGCAACTGATCTCCGATACCCTGCACGACCGCATGACCCAGATCGTGCTGGGCAACCTGGAGCAGGCCGCCGGTCTGTTCAGCCACGCCGAGCCGAAGCCGCTGACCGCGATCGACTTGCTCGGTGGTGGCCGCGCCGCACTGGAGAAGGCCAACGTCGAGCTGGGCCTGGCCCTGGCAGAAGACGAGATCGATTATCTGGTCAACGCCTTCGTCGGCCTCAAACGCAACCCGCATGACATCGAACTGATGATGTTCGCCCAGGCGAACTCCGAGCACTGCCGTCACAAGATCTTCAACGCCAGTTGGGACATCGACGGCGAGAGCCAGGAAAAAAGCCTGTTCGGCATGATCAAGAACACCTACCAGATGCACAACGAAGGCGTGCTGTCCGCTTATAAGGACAACGCTTCGGTGATCGTCGGTTCCGTGGCTGGTCGTTTCTTCCCGGACCCTGAAACCCGCCAGTACGGCGCGGTGCAGGAGCCGGTGCACATCCTGATGAAGGTCGAGACCCACAACCACCCGACCGCGATCGCCCCGTTCCCGGGCGCATCCACCGGTTCCGGCGGCGAAATCCGCGACGAAGGCGCAACCGGTCGTGGCGCCAAGCCGAAGGCCGGCCTGACCGGCTTCACCGTATCCAACCTGCAGATCCCGGGCTTCGAACAGCCGTGGGAAGTGCCGTACGGCAAGCCTGAGCGCATCGTCACCGCGCTGGACATCATGATCGAAGGCCCGCTGGGCGGCGCTGCGTTCAACAACGAATTCGGTCGTCCGGCCCTGACCGGCTACTTCCGTACCTTCGAGCAGTCGATCACCACCCCGCACGGCGACGAAGTCCGCGGTTACCACAAGCCGATCATGCTGGCCGGCGGCATGGGCAACATCCGTGAAGAGCACGTACAGAAAGGCGAGATCGTTGTCGGCTCCAAGCTGATCGTGCTTGGCGGCCCGGCGATGCTGATCGGCCTGGGCGGCGGTGCTGCTTCCTCCATGGCCACCGGCACCAGCTCGGCGGACCTGGACTTCGCTTCGGTACAGCGCGAAAACCCGGAAATGGAACGTCGCTGCCAGGAAGTCATCGACCGTTGCTGGCAACTGGGTGACAAGAACCCGATCAGCTTCATTCACGACGTGGGCGCGGGCGGTCTGTCCAACGCCTTCCCGGAACTGGTCAACGACGGCGACCGCGGTGGCCGTTTCGAACTGCGCAACATTCCAAACGACGAGCCGGGCATGGCCCCGCACGAAATCTGGAGTAACGAATCCCAGGAACGTTACGTTCTGGCGGTCGGCCCGGCCGACTTCGAGCGCTTCAAGGCAATCTGCGAACGCGAGCGCTGCCCGTTCGCCGTGGTCGGCGAAGCCACTGCCGAGCCTCAACTGACCGTCACCGACAGCCACTTCGGCAACAGCCCGGTGGACATGCCACTGGAAGTGCTGCTGGGCAAAGCGCCGCGCATGCACCGTTCGGTCAAGCGCGAAGCGGAGCTGGGCGACGATTTCGATCCGTCGACCCTGGACATCGCCGAGAGCATCGAGCGCGTCCTGCATCACCCGGCCGTGGCGAGCAAGAGCTTCCTGATCACCATCGGCGACCGCACCATCACCGGCCTGGTTGCCCGTGACCAGTTCGTCGGCCCATGGCAGGTTCCGGTGGCCGACGTTGCCGTCACCGCCACCAGCTTCGACGTCTACACCGGTGAAGCCATGGCGATGGGCGAGCGTACTCCGCTGGCTCTGCTGGACGCTCCGGCGTCGGGCCGCATGGCCATCGGCGAAACCCTGACCAACCTCGCGGCTTCGCGCATCGGCAAGATCTCCGACATCAAACTGTCGGCGAACTGGATGTCCGCCGCCGGTCACCCGGGCGAAGACGCCCGTCTGTACGACACCGTGAAAGCGGTCGGCATGGAACTGTGCCCTGAGCTGGGCATCACCATTCCGGTGGGCAAGGACTCCATGTCCATGGCCACGCGCTGGAACGAAGAAGGCGTGGACAAGGCGGTCACCTCGCCAATGTCGCTGATCGTCACCGGTTTCGCGCCAGTGACCGATATCCGCCAGACCCTGACCCCGCAACTGCGCATGGACAAGGGCACTACCGACCTGATCCTGATCGACCTCGGTCGTGGCCAGAACCGCATGGGTGCCTCGATCCTCGCCCAGGTTAACGGCAAGCTCGGCAAGCAGGCTCCGGACGTCGATGACGCCGAAGACCTCAAAGCCTTCTTCGCGGTGATCCAAGGCCTCAACGCCGACGGTCACCTGCTGGCTTACCACGACCGTTCCGACGGCGGTCTGCTGACCAGCGTCGTGGAAATGGCCTTCGCCGGTCACTGCGGCCTGAACCTGAACCTCGACGGCCTGGCGGAAACTTCCGCCGACATCTCTGCGATCCTGTTCAATGAAGAACTGGGTGCGGTGATTCAGGTTCGCCAGGACGCCACGCCGGACATCCTCGCGCAGTTCAGCGCAGCCGGTCTGGGCGACTGCGTATCGGTAGTCGGTCAGCCGATCAACAATGGTCAGATCAACATCACCTTCAACGGCGAAACCGTGTTCGAAGGCCAGCGTCGTCTGCTGCAACGCCAGTGGGCCGAGACCAGCTACCAGATCCAGCGTCTGCGTGACAACGCCGACTGCGCCGATCAGGAATTCGATGTCTTGCTGGAAGAAGACAACCCGGGCCTGAACTTTAAGCTCAGCTACGACGTGAACCAGGACGTCGCCGCGCCTTACATCAAGAAAGGCATTCGTCCACAGGTTGCCGTACTGCGTGAGCAGGGCGTCAACGGTCAGGTGGAAATGGCGGCTGCGTTCGACCGCGCCGGTTTCAACGCGATCGACGTGCACATGAGCGACATTCTGGCCGGCCGTGTCGACCTGAACGACTTCAAGGGCATGGTCGCTTGCGGCGGCTTCTCCTACGGTGACGTACTGGGCGCCGGTGAAGGCTGGGCCAAGTCGGCGCTGTTCAACAGCCGCGCCCGCGATGCGTTCCAGGGTTTCTTCGAACGTAACGACAGCTTCACCCTCGGTGTGTGCAACGGTTGCCAGATGATGTCCAACCTGCACGAGCTGATTCCGGGCAGCGAGTTCTGGCCGCACTTCGTGCGTAACCGTTCCGAGCAGTTCGAAGCTCGCGTGGCGATGGTGCAGATCCAGGAATCGAACTCGATCTTCCTGCAAGGCATGGCCGGTTCGCGTATGCCGATCGCCATCGCTCACGGTGAAGGCCATGCGGAATTTGCCAGCGAAGAAGCTCTGCTGGAAGCCGATCTGTCCGGTTGCGTGGCGATGCGTTTCGTCGACAACCACGGCAAGGTCACCGAAAGCTACCCGGCCAACCCGAACGGCTCGCCGCGCGGGATCACCGGCCTGACCAGCCGCGACGGTCGCGTGACCATCATGATGCCGCACCCGGAGCGTGTGTTCCGCGCCGTGCAGAACTCGTGGCGTTCGGATGACTGGAACGAAGACGCACCTTGGATGCGTATGTTCCGTAATGCTCGTGTGTGGGTTAACTAAGGGCTGTGTACAAGCTCAGCTTTTTCGTTCCCGACAGCCATGTCGAGACGGTTAAAAGCGCTGTATTCGCTGCCGGTGGCGGACGGATCGGCGCTTACGACCACTGCGCCTGGCAGGTGTTGGGCCAGGGCCAGTTTCGACCATTGGACGGCAGCCAGCCGTTCATTGGCGAAGCAGGGCAGGTCGAACGGGTCGAGGAGTGGAAGGTTGAGCTGGTGGTGGCCGATGAGCTGATTCGCCCGGTAGTGGCGGCGCTGAAACAGAGCCACCCCTATGAGACACCGGCTTATGAAGTGTGGCGGTTGGAGGATTTCTGATTCTCTGGCTGCAAAAAAGAAAACCCGCTGGAAGTGATTTCAGCGGGTTTTTTTATGTCCGGGATTTGTGGTGATGGTGACGGCCCTATCGCGGGCAAGCCCGCTCCCACAAGTATTTCGGTTGGTTGCAGAATTTGCATACACCCTCAGAACCTGTGGGAGCGGGCTTGCCCGCGATGAGGCCCGCCCAGCCAACATCCATCTACACCTTGGCGCTGACTTCGCTGCGATTGACCAACACTTGCAGCGCATCACTCAGGCTTGAGGCCTTGTCACCTACCAGCAGGTGGCAGATCCCGTCTTCTAGCTGGCTCACACCCAGGCATCCCAGCGCCTTCAAGTCGCACTCGGACAATGCTTTGCCATCCGCCAGTTGCAGGCGAATTCGGGTCATGGCCACGCAATCCAGTTGCAGCACATTGTCGCCACCGCCGAAGGCATGCAGCCATTGGCGGGCTTCGGACGCTGCTACGGTCACTGCCTGCGGTTCGTCGACGCTGACTGCCGGAGTCGCGATCAGCGCCCGTCCCAACGCCGGCATCGCCAGGCGAATCTCATCGGCGATGCTGTCGGCCATCGGCCCAACCACCACCTGCAAGCTGCCACCCTTGCCCGGCCGCACCACTGCCATGGCGCCCAGCGCCTTGAGGTCCGCATCCGAGGCCTTGTTGCGATCGACCATATCCAGACGCAGGCGCGTGGTGCAGGCGCCGACGGTGATCAGGTTTTCCGCGCCACCCAATGCCTTGATGTAGGCTCCGGCACGGTCGCTTTGCGCCACTGCGGCTTTCTCCACCGTGGCGCTGTCTTCACGCCCCGGGGTCTTGAGGTTGAAGCGACGAATGCAGAAGTCGAACACCAGGTAGTAGACCACCGCATAGGCCAGTCCCACTGGAATCACCCGCCAGCCGTTGGTGGATTTGCCCCAGCCAAGAACCATGTCGATGAAGCCGCCGGAGAAGGTGAACCCCAGGTGAATGTTCAAAAGGTTGGTGACGGCCATGGACAGGCCGGTCAGCAGCGCGTGCAGCAGGAACAGCAGCGGCGCAAGGAACATGAAGGCGAATTCGATCGGCTCGGTGACGCCGGTCAGGAATGAGGTCAGGGCCATCGACAGGAGAATCCCGCCCATGATCTTGCGGCGTTCCGGCAGGGCGTTGCGGTACATCGCCAGGCACGCGGCAGGCAGGCCGAACAGCATCACGGGGAACATGCCGGTCATGAACTGGCCGCCTTTGGGGTCGCCGGCAAAGTAGCGCGACAGGTCGCCGGTGACCATGGCGCCGGTACTCGGGTCGGTGAAGTTGCCGAACACGAACCAGGCCATGTTGTTGAGGATGTGGTGCAGGCCGGTGACGATCAGCAGGCGGTTGAACACGCCGAACACGAACGCACCAATGCTGCCGCTCTCCAGCAGCAGGGCACCGAAGCTGTTGATGCCGTGCTGGATCGGCGGCCAGATCAGGCCGAACACCACGCCCAGGCCGACCGCGCTGAAACCGGTGACGATGGGCACGAAACGCCGGCCGCCGAAGAACGCCAGGTACTCCGGCAGCTTGATGTCCTTGAAGCGGTTGTACAGCGCGCCGGCCATCAGGCCGCTGATGATCCCGGCGAGCATGCCCATGTTGATGCTGTTATCGAGCACCTTGAGCGTGGACACCATCACCAGATAACCAATGGCGCCGGCCAGCCCCGCCGTGCCGTTGTTGTCCTTGGCAAAGCCCACCGCGATGCCGATGGCGAAGATCAGCGCCAGGTTGGCGAAAATCACCTGACCGGCATCGTGGATGATCGCGATGTTCAAAAGGTCCGTGTCGCCCAGGCGCAGCAACAGGCCGGCAATCGGCAGGATCGCGATCGGCAGCATCAGTGCGCGGCCGAGGCGCTGCAGGCCTTCGATGAAGAGTTGGTACATGGCGCTTCTCCTTATTGTTCTTGTTCAGCTCAGAGGCCAGTGTTGGTGACAGGCGTGACGCACCGCCGAGGCGCTGCTCAGCTTGAGCAGGTCCTGGCTGATGCGCCGGCATTCGCTGGCGTCGAGGTGGCGCACGCGATCCTTGATCTCTCCGATCTGCACCGGGCTCACCGACAGTTCGCTCACGCCCAGGCCGATTAGTAGGGGCGTCGCTAACGGATCGGAGGCCAGCGCGCCGCAAACGCCGACCCAGCGACCGTGCTGCGCGGCACCGGCGCAGGTTTGGGCGATCAGGCGCAGCAGCGCCGGATGCAGGGCATCGACCCGCGAGGCGAGGCCGGCGTGGTCGCGGTCCATGGCCAGGGTGTATTGCGACAGGTCATTGGTGCCGATGGACAGGAAGTCCGCGTGTTCCGCCAGTTGCTCTGCCAACAGGGCTGCGGCCGGTACTTCGATCATCACCCCCAGCTCTGGACGTTCGCTCAAGCCCAGTTCAGTGCACAGGGCATCGAGGCGCTGGCGGATGTGCAGCAGCTCATCGACCTCGGTGACCATCGGCAACAAAATTCGGCAACGGGACAACGGCGTGACGTGCAGCAGGGCGCGCAGTTGCTGGTCGAGCAGTTCCGGCCGGGCCTGGGCCAGACGGATGCCGCGCAGGCCGAGCACCGGGTTCGCCTCGACCGGCAGCGGCAGATAGTCGAGCTGCTTGTCGCCGCCGACGTCGATGGTGCGGATGATCACCGAGCGCTCGCCCATGGCGTCGAGCACCGCTTGATAGGCGCGCTGTTGTTCCGGTTCGTCCGGCGCGGTCTGGCGGTCGACGAACAAGAACTCGGTGCGCAGCAGGCCGACGCCGTCGGCGCCGTTGGCCAGGGCATCCGCCGCTTCGGCACGTGAGGCGACGTTGGCGGCAACTTCGATGCGCAGGCCGTCCCGGGTTTGCGCCGGGACATGGGCCTGACGCTGCTGCTCGGCACGGCGCTGTTGCCGATCGAGCTGCGCCTGATGCACCTGGTCCAGGCGTTCGGCGCTCGGCGTCAGTTCCAGACGACCACCGTCGGCGTCCAGCACCACCGCCTGACCTTGTTCCTGATCCAGCAGTGCTGAGCCGAGGGCGACCAGGCACGGCAGGCCTTTGCCCCGGGCCAGAATCGCCACATGGGAAGTGGCGCCGCCTTCGGCCATGCACAACCCGGCGACACCTTGCTGCGACAGTTGCAGCAGATCGGACGGGGTCAGTTCGTGAGCGGCGACGATGGCGCCCGGCGCTATGTCGTAATTCCAGGCTTCACCGAGCAGGGCGCGCAGCACCCGTTGCTTGAGGTCGCGCAGGTCGTTGGCGCGTTCGGCCAGCAGTGCGCTGCCCAATTGCAGGAGCACCTCGCACTGCGCTTCGATGGATTGGCTCCAGGCGTGGGTCGCGGCGACGCCCTGGTCGATGGACAGGTCGGCCGCATCCAGCAGGGCCGGGTCTTCGAGCAGAGCGAGGTGGGCGGCGAAGATCGCCTCTTCGTCGGTGTTCTTGTGCTTTCTGGCCTGGGTCAGGGTGGCGGCAATTTCGCTGCGGACCTGGCTCAGTGCGGCGTCCAGCGCCTTATGTTGCTGTGCCGGATCATTGTCCCCGGTGTCTAACGGAAGGCTGATCGCATTCAGGCGAACCAGCGGTCCGCCGACCAGACCCGATGCGGCGCAGACACCGTTCAGCACGCCGGCTTCTACCTCCCGATTGCGCTGCGGCACAGGCGCCGGCGCGGCGGCGTGATGGTCTTCCGGCAGGGCTGTGGATAACGCGATCAACAGCGCCTGGAGCGCGGCTTCGGCGTCCGGGCCCTTGCAGCTGACTTGCACTTCGTTCTGCTCGCCGATGGCCAGGCCCATCAGTCCGATCAGGCTCTCGCAGCTCGCCGATTTCCCGGCGAAATGCAGCTGCGACTTGCTCCTGAAACCTTGCGCGGTCTGCCGGATCAGCGCCGCTGGCCGCGCATGCAGGCCGCCGCGATGGGCGACTTGGATATGGCCGATCTGCTCTTCGCCGAGCAGTTCTTCGTTGGCGGTCGCGCCGCTGCCCTGGCGGCGAATGATGTGCAGCAACGGCTCGCCTACTTTCACCGACTTGAGGGTGATGGGGCGGGCCTGGAAGTCCTGGCTGTTGGTGAGAATCAGCAGGCTGACCAGGCTTTTGCAGCGTTGCGCCACTCGGTCCTGTTCGTAGCGCAGCAGCGGCTGGCCATTGGCGACCCGCGCGCCTTCCTGGACCAGCATCGTAAAGCCCTGGCCTTGCAGCTCCACCGTGTCTAGACCCAGGTGCAGCAGCAGTTCGGCGCCGTTGTCGGCGCGCAGGGTCACGGCGTGGCCGGTACGCGCGACGTGCACCACCACGCCGGCGCAGGGCGCGTGCAGGGTGTCGTTCAACGGATCGATGGCGATCCCGTCGCCCATCGCGCCGCTCGCGAACACCGCATCCGGGACTTTGGCGAGCGTGAGCACCGGGCCGCTGAGCGGGGCGCTGAGGGTCAGCTCTTTATTGTTGTTGTGCATGGCTCGGTCTCATCAGGAAAAACGACGGTTCGGGATGACTCAATGCGTACGCGTGACTTTGCTCAGGTGCCGTGGCTGGTCCGGGTCCATGCCCCGTGCGACAGCCAGGCCCGCGGCCATGACGTAGAAGCTCTGGATGGCCAGGATCGGGTCGAGGGCCGGGTGTTCGGCGCGGGTCAATGTCAGATCGCGTTCGCTCACGTCGTCCGGTGCCGCCAGCAGAACCCGGGCGCCGCGCTGGCGCATGTCCGCCGCCAGGCTCAGCAGGCCGGCCTGTTCGGCGCCGCGTGGGGCGAAGACCAGCAGCGGGTATTGCTCGCCGATCAATGCCATCGGACCGTGGCGGACTTCGGCGCTGCTGAAGGCTTCGGCCTGGATCGCCGAGGTTTCCTTGAACTTGAGCGCGGCTTCCTGGGCGATGGCGAACCCGGCGCCACGGCCGATCACCATCAGGCGCTCGCAGTCGCGCAGGGCTTCAATGGCCAGGCTCCAGTCCTGCCGAGCGGCATTGCGCAGGCCTTCGGGCAGGGCGCGGCCGGCTTCCAGCAGTTCGGCGTCTTCTTTCCAGTGCTCGATCAGGCGGGCGCTGGCGCTGAGGGTGGCGATGAAGCTTTTGGTCGCGGCGACGCTGCTTTCAGTGCCGGCCAATAAGGGCAGGCTGAATTCGCAGGCCGCTTCCAATGGCGAGTCGGCGGCATTGACCATGGCGATGCTCAGCGCGCCGCGCTTGCGCAACAGGCGCAGGCTGTTGACCAGATCCGGGCTTTGGCCCGACTGCGAAAAGGCGAACGCCACCTGGCCGCTGACCTTCAATGGCGCCTGTTGCATGGTCACCACCGACATCGGTAGCGAGGCCACCGGAATGCCCAGCAACTGCATGGTCAGGTAGGCGAAGTAGCTGGCGGCGTGATCGGAGCTGCCTCGGGCCACGGTCATGGCCACTTGCGGTGGCTGGCGGCGCAGGCGGCCGGCGATCTCGATCATCTGCCCGTCGAGCTGTTGCAGTTGGGCGTGCACGGCCTCGAACGAGGACAGCGCCTCCTCAAGCATTTTTGAAGTCAATGTCTTCTCCTTCGACCATGACGGCGGTCAGTTTCAGTGAGCGATCCAGCCGCACGCAGTCGGCCCAGGCGCCGGGCTGCAGACGCCCGCGTTCGTTGAGGCCGAGGTAATCGGCGGGAAATTGCGACAGGCGTTGCGAGGCTTCGGCGATGGGCAGGCCGATCTTCACCAGGTTGCGCAGGGCCTGATCCATGGTCAGGGTGCTGCCGGCCAGGGTGCCGTCGGGCAGGCGCACGCCGCCCAGGCATTTAGTCACGGTGTGGCTGCCAAGCTTGTATTCGCCGTCGGGCATGCCCGCGGCGGCGGTGGAATCAGTTACGCAATACAGGCACGGGATCGAACGCAGGGCCACGCGGATCGCGCCGGGGTGCACGTGCAGCAGGTCCGGAATCAGCTCGGCGTACTGCGCATGGGCCAGCGCCGCGCCGACGATTCCGGGTTCGCGGTGATGCAGCGGGCTCATGGCGTTGTAGAGGTGGGTGAAGCTGGTGGCGCCGGCCTCGAGCGCGGCGACGCCTTCTTCATAGCTGCCCAGGGTATGGCCGATCTGCATACGGATGCCGCGGGCGCTGAGATTGCGGATCAGTGCATCGTGGCCGGCGATTTCCGGAGCGATGGTGATCACCCGGATCGGCGCCAGGGCCAGGTATTCCTCGACTTCGGCCAGCAGTGCGGTGTGGGCGAAATTGGGTTGGGCGCCGAGTTTTCCCGGATTGATGTAGGGGCCTTCCAGGTGCACGCCGAGAACCCGGGCGCTGCCTTTCCCACGCTGCTCACAGAATTCGCCTACAGCCTTGAGCACCTTCGAGATCTCTTCGCTCGGCGCAGTCATGGTGGTGGCCAGCAGCGAGGTGGTGCCGAAGCGCACGTGGGTCTTGCAGATGGTTTCAAAGGCGGGCGCGCCTTCCATGATGTCCTTGCCGCCACCGCCGTGAACGTGCAGGTCGATGAAGCCCGGCAGCAGGTAGGGCAGGTCGTTGTCCGCCGGGTCGCAGGGCGAGCCTTCGATGGACACTACCTTGCCGTGTTCGTGGACCAGCCGGCCGCGAACCCAGCCTTGGGCGGTGAGGATGTTGTCTTCGGACATGATCGGTTCTCGGTGTTGAGCGGTGCTGTCTAGCGACGCGGTCTAACGTCGCAGCTCTTTATCGACGAAGCTCTGCAACAAAGTCGTAGTAATCGTTGCGGCAATAGGTGTCGGTGACTTCGATGGGCGTGTTGTCTTCGAGGTAGCCGACCCGGGTCATCAGCAGCATGGCGGTGCCGGGAGCGATGCCCACCAGCGCGGCGAATTCGTCCGAGGCGTTGATCGCCTGGATGTGCTGCAGTGCGCGGACCACGGGCTTGCCGATGCCGTCGAGGTATTCGTACAGGGAATCGCCCACCGCTTGCGGCTTGGGAATGATCGAGGCGGGCAGGGTGCTCATCTCGATGGCCATCACGGTGTCGTCGGCTTTGCGCAGACGCTTCGTGCGCGCCACCTTGTCATTGGGCGAAAGGCCCAGGCGAATCAGTTCTTCGTGGGTCGGCAGGGTGATTTCCCGCTCCAGCCATTGTGAGCTGGGCGCGAAACCCTTGAGACGCAACATTTCGCTGAAACCGGACAGGCGCGACAGCGGTTGTTCCAGGCGTGGCGTGATGAAGGTGCCGGAGCCCTGATTGCGGCGGATCAGGCCTTGTTCGAACAACACTTCCAGCGCCTTGCGTGCGGTCACCCGGGAAATGCCCAGGGTTTCGCTCAGGCTGCGCTCCGACGGCATCGCCTGCTCGGCTTTCCACTGGCCGGCATGGATCGCAGCTTCCAGATTGCGCGCCAGTTGCAGGTACAGGGGCGTGGGCTGGGAATCGTCGGGGCGTAGGGCGTTGAGGTCGTTCATGTAGGCTCGATCCGGCGCGGTTGTAGGATTGTTTTCGCTCGGTTGTGGGGCGAAAACTAATACCACTTGAATACCATGTCAACGCGTTGGAAAGGCTTGAATAGGGCGGTTTAGGGCTGACTCGAGAAGATTGGTTTGAAGTGGTATTAGAGGTGGTGCTTTAAAAGCAAAGATCGCAGCCAGCCGTCCAGGGTTAGCCGGCTCCTACAGGTTGGAAGTGGTATCACCACCCGTAGGAGCTGCCGAAGGCTGCGATCTTTTGATTTTTTTGCGAAGGGCGACCAGCGGTTGTCGTTACGGACGAATTTCGATCATGGTGCCATCCGGCACCAGGTTCCAGACTTCACGCATATCGACGTTGCGCATGGCCACGCAGCCGTCGGTCCAGTCCAGGGTGTGGAACAGTTCCTCGGGATTTTCCTCGGTGTGCGGGGTGCCGTGGATCATTATCATGCCGCCCGGATCGACGTTTTCCCGGCGCGAGCGCGCGGCGTCGGCGATGTTCGGGTAGGAGATGTGCATCGACAGGTTGAATTTGTCGCTGGTCTTGCGCCAGTCGATCCAATAGAAGCCTTCAGGGGTGCGGCGGTCGCCTTCCATCAGTTTCTGTCCCTTGGGGTTGCGGCCCAGGGAAATGCGATAGGTCTTGAGCGGCTTGCCGTCGTTGATCAACTGCAATTGGTGGGCGGACTTGAGAACCAGGACTTTCTCGATGACCTTGCCGTCGTACATCCCCACAGTGGAAGCCTGGGAGAACGCAGCGAACGACAAGCAGAACAGGGCAAGCAACCAGCGCATTGAAACAATTCCCCAGAAGGTGTCGCGGCTATGTGTTTTCTATTTATTTATAGATGTTTTCAGTTGGCAGGCTGAGTCAGCGGCGGGATCGATTCGGATCGTACGGGGTAGACCTCGGCCCGCCGGTCAGCGAAGAAGCATTCTAAGGTACGGCCCACGGTGCGGAAAGCCAGCTCGTCCCAAGGGATGTCCGCTTCGTCGAATAGTTGCACTTCCAGGCTTTCCGGTCCCGGGGCGAAGTCCAGGTCAGCCAGCTCTGCGCGGAAGAATACGTGCACCTGGCTGATGTGCGGTACGTCGATCAGAGTATAGATGGAGAGGTTGCGCACCCGGGCGCAGGCTTCCTCGGCGGTTTCGCGGATGGCCGCCTGTTCAATGGTTTCGCCGTTTTCCATGAAGCCTGCGGGCAGGGTCCAGTAACCCAGGCGCGGCTCGATGGCGCGGCGGCACAGCAGGACCTTGGTGCCCCAGGTCGCCACGCAGCCGGCGACGATGTTGGGGTTCTGGTAATGGATGGTCTGGCAACTGTCGCAGACGAAACGCAGACGCGAATCGCCTTCGGGAATACGCTGGGTGACCGGGTTACCGCACTGGCTGCAAAATTTCATGCTTGGGTTCCTGAATGCTGCGCCTATCTTGGCGTGCGGCGGTGTCTGTCGGCAAGTTGTCGTTTCGCGACACGCCGTTGTCCGGGGGGTTGGGCGACCGCAGTGATTGGTGCATGATGCGGGGTAAGGCACAGATCGAGAACACTCATGCTGGATGAGCTACTGCATCGGGTCAGTAACCACACACCGCGCACGCTGGAGACCGACCGTCGTTTCCCCGAGGCCGCCGTACTGGTGCCCATCACCCGCAGTGATGAACCGGAGCTGGTGCTGACCCTGCGCGCCAGCGGGCTCTCGACCCATGGCGGCGAAGTCGCCTTCCCCGGTGGTCGTCGCGACCCCGAAGACCCGGACCTGATATTCACCGCGCTACGTGAAGCCGAAGAAGAGATCGGCCTGCCGCCGGGACTGGTGGAAGTGATCGGGCCGCTCAGTCCGTTGATTTCCCTGCACGGCATCAAGGTCACCCCTTATGTGGGCGTGATTCCGGATTTCGTCGAATACCAGGCCAACGATGCGGAAATCGCCGCGGTGTTCAGCGTGCCGCTGGAGTTCTTCCGCGAGGACCCGCGCGAACACACCCATCGCATCGACTATCAGGGTCGCAGCTGGTACGTCCCGAGCTACCGTTATGGGGGGTACAAGATCTGGGGGCTGACGGCGATCATGGTGGTCGAACTGATCAACCTGCTCTATGACGCCAGGATCAGCCTGCACCAGCCGCCCAAAAGCTTTATCAATACTTGAGCCATCGTTCGAATGGCCTGAACACGTGATGCCCTGAGGATAGATAGATGAAATACCGCCTGGGCGACGCCCGTGTCGAGACTCACCCACAGAGCTGGGTCGCCCCCAATGCCGTGCTGGTGGGCAAGGTCAAACTGGAAGAGGGCGCCAGCGTCTGGTTCAACGCCGTGTTGCGCGGCGACAACGAGTTGATCCTGATCGGCAAGAACAGCAACGTGCAGGACGGCACCGTGATGCACACCGACATGGGCTACCCGCTCACCATCGGCACCGGGGTGACCATCGGCCACAACGTTATGCTCCACGGCTGCACGGTCGGCGACAACAGCTTGATCGGCATCAACTCGGTGATCCTCAACGGCGCCAAGATCGGCAAGAACTGCATCATCGGCGCCAATTCGCTGATCGGCGAAGGCAAGGAAATTCCGGACGGATCGCTGGTCATGGGCTCGCCGGGCAAGGTGGTGCGCGAGTTGACCGAGGCGCAGATCCAGATGCTCCAGGCCAGCGCCGCCCACTATGTGCATAACGCCCAGCGTTATGCCCGCGATCTGGCCGAGCAGGAAGAATGACGACCCCCGAACGCCCCGTCGCATCGCCCTGCGTGAGCATTTGCGCGCTGGACGATGACGACATCTGCACCGGTTGCCAACGCACCGTCGAGGAAATCACCCGCTGGAGCCGGATGGACAACGACGAGCGCCGCAAGGTGCTGGGGTTGTGCCATGAGCGGGCCAAGGCCAGTGGGTTGGTGTGGATGTTAACTCCCAAACCCTGAGTGCTTTTGTGGTGAGGGGGCTTGCCTGTGGCGAGGGGGCTTGCCCCCGTTGGACTGCGCAGCAGTCCCTTCTTTTTGGGGCTGCTTCGCAACCCAACGGGGGCAAGCCCCCTCGCCACAACTGATCTCACCGCTGCTTATTTATGCGGCAAAGATGAAGTACCCTGTGCGCCAATCTGACAGGTACTTCCATGTTCTTCCTGATCGCCTACATCAGCAGCGTCGTGCTGATCAATTTCGCCTTTTCCACCGCTCCGCACCTGGACATCATTTGGTCGGCCTGGGGCGGGCTGGTGTTTATCCTGCGCGACATGGTGCAAACCCGCTTCGGCCATGGCGCGATTGCGGCCATGCTGGTGGCGCTGGTGCTGTCCTATGTCACCTCCGATCCGTCCATCGCCCTGGCCAGCGCCACGGCGTTCGCAGTGTCCGAGTGCATCGACTGGCTGGTGTTCAGCATCACCAAGCGCCCGCTGCACGACCGCCTGTGGATAAGTTCGGCCCTGAGCATTCCCCTCGATACCTTCATCTTTTTCGGCATGATCGACGCGTTGACCCCCGGCGTGATCCTCACCGCCCTGGGCTCGAAGTTCGCCGGCGTCACCGCCGTGTGGCTGATCATGGCCTGGCGTCTGCGCAAACAGGCTGTCGTCAGCTGAAGCCAAACCCTGCAGTTCATGTAAAATGCCGCGCTTTCTCCCCCAGGGAAGCGTGCTTCCCTCGATGATCGCTTCTTTGAGGACCTGCAGATGACCCGTATCGGAACTCCATTGTCGCCTACCGCGACCCGCGTATTGATGTGTGGCTGTGGCGAGTTGGGCAAGGAAGTGGTGATCGAGCTGCAACGCCTGGGCGTTGAAGTGATTGCCGTGGACCGTTACGCCAATGCCCCGGCCATGCAGGTTGCGCACCGCAGCCACGTGGTCAACATGCTCGACGGCGCCGCTCTGCGCGCAGTGATCGAGGCCGAGAAGCCGCACTTCATCGTGCCGGAAATCGAAGCCATCGCCACCGCGACCCTGGTGGAACTGGAAGCCGAAGGCTTCACCGTGATCCCGACCGCGCGCGCCACCCAGCTGACCATGAACCGCGAAGGCATCCGTCGCCTGGCCGCCGAAGAGCTGGACCTGCCGACCTCGCCGTACCACTTCGCCGACACCTTTGAGGACTACAGCAAGGCTGTCGAAGACCTCGGTTTCCCGTGCGTGGTCAAGCCGGTCATGAGTTCCTCGGGCAAGGGCCAGAGCCTGCTGCGCAGCGTCGATGACGTGCAGACGGCTTGGGACTATGCGCAGGAAGGCGGCCGTGCCGGCAAAGGCCGGGTGATCATCGAAGGCTTCATCGATTTCGACTACGAAATCACCCTGCTGACCGTGCGTCACGTCGGCGGCACCACGTTCTGCGCACCGGTCGGCCACCGTCAGGAGAAGGGCGACTACCAGGAATCCTGGCAGCCACAGGCCATGAGCCCGGTTGCCCTGGCCGAATCCGAGCGCGTGGCCAAGGCCGTCACCGAGGCCTTGGGCGGTCGCGGTCTGTTTGGCGTCGAGCTGTTCATCAAGGGTGATCAGGTGTGGTTCAGCGAAGTGTCGCCGCGCCCGCACGATACCGGCCTGGTGACTCTGATTTCTCAGGACCTGTCGCAATTCGCCCTGCACGCGCGGGCGATCCTCGGCCTGCCGATCCCGCTGATCCGTCAGGTCGGGCCTTCGGCGTCGGCGGTGATTCTGGTGGAAGGCCAGTCGACCCAGACCGCATTCGCCAACCTGGGCGCCGCCCTGAGCGAACCGGACACCGCGCTGCGCCTGTTCGGCAAGCCTGAAGTCAACGGCCAGCGCCGCATGGGCGTGGCCCTGGCGCGCGACGAGTCCATCGAAGCCGCCCGCGCCAAGGCGACCCGTGCGTCCAAGGCGGTTGTCGTCGAGCTGTAAAAACAGTGCTGGCGGGCCTATACCTCTATAGGTCTGCCCCTGCAAAACCTGTAGGAGCGAGGCTTGCCCGCGAAAGCGATTTCATAATCGACAATATTGTTGAATGTGATGACGCCTTCGCGGGCAAGCCTCGCTCCTACAGGGCATTTCACTTTTCAACGCCGTGGCCTGTACCCATGAACTCGCAAAGCATCATCGTCCCGAAAATCTCCACACTGCCGGTGCACGAGCCCCGGGCCCGGGCGATCGTGCGTTGGCTGGTGCGCAAGAACATCATCGAAGAACAGCTCAGCACCTGCGGCCGCACCGGCAACCGCATGGCCCACGCCATCGGCGAAGGCGCCCGCACCGTGGTCCTGCACCCGGAAGCGCTGCCCTTCGGCGAACCGATCAATGGCTTGGAGATCGTTACCAAGCGCTGCATCTTTACGCCGGCCAAGGGTTTTCTGGGGGAGGCAGGCTGCGCCGAGTGCCGTCAGGAAATCGGCGAAGCGCTGTTCGAGAGCCTGGAAGACTGGATGCCCGGGCGCACCGACAACTTCACCTGTCCTGAATGCGGGCATGAAGACGACATCAACGGCTTTTTATACCTGCAGGAATGCGCCTTCTCCAACCTGGGCTTCATCTTCAACAACTGGGCCGAAGCCGGGTTCAAGCAAAGCTTCCTCGACGAATTCGCCGATTGGCTGGATCAGCCTGTCAGTTGGGTCAAAGTCGAACTCTGAAATACCGCATTTCCGTGTAGGAGCTGCCGAAGGCTGCGATCTTTTGACTTTGACTTTTATGCTGACTGGTCGGGCCTCTTCGCGAGCAAGCTTCGCTCCTACAGGTGAAGGCAGGATCAAAAGATCGCAGCCTTCGGCAGCTCCTACATACAGCGAAAATTCCCGTATATCAGTAATGCGAATATTAGACAGAGTTTTACATTGAACCCGAAGGGGTGTCTGACTATAATGGCGCGCTTCCATTTTCCCGCTCGGGAGCCCCCGCGATGCTGCGTATCAGCCAAGAAGCTCTGACATTCGACGACATTCTCCTCGTGCCCGGTTATTCCGAGGTACTTCCTAACGAAGTCAGTCTGAAGACCCGCCTTACCCGTGGCATCGAGCTGAACATTCCTCTGGTTTCTGCCGCCATGGACACCGTTACTGAAGCCCGTCTGGCAATCGCCATGGCTCAGGAAGGTGGCATCGGCATCATCCACAAGAACATGACCATCGAGCAGCAAGCTGCCGAAGTCCGCAAGGTCAAGAAGTTCGAAGCCGGCGTCGTCAAAGACCCGATCACCATCGAGGCCGACGCCTCGGTTCGTGACCTGTTCGAACTGACCCGCCTGCACAACATTTCCGGCGTACCGGTGCTGCACGATGGCGATCTGATCGGCATCGTCACCTCCCGTGACGTGCGTTTCGAAAGCCGCCTGGACATCAGCGTCCGCGAAGTGATGACGCCCAAAGAGCGTCTGGTCACCGTCAAGGAAGGCGCCGACAAGAACGACGTTCGCGAGCTGCTGCACAAGCACCGCATCGAACGCGTTCTGATCGTCGACGACAAGTTCGCCCTCAAAGGCATGATGACCGTCAACGACATCGAAAAAGCCAAGGCTTACCCGCTGGCCAGCAAGGACGATCAAGGTCGTCTGCGCGTTGGCGCCGCCGTCGGTACCGGTAAAGACACCGGCGACCGCGTTGCCGCCCTGGTCAATGCCGGTGTGGACGTGGTGGTGGTCGACACCGCTCACGGTCACTCCAAGGGCGTGATCGACCGCGTTCGCTGGGTCAAAGAGAATTTCCCTGAAGTGCAGGTCATCGGCGGCAACATCGCCACCGGCGCTGCCGCCAAGGCTCTGGCCGAAGCTGGCGCTGACGCAGTCAAGGTCGGTATCGGCCCTGGCTCGATCTGCACCACCCGTATCGTCGCCGGTGTCGGCGTCCCGCAAATCAGTGCCATCGCCAACGTCGCCGCTGCCCTTGAAGGCACCGGTGTTCCGTTGATCGCCGACGGCGGCATCCGTTTCTCCGGTGACCTGTCCAAGGCCATCGTTGCCGGTGCCTCCTGCGTGATGATGGGCTCGATGTTCGCCGGTACCGAAGAAGCACCGGGCGAGATCGAACTGTTCCAGGGCCGTTCGTACAAGGCTTACCGCGGCATGGGTTCGCTGGGCGCCATGTCCCAGGCTCAAGGTTCCTCCGACCGTTACTTCCAGGACTCCTCGGCCGGCGCCGAGAAACTGGTTCCGGAAGGCATCGAAGGCCGTGTTCCTTACAAGGGCACCCTGAGCGCGATCATCCACCAGTTGATGGGCGGCCTGCGTTCCTCGATGGGCTACACCGGTAGCGCCACCATCGAAGAGATGCGCACCAAGCCTGAGTTCGTGCGGATCACCGGCGCTGGCATGGCCGAATCCCACGTACACGACGTACAGATCACCAAGGAAGCGCCAAACTACCGCGTAGGTTGAGCCTTCAAGCAAAAAGTTAACGACCGGGGCTGTTTTATTCAGCCCCGAGTTGTTTCTGAATCACGACTGTTTCTGAATGACTTAGACGAGACTGAATCATGGCCCTCGATATTCACGCTCACCGCATCCTGATCCTCGACTTCGGTTCCCAGTACACCCAACTGATCGCCCGCCGCGTGCGCGAGATCGGCGTGTACTGCGAACTGCACCCGTTCGACATGGATGACGAAGCGATCCGCGAATTCGCGCCAAAGGGGATCATCCTCGCAGGCGGCCCGGAGTCGGTACACGTCGCCGACAGCCCGCGCGCGCCACAGGCGGTCTGGGACCTGGACGTACCGGTTTTCGGTATCTGCTACGGCATGCAGACCATGGCCGAGCAACTGGGCGGCAAGGTTGAAGGCTCCGAACTGCGTGAGTTCGGTTATGCCCGTGTCGATGTGGTCGGCAAGAGCCGCCTGCTGGACGGTATCGAAGACCACGTCGACGCCGACGGCATGTTCGGCCTCGACGTGTGGATGAGCCACGGTGACAAGGTCACCAAAATGCCAGGCGACTTCCACATCCTGGCCAGCACCCCGAGCTGCCCGATCGCTGGCATGTTCAACGACGACCGCGCTTACTACGGCGTGCAGTTCCACCCGGAAGTGACCCACACCAAGCAGGGCGGTCGCATCCTGTCTCGTTTCGTTCTCGACATCTGCGGCTGTGAAGCCCTGTGGACCCCGTCGAAGATCGCTGAAGACGCCATCGCCCAGGTTCGCGCCCAGGTCGGCACCGACAACGTGCTGCTGGGTCTGTCCGGCGGTGTCGACTCTTCGGTCGTTGCCGCGCTGCTGCACAAGGCCATCGGCGACCAGCTGACCTGCGTATTCGTCGACAACGGCCTGCTGCGTCTGCACGAAGGCGAGCAAGTGATGGCCATGTTCGCCGAGAACATGGGCGTCAAGGTGATCCGCGCCAACGCCGAGGACCAGTTCCTCGACAACCTGGCCGGCGAAGCCGACCCAGAGAAGAAGCGCAAGATCATCGGCCGTACCTTCATCGACGTGTTCGATGCCCAGTCCAACAAACTTGAAAACATCAAGTACCTGGCTCAGGGCACCATCTATCCGGACGTGATCGAGTCGGCTGGCGCGAAAAGCGGCAAGGCTCACGTGATCAAGTCGCACCACAACGTGGGCGGCCTGCCGGAAGAAATGAACCTGAAACTGGTCGAGCCACTGCGCGAACTGTTCAAGGACGAAGTCCGTCGTCTGGGCCTGGAACTGGGCCTGCCGTACGACATGGTCTACCGCCACCCGTTCCCGGGCCCGGGCCTGGGCGTGCGCATCCTCGGCGAAGTGAAGAAGGAATACGCCGACCTGCTGCGTCGCGCCGACCACATCTTCATCGAAGAACTGCGCAAGGCCGACTGGTACCACAAGGTCAGCCAGGCATTCGTGGTGTTCCAGCCGGTGAAGTCGGTTGGCGTGGTGGGCGACGGCCGTCGTTACGCCTGGGTCGTGGCCCTGCGTGCGGTGGAAACCATCGACTTCATGACCGCGCGTTGGGCACACCTGCCTTACGAACTGCTGGAAACCGTTTCCGGCCGCATCATCAATGAAATCGAAGGCATCTCCCGCGTGACCTACGACGTGTCGAGCAAGCCGCCAGCGACCATCGAGTGGGAATGATCCCGCGATACAGGTAGCTGTGAAGCACAAAGAAAACCCTGGCCTTGGCCAGGGTTTTTTTATGGTTTTTTTGAGACTTGTAGCAGCTGGCGAAGCCTGCGTCCGACTGCGAAGCAGTCATAAAGTCAGGCAACGCGGTGTATCAGGTAACCCTGCAGCCCCTGTGGGAGCGTGCTTGCTCGCGAAGAGGTCGGCACATCCGACATCTCCGTCGCCTGACACACCGCCTTCGCGAGCAAGCCCGCTCCCACAAGGGGGCCAAGTGATATACAGAGTTCGGGTTTCAGTCAGGCAGACGGCTCTGCAAGCTCAGCCCTCTGCTTTCCAACGCCTCGGACAGTTGCTGCAGATTGCCAAAGCGCACATCACTGACTTGCTCCCCCCATGACGGGCGAACGATGTAGAGCTGCCCGGCAGCGCTGGTCCGCACGGGTGTTCGCACGAGCATGTTGGTCTGGCTGCGGTGAACCAGTGTGTAGTCGCCCTGTGCACCTTCGAACACGTACATGCCCGGACGATAGAGCAGTTTGCTGGTTTGCAGTTCGTCGCGGATGACCGCAGGCGCTTCCGCGCGGACCAGCAGGTCGGCGTGAAAGGGGTCGAAGGTTCCGCGCATCGGGTTGGGCTGCTGGACGGGGCCGCGTTTTATCTCGATGCCGGGATCGGGGGAAATGCGCTCGCCCTGGCCCGGGCTGACTTCTTCGATCCGCACGCCGATGCCGCCTTCCAGCTCGCTCACGCCGGCCATTCCTCTGAACACGTTGGTGTTTTCCACTCCGGTCACGGCCACCCATTTGCCGGCGCCATTGAGGGTGCGGTCCATGAACATGATGTTGGCGGTCAGGTGGTTGGTGCTCATTTGTTCTTCGCTGCGCAGGAAGGGCATCGGCTTGCGGTAGGTTGCTGCACAGTCCGTGGCCTGGACGCGGATGCCGTTCTCTCTGGCGGCTTTCACCAGTTCCAGCTCGTTGAAGCGTCCGGCGGGATCGGTGCCCAGGCTGGTCAGGTATTCGCGCAGGTCCTTGGACATGACGCCGGACTCGAAGTAGGCGTTCAGGTCGATCTGGGCAAAGTCGTTGAGCAAGCGACGTACGTAGAGCGTCCGGACACCTTCTCGGGCCAGGCCGGGCATGTTTTCGATCAGCAGGCGCATGCTGGTGATGCGTCCCGGTGTTTCCGCGAGAACCATGCCCGGCGCTTCCTTGAAGATCAGGCTGATCAGCTCGGGGAAGGTTGTCGAAGGAGAGACCGCTGGTATCGCGGGACGCAGCGGCAGACTGCGCCAGGACATGAGCTGATAGAAGCGCCCGGCGGCGCCGACCAGTGCCCGGGCCTTGCTGGCGAAGTTCGGGCCATAGCGATCCACCGGGATCAGGTTGCCATTCGGTCCGAGCTGCACTTGAACGTGGGTTTCGTTCAATTGCAGGGCCCACTTTCTCAATTCGGTTCGAAGGGCGGGGTCGACGTCGTAGTGGGTTTTCACAAGATGGATGTCGCCGGGTTGAGGCTCGGGTGACGGCGAGGCGCTCGATTCAGGTGCAGGCTCTGGCAAGCGTTCGTCTAGTTCGATGTCCACCGCGCACTGTTTGCCCTGACACAGGCCACCGCCCTTGAGGCCCAGACGCGGCATGCGCTCCCAATTGCCCTGTGCATTCAGGCGCACGGGTATCGAGTGGATGAGCTGGTTGGGTCGCACCGGATCGACGATCGCCCAGAATCCGCCGCCCTGCGAGTCGGTGAAGTAGCGCACGTAATAGGCTCTGTTGTTCATCGAGATGGCGTAGGGCGGGTCGCCGGCGAGTCGGTAGATGCCCTGGAATTTCCCGGGCTCGGTGCCCGGCTTGTACCAGGCCAGCAGCTCATTGGATTGGTATTTCTGCGGGATGTCGGAAGTGGCGGGCGCAGGCGGCTCTTCCGGGACGGGGCTGATTTCGTTCGAGAGTTCCGGTGGCTCGGGTTTCAGGTCCGCCCATTCGGCAGCCTCGGCGGCCTCCAGTTCGGCGCCAACTTCCGCCAGTGATCCGCTGCCTTTCAGGAATGGCAGATTGAACAGCAGATCGATGCCACTCAAGATCGCCCCGATGACCCCGGCCTTGCGCTCGGCGGAGGTCTTGCCGTTGACCGCCTGATCGATGTTCAGTCCCATGCTGGCGAGGCTGGCGCCGATCACCGGTAATGCCACCGGCCAGCCCACTGCGGCCATCGGGCCGAACACCTTCAAGCCGGCGCTCAGGTAACCGATCCACAATTTCTTGCGCAGGTCGCCATTGGATGTCAGAGACAGGTCGGCTTCGGCGGACATCGCGGCTCGCGTCCTGTCACGCAACCAGGTGAAGGCGTCGCCGGTGACCGACAGATTTTTCTGGTTGATCAGGTGGTGGTCGGAATGTCCCCAGGTGCTGACGAGCCGGTTCATCAGGTCGGTGATGCCTTCAGTGATCTGCTGCTGGTCGGCGAGGGGGAAATGCTTGAGGAACAGTTGGCGAGGCGCGCGCTCGTTCAACTGGTCCAGGATCCACCAGTGCATGGCGGCTGCGGTTTCCATGACATGGAACGCTTCGACATCGCCGGGTACGTAGAGGATCTGCCGGCCCGAAGGGTCGATGATGCGCAGAATGTCGGTCGCCACATGGCCGGCGACGTCCAGTGCGAAGACCTTCAGGTCAACACCGACCGGGGTTTCGCTGTGCAGCGTGTGCAGGCTGATCGGCCAGGTCAGCGGGCCGATCACTGCACTGACGGCAGTCTGAAAGTCCGCGTCGCTGAGCTGCCCGCTGTCCCGTGCTTCGATGGCCTTGCTCAGGAAACTGCATTTGGCCAGGGTGCGGAAATCACTGGAGTAGTCGCTCCAGAACGCCTGCAGTTTGCTGCGATAAAGGGTGCTGAAATCGATCTTCCAGAAGTCCTTCAACACATCGTTGCCATGCAGACGCACTTCGTTGGAGGCATCGAAGTTTTCGGCGTCGGGGTCGGCGGTATAGAAGCCGCCGTACAGATCCAGCAGGTCGGCGTTGTCCTGATCGGTGGCGCGGAAACGGTGGATCACCAGTTGCGTAAGGGTCTGGGATTCGTAGGGTTTTTCCGCGTAGTGCTGCCAGCCGGTGAAGGAGGGGGCCAGGCTTTGCGCGGTCTTGAAGCGATGAAAGTAGACCTGATCGGGGTCGAGGCCGACGACGCCGTATTTTTTCAGCAGGTCCGCAGCGATGCCGTGGGCCGTGTCGTGCAGGCTTGGGCAGGCGTTGATCAGGTTGGTGGCGATGGCCTTGAGGGCGGCCTTGTCGGCGGCGTTGGGCAGGGGATGAGGAGATGTCGGTTCCATAGACTCTGTTCCTTGAGTGAGTGTGGTGAGGGGCAATCCCCTCACCTCAAAATGTTGATCAGCCAGCTAGCTTCAGTCCCCGCCCCTCGATGGCCGTGATCAATGCCTGCATGCTGTCGAAGCGTTTCTCATGCAGCGTCGGCCACGTGGGGCGTTCGATGAAGTAGCGGCCGGACTCGAAGTCGATAAGGGTTTTCACGATGCTGTTGTCCCGTCCCCGGTGAATCAGCCAGGTACCGCCGGGCTCACGGGTCAGGGTGTACATCCCGGGTCTGCTCAGAAGCTGTGCGACCTCCTCGCTCGATTTTCCCTTCCAGGGTGTCGCCACTTGCAGGCGCAAATCACTCGTGACCTGAGCGGTCGGCCTGCCCAGATCGTCGACGAAGGTTCTGCCCGGGTCCGGTTCGAATCCGCGTCCCTGTCCCATGCTCACATCCTCGATGCGCAGCCCCAGCGCCTTCTCCAGTTCACTGACCCCGGCGACACCCTCGTAGGTATTGGCGTGGGAGTTGCCCATCAGCGACACCCACTTGTGCGGCCCGCGCGCGGCCTGGTCGGCGTCGATGATGGTCTGGGCGAAGAAGTTCATCATCTTCAGTCGGGAAGTCTTGTTGAGAGTCGCCATGCCCTGAAGCCGGTAACTGGCCATGCAGTCGATGGCCTGGACCCGGATGCCGTTGCGCTGGGCTTCCTTCACCACTTCGAGGAAATTGAAACGCCTCAGCGGGTCGGTCATGTGACCGTTGTCCAGTGCTTGCAAGTACAGCTCGAGGTCCCCGGGCATGACCGAGGTGCTGGCGAAGTTATCCAGCGCCGCCTGATGAAAGTCCGTGAGCAGGTGTTCCATGTACAGGGTCTTCACGCCCTTGCGCGCGAGCAGGGGCATGTTTTCGATCAGCCATTGCTTGCTGCCGATTTCGCCATGGCTTTCACCGATCACCAGCCCTTGGAACTCCTTGAGCCACGCGTCTATGAACGCTTCGGCGCTCGCAGTTGGGTCAACGGACGGTATCCCCGGGCGCTCGGCAAGATGCAGATTGGCAAAGAAGTTCGTCGCAGTCTCATACAACTGTTTGCGCAGGGACTTGAAGGTTTGCAAGTGAACCTCGTCGTCCAGGGTGATGATGCGATCACTCAGTGACTTGCTGTCCAAGTTGAAGGCCGCCCGCTTCAAGGCTCCGCGAAGTGGCGGCGGGACTTCATAGGGTGAGTGGATCAGCGCAGTGTCGGGCAGTGTCGACTCCACGCTGGGCAGCTTGCTCGGGCCGGAAGTGGCGGGCGACGGTTCAACCGTCGGCGATTCTTTCGCCGCTGGATCGATGCGCACGCGCCTCAGCGACAGCCCTTCCTCTTCTTCCAGAGCCGCGGCCAATTCATGGAGGCTGTTGAAGTGGCGCCCGCTGACCGAACTCCAGCGCGGGCGAATCACGAGAAAACCGCCGCTGTCGTGCTGGATCGTCGTGCGGACCAGAGACCCGTCGCCGCTGCGATGGATGATCGTGGCGGACTCCTCGATCATGAACATGCCTCTTGTGGGCAGCGCGTTGTCGAGGCTGTTGGCCGTGATCGTCGGCGGCGGGGCGTCCAGTTGCAGGCGCAGTTCGCTTTTCACCAGATCGATCGGCCGGCCCAGCACATCCAGCAATTTCCTGCCCGGATCCACCGACAAACCGGCGGCCTTGCCCACCGGCACCTCTTCCACCCGCAGCGCGACAGTGCCTTGCAACTCACCCAGGCCGGCCACGTTGTCCAGGCTGCTCGCACGCTCATCGTCCACCAGCGCCACCCAGCGATTGGCCCCGCGTGCGCTCTGGTCGGCGCGGATCACCGAGTCGGAATAGAAGTTCATCATCTTGCGGCCACTGACTTTGCCGGTGTGCTCCATGTGCGGGAAGCGACGGCTGGCCAGACAGTCGATGGCTTGCACGCGGATGTGGTTTTTCTGCGCGGCCTTGATCAGCGCCGTGTAACTGTGGGGACCGGCCGGGTCGCCGCCCAGGCGCAGGTCCAGGGCCTTGAGCGAGTCTTCCAGCGTGGACGGCATCTTTCCGGTCCGGTGGAAAAGATCGAGATCGGACTGATGGAAATCGGCCATCAATCGGTCCAGGTACAGGGTCCTGACCTTCTGCTTGTTCAACACCTTAAAGTTGTCGATCAGCGTGCGCCTGGCGCCGGTGGCGGCGCTGTCCTGGCCCATGACCAGGCCGGTGCCTTCCTTGAACAGGCGCTTGCTCATGTCGGCGAAGGGCGTCGAGGGTTTGAAGGTCGGCACGAGCGGGCGGGGTGGCAGGTTTGGGTTTTTGTAGAACTCGATGGCATCGTCGTACAGGCTGCGGCGCAGGGCCTTGAAGTCCTGGTAGAGGCTGTCGTTGCCGTGCACGGCGTCCAGCGGGAAATCATCGACATGGGCGTCGGCCAAAGGCCGCATTGCCGTGGTGGACGGTTGGGGAACATCGTAGGGCAGCGGTTCCAGCGTGACTTCGGGCAGCGGATTGGCGGTGTGCCCCCAGGGCCAGTCGCCGAACACCTTCATGCCACCGCGCAGCCCCGGGCGGGCAGCGGGTTCCCATTTCAGCGCCTCGTTCAGGCGCACCGGCACATTGCGATAGAACGAATAGGGATGCACCGGATCGATGATGATCCAGCCGCGCATCTGCTCGACATATCGGACCTGGAAGAAGGCGTCGACGCCCCGGCGGCGCATCATGATGTAGCGCTTGCCGGACGGGGTCAGGATGATTTCCTGGAACCTCGGGTTGTCGAAGTCGGCGCGGGTGGGTTCGGTGATGGTGGTCTTGAAGGTTTCGAGAAAATCTTCCGGCGCCGCAGGCAGCACCTGTTTCGGTGCGATGTCCTCCAGCGGCGGCAGCGGTGTGCGGGCTTTCTCTGCCCCGACCAGTGCCTCTTCTTCTTCGATGAGCATCGAGGTTTCGGCGATTTCCGGAAGCGCTTCGCCGCCCAGGAAAGTCGCGTTGAACAGCGTATCGATGGCGGTGAAAATCGCTGCGGTCACTGCCGACTTGCGCGCCATCGGGGTCTTGCCGTTGACCGCCTGATCGATCTGCAGGCCGACGTTGGCGATGCCCGCGCCGACCACCGCCAGCGCCACCGGCCAACCCACCGCTGCCATCGGGCCGAACATGCGGTTAAAGGCGTTCAGATATCCCACCCAGAGTTTTTTACGCAGCTCGCCGTTGGAATGCAGCATGAACTCGGCGTCGCTGATCATCCGGGCATGGGTCGCGTGGGCGAGGAAGGTGAATGCATCGCCATCCAGCGCTTCGGCCTGGTCTGCCACCAGATTGTGATTGTCGCTGTCCCAGGTGCTGACCATCAGATCGAGCACATGGGTAAGCCCGACATTCTCGATGTGCGGTTCGCGGAAAATCAGCGAGGCCAGCGCTGCGCTCGGAGTCAGAGCATCGAGCCACAGCCGCTTGGCGCTCTGGCGCGAGGAGGTGTCTTCCATGATGTCGTGGTCGGCCACCTGAAAATGCGCCATGAAGCGTTTGCGATCGGACGGCGTCCTGGTTTTCGACAGCACCCACCAATGCACGTGGCGATCGGATTGCAGGGCGTGCACGCCCCAGACTTCGCCGGGGGTATAGATGATCTTGCGGCCCCGGGCATCGACGATGCACAGAATGTCGGTGGCGACGAAGCCGCCGATTTTCAGCAGGCTGACGCGCACCTCCTTGGCCGGCGGGGCTTCGTCTTCGAGCATTTGCCGCGTCACCGGCCAGCTGGCGTTGCCGGCCACGGCCCTGACCACGGTCTTGAAATTTTCGTCCGAAAGTCGCCCGCTTTCGCGGTCCTCCATGGCCTTGGCCAGGAAGGTGCATTTGGCCAAGGCCCTGAAGGTCTTGCTGTGCTTGGCCCAGAACGACTTGACCCGTTGCCGGTACTGATCGGCGAAGTTGATGTCCCAGAACGCCTTCAGTACATCGCTGGCGTGCAGCCGGACTTCGTTGCTCTGGTCGTAGTTACCGGCATCCGGGCCTGCGGTGTAGAAGCCCGCGTCGGCGTCGAGCAGGTCGGCGTTGTCCTGGTCGTGCACGCTGAAACGCTGGATGACCAGTTGCGGCAGTGTCAGGGATTCCCGAGGGATTTCCACGCGGTGCTCCCAGCCGGTGAAGGTCAGCGGGCTGCTTTGGGCGGCGTGAAAGCGGTGGAAGTAAACCTGTTCGGGTTGCAGGTGGGTGAGGCCATGACTGGCCAGGATATCCCGCGAGATTGAGCAGGCCATTTCGTACAGGTCGGGGCAGGCTTCGACCAGGGTGGGGACCAGTGATTTGAGGGCTTCTCGGTCGGCGGCGTTGGGTAAGGCGTCGGGTTGTGGCGGTTTCATGGGCTCTGTTCCTTGAGTGAGGGGGGCTCAAGGGTGGCCAGTTAGCCGGGGGGTAATGCGCTACTTATCTACCGCAGCCTGCGTCCATCCGCCGCGCTGCCCTTACTGTTTCGCAATCGCAGGTGTATCGTATTCGCCTTTTCCAGGCCCGGTGCCTGTCGCTGATACGTGAGGTAGTTGAGTTCATGTCCTTTACCCGTCGCCAAATCCTCGGTGGCCTGGCCGGTCTTGTTGTCGTTGGCGTGGGCGCAGGCGGCGCGTCGCGCTACTGGCTGGGCAAGATGGCCGATGCCGAGGCGGGCCACGACTATGAGCTGATTGCCGCGCCGCTGGACGTCGAACTGGTGGCCGGGCACAAGACCCCGGCCTGGGCGTTCGGCCCGTCGGCGCCGGGAACCGAGCTGCGGGTGCGTCAGGGTGAATGGCTGCGGGTGCGCTTCATCAACCACCTGCCGGTGGCGACCACCATCCACTGGCACGGCATCCGCCTGCCGCTGGAAATGGACGGCGTGCCCTACGTGTCGCAATTGCCGGTGCTGCCGGGGGAATATTTCGACTACAAGTTCCGCGTGCCGGATGCCGGCAGCTACTGGTATCACCCCCACGTCAACAGCAGCGAAGAGCTGGGCCGCGGGCTGGTCGGGCCGCTGATCATCGAAGAGCGCGAGCCGACCGGCTTCAAGTACGAGAAAACTCTTAGCCTCAAGAACTGGCATGTCGATGACGAGGGCAATTTCGTCGAGTTCAGCATTCCCCGGGAAGCGGCCCGTGGCGGTACGGCCGGGCGCCTGGCGACCATCAATGGCGTGCCGCAGCCGGTGATCGAGTTGCCGGCCGGGCAGATCACCCGCGTGCGCCTGCTCAATCTGGATAACACCCTGACCTATCGCCTGAATATTCCGGGCGTCGAGGCACAGATCTACGCGTTGGACGGCAACCCGGTGGAACCTCGGCCACTGGGCAAGGAATACTGGCTCGGCCCCGGCATGCGCATTTGCCTGGCGATCAAGGCGCCGGCTGCCGGTGAAGAGCTGTCCCTGCGCAACGGCCCGGTGCGCCTGGGGACTTTCCGCTCGGTGGCCAACAGCGATGCGCCGACCGAGTGGCCACCGGCGCTGCCCGCCAACCCTGTGGCCGAGCCGGACCTGGCCAATGCCGAGAAACTCAACTTCAATTTCGAATGGGTGGGCTCGGTGTCGGTCAACGTCGAGAACGGCAAGCCGCCGAGCCTGTGGCAGATCAACGGCAAGGCCTGGGACATCACCGACAAGACCTGCGCCGATCGCCCGATCGCCAAGCTCGAGAAGGGCAAGAGCTACATTTTCGAATTGAAGAACATGACTCAGTACCAGCACCCGATCCACCTGCACGGCATGAGCTTCAAGGTGATCGCCTCGAACCGGCACAAGGTGATTCCGTACTTCACCGATACGTACCTGCTGGGCAAGAACGAGCGCGCGCAAGTGGCGCTGGTGGCGGATAACCCTGGGGTGTGGATGTTCCACTGCCACGTGATCGACCACATGGAAACCGGCCTGATGGCCGCCATCGAGGTGGCGTGATGCGTCAGATCAGACCTGCCGCGATCATCGACCGTAGCCGAGACCGCGACTTCATGCGCGAAGCCCTGACCCTCGCCGCGCAAGGCGCCGCCCTTGGCGAAGTGCCGGTGGGCGCGGTGCTGGTGCAGGACGGCGAGATCATCGGCCGCGGCTTCAACTGCCCGATCAGCGGCAGCGACCCCAGCGCCCACGCCGAAATGGTCGCCATCCGCGCTGCTGCACAGACCGTGAGCAACTATCGCCTGCCGGGCAGCACCCTGTACGTGACGCTGGAGCCGTGCAGCATGTGCGCCGGGTTGATCGTGCATTCGCGGATTGCGCGAGTGGTCTACGGCGCGCTGGAACCCAAGGCGGGGATCGTGCAGAGCCAAGGGCAGTTTTTTACCCAGGGCTTTTTGAATCATCGGGTGATGTATGAGGGCGGGGTGCTGGCGGAGGAGTGTGGGGCGGTGCTGAGTGAGTTCTTCAAGGCTCGGCGGGCTAAACCCTCTGACTGAACACAGATCAAAATGTGGGAGCGGGCTTGCTCGCGAATGCGGTGGGTCAGCCAGCATCTTTGTCGGCTGACACGCCCTCTTCGCGAGCAAGCCCGCTCCCACAGTTGATCTACTTCAACAGGGAGATCTGCTTACTTTCTGGCCACAATCACCGCCCGCATCGGCGCCGGCAGGCCTTCAATGGTCTTGCTGTGATCCTCGGGATCAAGGAAGTCACTCAGCGACTGATACTTCATCCACTCGGTACTGCGCTGTTCCTCCACCGTCGTGGTACTCACATCCACACACCGCACATCCGTGAACCCGGCGCGACGCAGCCACAGCTCCAGCGCCGGCACCGACGGCAGGAACCACACGTTGCGCATCTGCGCGTAGCGATCTTCCGGCACCAGCACCTGATGCTGGTCGCCTTCGACCACCAGGGTTTCCAGCACCAGCTCGCCGCCTTTTACCAGACAATCCTTCAGCGCCAGCAAGTGCTCGATCGGCGAGCGGCGGTGGTAGAACACGCCCATTGAAAACACGGTGTCGAAGCCCTCGAGATTCGGCGGCAGGTCCTCAAAGGGAAACGGCAGGTGCCAGGCGTTCGGCTGCGACAGGTAACGCTGCACGGCCTGGAACTGGCAGAAGAACAGCCAGTTCGGATCGACGCCGATCACGCTGTCGGCCCCGGCGCCAAGCATGCGCCACATGTAATAGCCGTTGCCGCAACCGACATCGAGAATGCGCTTGCCCTTCAGATCCAGGTGCGGGGCGACCCGCGACCATTTCCAGTCCGAGCGCCATTCGGTGTCGACGTGGACCCCGAACAGGTCGAACGGGCCCTTGCGCCACGGCGACAGGCCCATCAGCGCGCTGCGCATCTGTGCGCGGGTGGCGTCGTCGCAATCGGTGTCCAGCTTCAGGCCGTCGAGCAGATCGACTTCGGTCGGCTGGACAGCGGGCAGGGCGTCAAGCGCGCTTTGCCAGCGTTCGAGGTCGCCGTGGCCCTTCTCCATCTTCTTGTCGAGTTGCTCTTGCAGGGTGTTGGCCCATTCGGCCAGCGGCGTGCCGGCCAGACGGCGGGCGAGGGGAGAGAGATCAATCATGGCAAGGCAATCAACGAGGCAAAGTTAAGACACTGGAACCACGGCACGACTTTCGAGAAACCGGCCGCCAGCAGGCGTTCGCGGTGTTCTTCGAGGCTGTCGGGCTTCATGACGTTTTCGATGGCGCTGCGCTTCTGGGCGATTTCCAGTTCGCTGTAGCCGTTGGCGCGCTTGAAGGCGATGTGCAGGTCGGTGAGCAGCGCGTGCTCCTGCTCGTCTTCGAAGCGCAGTTTTTCCGAGAGGATCAAGGCGCCGCCGGGCAGCAACGACTGACGAATGCGCGAGAGCAATTCGGTGCGCTGTTGCGGGGCGATGAATTGCAGGGTGAAGTTCATCGCCACCACCGAGGCGGGCTGGAAATCGAGGGCGAGGATATCGCCTTCGATCACGTCCACCGGCAGCAACTCCTGGAACATCGAGTCCTGAGCGTTGAGGTATTCGCGGCAACGCTCGACCATGGCCGCGGAGTTATCCACAGCGATCACCCGGCAGCCGTCGGTGCGAACGTGACGGCGCAGCGCCTGAGTCACCGCGCCCAGGGATGAACCGAGGTCGTAGAGCACGCTATTGGGCTGGGCGAACTGCGCGGCGAGCACGCCGAGGTTTTCCACGATGGTCGGATAGCCGGGCACCGAGCGCTTGATCATGTCCGGGAACACCCGCACCACGTCCTCGTTAAAGGCGAAGTCAGGCACCTGGGCCAAAGGCTGGGCGAAAAGGCGATCGGGTTCTTTGCTCACGGCGGTTCCGGCGGTGTCGGGGAAAAGGCCGGCATTTTAGCCAAGTTGGCGAGGGGATGCGCGGATTGTCTGATAAACCGCGCACGGTGAGAGTGCATTCAAGTGTAGGGAGGGGGCTTATCTGTGGTGAGGGGATTTATCCCCGTTCGGCTGCGCAGCAGTCGTAAAATCTGGCCATGCGGTGTGTCTGTGGAGTCGCGATGGCAGGTTCTGGGGCCGCTTCGCAGCCCAACGGGGCGGTGCGACGTTTCGCTAAATCCCCTCACCACAGGATCAGGGTCAGGATGAAGGTTCAGCGTTGGTTCTGGGAAAACGCCGAAGCCGTAATCCCCCACTGCCCCAACCAATAACTGAGTATGATCACATACGGCGCCGCATCGAACGGCGCCACAAACCGGCTGATCCCGATCACGCTGTCCGAGAACACGAACGCCACCGCACCTGCCGCCGCCAGCAGCGCCGAGCGCTTGGGCACGTCGGTGCCGAGCCGCGCCAGTGCGCGCCAGAGCATGGCGCTGATGGCCAATCCGTAGACAATCACCGGAATCAGCAATGGCCCCAGCCCGTGGGAGATCAGAATCCCCAGCAACACTACGCCCACAGCCAGGGCGATGATCAGCGGCAACAACGCCAACCGCCGGCAATCGCTCAGATAGGCTTTCAGATAGGCCAGGTGCGCCACCAGAAACGCGCCCAGCCCAAACACGAACAGATCCCCCGGCAGCGCCAGCAGCACATCGCCGATCAGGGAAAAAATCAGTCCCAGGCTGATCCAGCGGCGGTAGTCGCCGGGCGGTGCGTCGTGCAGCCAGCCCAGCAGGGCGAGGACGGGCAGCGGCTTGACGAGCAGGCACAGCAGCGACGCGTGCACGCTCAGGCCGTAGAGGAAGGTCGCTGCGCCCATCAGCGCCAGGATCAGCCAGCCCATGGTCAGTTGACCGAGATGGCGCAGTCGAAGGCGTCCACCGGCAGCACTTCCGGCGCCCAGGGTTGTTGCGACGTCAGGCGCAAACGTCCGCTGCCGGGAGCGAATGCCTGGAAGCGCCAGGTCGACACCCCGGCCGCACCGACCACGCCGGCGTCTTCCGGATTGCGATAAACCTCAGGTCCCAACGAGCGCAGCACGCCACCGGCCGAATCCTGGATCGACCAGCGATAACCCGTGGTCGGGTTGCTGGGCAGGGTCAGGATCAGGTTCTGCCCGCTGATGAGCTTCACCGGGCATTCGCTTTGTTTTTCCACGGTCACGTTATGTTTCGGCGGCGTGGCACAACCGGCCAGCAGCGCGAGGGCGAGGGGGACGAACAGGCGAGTGGGGGACATAGGGGCTCCGGCGTTCACGACGAACGGCGAGCATAACCGAGATAAGACAAAATGTGACAGGCAGGAAGAATTGGGTGGGCAGGGCGGACGCCTTCGCGGGCAAGCCTCGCTCCTACAGGTTTCGTGGTGCGCACAGTAGTTGTGTACGACATAGATCCCTGTAGGAGCGAGGCTTGCCCGCGAAGGCAATTGATCAGGCACTACCGCATCGCGGGCAAGCCCGCTCCCACAGGTTTCGCGGTGTGCACAGCATTTGTGTACGACACCCATCCTTGTGGGAGCGGGCTTGCCCGCGATGGCGGTGTTACAGGCACTACACGGCTATTTGAACAACACCTTCACCACATCCGCAAACCGCTTGGCGAAGTGCACGGTGATGCCTTCTTTCAGATACTCCGGCAGTTCCTCGAAATTACCCCGGTTCGCCTCTGGCAGGATCAGTTCGAAAATCTTCTGACGTCTTGCCGCGATGACTTTTTCCCGCACGCCGCCAATCGGCAGCACATGCCCGGTCAGGGTCAGTTCGCCGGTCATGGCCACGCCTTTTTTCGGGGGCTGGTTGCGCGCCAGCGAGAGCAAGGCGCTGGCCATGGTTACGCCTGCGCTCGGACCGTCTTTCGGGGTCGCGCCTTCCGGTACGTGCAAGTGCACGAAAGCCTCGTCAAAGAACTTGGGATCGCCGCCAAAGGATTTCAGATTGGAGCTGACGTAGCTGTAGGCAATCTCCGCGGATTCCTTCATCACGTCACCCAACTGCCCGGTGAGCTTGAAACCACGGTTCAGCGTGTGAATCCGCGTCGCTTCGATCGGCAGGGTGGCGCCACCCATGCTGGTCCAGGCCAGGCCCGTAATGACGCCGATACCGGCCAGCACCTGCTCGTTGCGGAACACCGGATGACCAAGGGAGGCTTCGAGGTCTTTGGGGCCGAGCTTGATGACAGCCTTGGGATCGTCGATCAGCTTCATCACCGCCTTGCGCACCAGTTTGCCCAGTTGTTTCTCCAACTGGCGCACCCCGGCTTCACGAGCATAACCGTCGATCAAAGACTTCAAGGCGTTGTCGCTGATGCTCAGGCTGCCCTTGGACACCCCGGCCTTTTCCAGCAGCTTGGGCCACAGGTGGCGCTTGGCGATGGCGACTTTTTCCTCGGTGATGTAGCCCGACAGGCGGATCACTTCCATTCGGTCGAGCAGTGGGCCGGGGATCGAATCCAGGGTGTTGGCGGTGCAGACGAACAGCACTTTCGACAGGTCCATCCGCAGGTCCAGATAGTGGTCGAGAAACTCCACGTTCTGCTCCGGATCCAGGGTTTCCAGCAGCGCCGAGGCCGGGTCGCCCTGGTAGCTCTGGCCCATCTTGTCGATCTCGTCGAGCATGATCACCGGATTCATGACCTCGACGTCTTTCAACGCCTGCACCAGTTTGCCCGGCTGCGCGCCGATGTAGGTGCGGCGGTGGCCCTTGATCTCGGCCTCGTCGCGCATGCCGCCGAGGCTGAAGCGGTAGAACGGCCGGCCCAGGGATTCGGCGATGGATTTGCCTACGCTGGTCTTGCCCACACCCGGCGGGCCCACCAGCAGCACGATGGAGCCGCTGATCTCGCCCTTGTAGGCGCCAACGGCGAGGAATTCGAGGATGCGGTCCTTGATGTCATCAAGGCCGGCGTGATGTTTGTCCAGCACCTTGCGCGCGTGCTTGAGGTCGAGCTTGTCCTCGCCGTACACGCCCCACGGCACCGAGGTCGCCCAGTCGAGATAGTTGCGGGTGACCGCGTATTCCGGCGATCCGGTCTCGAGGATCGACAGCTTGTTCATCTCTTCTTCGATGCGCTTCTGCACCTGTGCAGGCAGTACCTTGCCAGTCAGCCGTTGCTCGAACTGTTCGAGGTCGGCACTGCGGTCGTCCTTGGTCAGGCCCAGCTCCTGCTGGATGACCTTGAGCTGTTCCTTGAGGAAGAACTCGCGCTGATGTTCACCGATCTTGCGGTTCACTTCGGCGGAAATTTCCTTTTGCAGGCGCGCGACTTCGACTTCCTTGCGCAGCATCGGCAGGACTTTTTCCATGCGCTTGAGCATCGGCACGCAGTCGAGCACTTCCTGCAATTCGTTGCCGGTTGCAGAGGTCAGCGCGGCGGCGAAGTCGGTTAGCGGCGAGGGATCGTTGGGGCTGAACCGGTTGAGGTAGTTCTTCAACTCTTCGCTATACAGCGGGTTGAGTGGCAGCAATTCCTTGATCGCGTTGATCAGCGCCATGCCGTAGGCCTTGACCTCGTCGGTCGGCTCGGTGGGCTGGTGCGGGTATTCGACTTCCACCAGATACGGCGGGCGATGGTGCTTGAGCCAGGTCTTGAGGCGTACGCGGGTCAGGCCCTGGGCGACGAATTGCAGCTTGCCGTTTTCGCGGCTGGCGTGGTGCACCTTGACCAGCGTGCCGTACAGCGGCAGGGCCGAGGTGTCGAAGTGGCGCGGGTCTTCCTGGGGCGTGTCCATGTAGAACAGGGCCAGAGAGTGGTGCTCGGACTTGGCCACCAGGTCCAGGGTTTCGGCCCACGGCTCTTCGTTGACGATGACTGGCAGCACCTGGGCGGGGAAGAACGGTCGGTTGTGGATCGGGATGATGTAGACCTTGTCCGGCAGATTCTGGCCGGGCAGGGCCAGGCCTTTGCCGGCTGAATGTTGGGGGGCGTTTTCCGGATCGGCGTAGTCGCTCAAGTCTTCGGGGAATTCCTGCTGGTCGCTCATGTGGGCACCTGCGCAATGGGGATGGGTCTTAGATGGGGCAGGTTGGCGGTGGTTTCAATGATGCCTGAGGGTTAATGGATCATTCGAAGGTGTGTTCAGCAGCAATTCAGGTTAGCTGGATTTTCGGCGCACACCCCCTGTAGGAGCGAGCATGCTCGCGATGGTAGACGCAACACCGCGGGGCATCAGGTGCCCCGCGTTATCGTTGACGACCATCGCGAGCATGCTCGCTCCTACAGGAGAGGGGTGGCGCTGAAATACTATTCGGACAATTTGTAGGCCATCACGTAGTCGCCCTGTTTGGTGCCCAGCGAGCCATGACCACCGGCAACCACCAGCACGTATTGCTTGCCGTCCTTGCCGGTGTAGGTCATCGGGGTGGTCTGCGCGCCGGCCGGCAGGCGGCCTTCCCAGAGCTGTTTACCGTTTTTCACGTCATAGGCGCGCAGGTACTGGTCCAGCGTGCCGCTGAGGAAACCCACGCCGCCGGCCGTGGTGAAGGTGCCGCCCAGGCTGGGCACGCCCATGCTCAAGGGGATCGGTACCGGCGAGCTGTCCCGTACGGTGCCGTTCTTGTGCATCCAGAGGGTTTTTTGCGTGGTCAGGTCGATCGCGGCCACGTAGCCCCAGGCGGGTGCCTGGCACGGCAGGCCCATCGGCGACAGCAGCGCTTCGAGGACAACGCCGTACGGCGCGCCCTTGTTTGCTTGCACGCCTTCGGTTTCGCTTTTGCGCGGACCCTGGGCGGCGATGTCGGCAGCCGGAATCATCTTCGATTTGAACGCCATGTAGCTCGGGTTGACGAAGGCGATCTGGCGCACCGGGTCGACCGCAATCCCGCCCCAGTCGAACACCCCGAAGTTGCCCGGGTAGACGATCGAACCCTGCAGCGAAGGCGGGGTGAACGGGCCATCGTAGCGCATGGATTTGAAGTCGATCCTGCACAGCAACTGGTCGAACGGCGTCACGCCCCACATGTCGCGCTCGCGCAGCGGTGGCGGCATCAGGTTGAGGTCGGATTTCGGTTGGGTCGGCGAGGTGCGGTCGCCTTCCACCGCGCCTTGCGGCACCGGAATTTCATTGATCGGCACGATGGCCTGGCCGGTGCTGCGGTCCAGCACGTAGATGCTGCCCTGCTTGGTCGAGGCCAGTACCGCCGGCTTCACGCCGTCGGCGGTTTTCAGGTCCATCAGGGTGGGTTGGCCGCCGACGTCCATGTCCCACAGGTCATGGTGGGTGAACTGGAAGTGCCAGCGCACCTGGCCGGTGGCGATGTCCAGAGCGGTCAGGCCGGCGGCGTGCAGTTCCGATTCAGGGGTACGGGCGCCACCGAACTGGTCCGGCGTCTGGTTGCCCATCGGCAGGTAGAGCATGCCGAGCTTTTCATCGACGGCGAACATCGACCACATGTTCGGCGAATTGCGGGTGTAGGTCTCGCCCGCAGTGATCGGCGTCGTGTCGTCAGGTTTGCCGCTGTCCCAGTTCCACACCAGTTTGCCGCTGTGCACGTCGTAGTCGCGGATCACGCCGCTGGGTTCGTCGGTGGAGACGTTGTCGGTGACATGGCCGCCGATGACCACCAGGTCTCTGGTGACGGCGGGCGGCGAGGTGGAGTAGTAACCACCGGCAGTGAAGCCGCCGATGTTGGCGCTCAGGTCGACCTGCCCCTGGTCACCGAAGTCTTCGCACATCTTGCCGGTGTCGGCGTTGAGGGCGATCAGGCGGGTATCGGCGGTCGGCAGGAAGATCCGCCGCGGGCAGTTGTTTTCCACCGGCGGGTTGGCGCTGCCGGTGGGGCTTTGTTGGGAGGCATACACCGCGTCATCGTGATAGCTCACGCCACGGCAGGTCATGTGTGCCCAGCCCTTGAAGTTCGCGGCTTTCTGCGTGGAGAGCTTGGGATCGAAACGCCAGATTTCCTTGCCGGTGTCCGGATCCAGCGCGATCACCTGGCTGTGGGGCGTGCAGACGTAAAGCATGCCGTTGACCTTCAGCGGGGTGTTTTCGGCGGTGGTTTCCCCGGGATCATTGGGACCCGGAATGTCGCCGGTGCGATAGGTCCAGGCCGGCACCAGTTTGTGCGCGTTCTGCGGAGTGATCTGCGCCAGTGGCGAGTAGCGGTCGCCGTGGGCGCTGCGGCCGTAGGAATTCCAGTCACCATCGGCCATGGCCGGCGCGGTGTTGGTCATGCCCGGTACGCTGTCGCGGTCCAGCTGACCCTTGATTTCGCCGGGGTTGGTGAACTGGCTGGCCAGTGCCGTAACGCCTGCGAGTACCACCGCCACGCTCAAGGCTCCGGTTCCCATGGATGCCGGACTCTCAAGAAGCGGGCGGCGGAACCACGGCAGCAACATCACGATGCCCAAGGCGAACAGCATTGCCAGGCGCGGAACCAGTTGCCACCAGTCCAGGCCCACCTCCCACAGCGCCCAGACCGTGCTGGCGAACAGCACCAGCGCGTAGAGGCCCAGGGCGGTGCGGCGGGCGGTTATCAACAGCACGCCGCTGAGCGCCAGACCGATCCCGGCCAGCAGGTAATACCACGAGCCGCCGAGCAGGCTCAGGCGGATTCCCAGGACCAGCATGACCAGGCCCATCAGCACCAGCACAATACCCAACAGGCTCGGCAGCAGGCGGTTTCGACCCAAAGCACCTTCAGCGTTCATGGTGAAGTTCTCCTTGATGTTGCGCGTTGTCCTGAACGGTTCACAGTAGATGACGGTCCTGCGCGGGCATGGTTCCCCTCGTCGTCTCACCAATCCTGCGAACAACCACCAAACCCGTAGGAGCGAGGCTTGCCCGCGAAGAGGCCGGCACCTTCAACATCGATGCTGGCTGGCCGGACGCCTTCGCGGGCAAGCCTCGCTCCTACAGGTCTGTGTTTTCACAGGTCTGTGTTCCAACAGTGAGTTGCGGTTGCAGCTACATTTACTCAGAGCGCTTCCCCCAATCGAAACCCTCGGCTAAGGTGCGCGGCTTCCCATTCTTTCCCTGCTTGAAGGCCCGGCATGACCGAACACAACAACAACCCGCTGCACGGCGTGACGCTGGAGCAAATCCTCAACGCGCTGGTTGAACATTACGAATGGTCGGGGCTGGCCGAGCGCATCGATATCCGTTGCTTCAAGAGCGATCCGAGCATCAAGTCGAGCCTGACCTTCCTGCGCAAAACCCCCTGGGCGCGGGAGAAGGTCGAACGCTTGTACGTCAAGTTGATGCGCACCAAGCGCCCGCTCTGAACATGGCGATACCCTCAGTCATGCGGCGGCGTTTTGTGGCCGTTGCGGCTGTCCTTGGCTGGCTCGGTTTGAGTATCCAGCTGTACCTGATCTTCTATTCACGCTGGACCATGGCAGCCAGCCTGCTGGCGGGGCTGGTGAGTTTCTTCAGCTATTTCACCGTGCTCAGCAATACCCTGGTGGCAACCGTGCTGACCTGTGAGCTGACGTCCCGTGAATCCGCCGCGCGCCGCTGGTTTCTGCAGCCGTGGGTGAGCAGCGGGATTGCGGTGAGCATCGTCGTGGTTGGCATCGCCTACAGCCTGTTGCTGCGCCATCTGTGGCATCCCGAAGGCTGGCAATGGCTGGCGGACGAGTTGCTGCATGACGTGATGCCGCTGCTGTTTCTGATCTATTGGTGGTGCTGCGTGCCCAAGGGCACCTTGCGGCTGGGGCATATCGCGCTGTGGGTGATCTACCCGTTGGCGTATTTCGCCTATGCCTTGCTGCGCGGGCATCTGCTGGCGACGTATCCGTATCCGTTCATTGATGTGGAGAAGCTGGGTTATCCACAGGTGTTTATCAATGCCGGGGGATTGCTGGCGGGGTTTGTGGGGATTTCGCTGGTGATGATCGGGTTGGATCGGTGGTTTGGGCGCAAGGATATCGATTTGCGGTGATTGTGCTGCCGCTTTCGCGAGCAAGCCCGCTCCCACATTTGGAATGCATTCCCCTGTGGGAGAGGCGGTGCGACGATTCGACTTGCTCGCGAAGAGGCCCGCGCAGACGAATCAATCTTCGTCGCTGTCATCCAGCCGCCAATACCCCACCGCCTTCACAAACTGCTCATCCAGCCCATGCTCATCGAGCAGCACCCGGCGGATTTGCCGTGAGGTCCTGGTCTCGGTCGCGACCCAGGCATACAGGCTGCCGCCCGGCACCTGGATCTGTCTCACCGTGGTCAGCAGGTGATCCTTGCCACCCTCGCGCAGCACCCAGATCACATTGACCTGCGCCGCGCTTTGCAGCTCTTGCTGCTCCTTGCCGTTCTCCACCTCGACGATCACCAGCGCCCGGCGATTGGCCGCCAGGCCTTCAAGGCGTCGGGCGATGGCGGGCAAGGCGGTTTCGTCGCCGATCAGCAAATAGCTGTCGAACATGTCCGGCACGATCATCGAGCCCCGTGGCCCGCCGATGTGCAGGAACTGGCCCGGTTTGGCCTGTTCGGCCCAGGTCGAGGCAGGGCCGTCGCCGTGCAGGACGAAATCGATGTCCAGTTCCATCGTGTTCAGGTCATAACGACGGGGCGTGTAGTCGCGCATCGCCGGCAGCGGTCCTTCGTTCTTGCCGCCCAGCACCATGGTCTCCAGCGCCGCCTGCTCGGCCGCGTTCTGCGGGAACAGCAGCTTGACGTGGTCGTCCGTACCCAGACTGACGAAGCCGGCCAGCTCTGGCCCGCCCAAGGTGATGCGGCGCATGCGTGGCGTCAGGTCGACCACCCGCAGGACTTCCAGGCGACGGCGTTTGATCTCGTGCATGACACGGTGGATGGATTGTTCGATCACTTCAGTCATTCGGTTTTCTCCGAAACGGCAGGGCCGTCGACAATGGCTTTGGCCGTGTTGTTGAGCAGGTCGCGCACCCTCAGGATTTCTTCCGGGCTCCAGCGACCGTGGTGCATTTGCAGGGCATGGCGCAGGTTGTGCACCGCCTCGTGGATTTCCGGCGGCCGGTCATGGCCGCGCAGCGAACGCTTGCTGACTTCGATGCGCATACGCACGCCGTCCAGCGCAATCGCCTGCTCGCTTAAAGACAGACGACCGACTTCGGTCACGCTGTAGCGTTTTTTTCCGCCATCGGCGTCGCCCTGGATCAGGTCGCTTTCCTCCAGGAACGTCAGGGTGGGATAGATCACGCCGGGACTGGGGCTGTAGGCGCCATCGAACATGTCTTCGATCTGGCGGATCAGGTCATAGCCGTGGCAGGGCTGCTCGGCTATCAGCGCCAGCAGCAGCAATTTCAGGTCACCGGGGGCGAACACCCGGGGGCCGCGGCCGCCGCGTTCACGGCCCGGGCGTTTGTCGAAGCCGCCGCCATGCTCGCGGTGGGGGGAATGATGGTCTCTCATTGGTACTTGCTCTCTTCATGTTTAGATACAACTTAAGATATATCTTTTGGCATGAGCAAGGCTTTTGTTGAGAATGACTTGCATTGGCCGACGAGCGGGGCAAGTTCGCGTCGATCAAACGAGAGGCAGAGGATGGAATGAGAGGCAGATGAACCGGCCGCCAGGCAGCCGGTCCTCGGGTTTCAGCGGCGAGCCACTTCAATCGGCAGGCATTCGGTGTTGCTGCCCGGTTGCAGGTAAGGCGTGAGGATCGGCGCCATGCCCTTGAGCACCTGCACGGGCAGGGCCGAGGTGAACTTGAAGTTTTCGGCCGAGCGGCCTGGTACGTAGGCGGTCAGGGTGCCGAAATGGTGATCGCCGATGTAGAACACGAAGGTCGCCGTCCGGTTGACCGATTTGGAACTGAGGATCCGTCCGCCGGAGCCGAACGCCTCGATGCGGTTATCCCCCGTACCGGTCTTGCCACCCATGCCCAGCGGCTTGCCATCAGGGGTGACGAAACTGCCCGAAACACGCTTGGCCGTACCGGCATCCACCACCTGCGACAAGGCTTCGCGCATGGCCGTGGCGACTTCGGACGGCATTACCCGTTTGCCGACGTCGGGATCGTTGATCAGCTTGGTCTCGTAAGGCGTGTTGGCGGCGAAGTGCAGGCTGTCGATGCGCAGCGTCGGCATCCGCACGCCGTCGTTGAGAATCGTGCCGATCAGCTCGGCCAGTGCGGCGGGGCGGTCGCCCGAGCTGCCGATGGCGGTGGCCAGCGACGGCACCAGATGGTCGAACGGATAGCCGACTTTCTGCCAGCGCTGGTGAATGTCCAGGAACGCCTCGATCTCCAGCATGGTGCGGATCCGGTTGTCTCGCGCGCCCTTGTGCCGGCTCTTGAACAGCCAGCTGTAGACTTCCTGGCGCTCGAACTGGCTGGCTTTGACGACGTCCTTGAAGGTGGCGTCCGGGTGGTTGAGCAGGTAGCCCATCATCCACAGGTCCAGCGGGTGCACCTTGGCGATGAAGCCCTGGTCCGGCAGGTCGTACTTCCCGGGACCGTAGGACTCGTAGAGCCGCAGCAGGCGATCGTCGGTGAGTTTTTCGGTGAGCTTGGCCTCCGCGAGGTGCGAGCGCACGAACGCGTTGAAACTCTCCTGACTGGCGCGGGGCAGCAAATAACGGTGCACGGCCGCCATGCGGATCGGGGTCGGGCGCATGCCGTCGAGGAAGGTTTCCAGGCGTTCCTGGGTGTCTTTGTTGCGGTACTTCTTCCAGAACTTGAGGAGGAACGAGGTCCCCTCGCGATCGGCGAACGAGGCCAGGTACTCCTGACGCCGCGGGTCGCGGTCGTCCTTGAGCAGTTCTGCGCTGCTATTGGGACCGGAATAGGTGGTGTAGCGCACGATGTCGCGCATCAGGCGAATGAACGGCAGGTTGATCGACTCGCGAATCGAATCGCGAAGGGTCGGCAGGCGGCCGTTGTCTTCCTTGCGGAAGTTATGGAACGTGTGCAGCCCGCCACCGGTGAAAAACGCTTCGCCCGGGCTTGCCGAGTATTTTCGGTCCAGCGCGGCGCTGAGCAGGGCCGGCAGATTGCGGTCCTTGTTTTCGATCATGTAATCGACCACCCAGCGACTCAGGCGGTCCTGATCCGGCACTTCGACTTTCTTCAGGTCCGGCACACTCATGCCGGCATATTTGTCGTGCAGTTCGGCGATGATTTGCAGGTAAGTGGTCAGCACGCGCATTTTCGCCGTGGAGCCCAGTTCCAGCTTGCTGCCTTCGTTGATGTCGAACGGCTGGTCGGTGCTGTCGGTCTGTACCCGTACCCGCGAGCCGTCCGGGGTCAGCTCGAACAGGGTAAAGCTGTAGCGCACCTGGGTGGTGCTGGTGGGCGTCAGCAGGCGTTCGCCCATCAGGCCGATTTGCGTGGCGAAGGCAGGGTCGGCGAGTTTTTTCAGGTACGCCGTCGCCTGGGCTTGCAGCTCGCCCTGCAGGGTGCTGGTGGCGGAGAGGTCGAGGCGGTCGAGGTCGTACAGCGGACGATTGAGCAAGCCGGCCAGGCGGCTGCGGGCCACGCTGATGCCTTTGTTGGTTTCAATCGGCTGAATGGTCGGCTGGGTCGCCCAGTCACGATAGGTGACCTTGCTGGCCAGGGCGGCATCGGCGAAAGGTTTGTCGATCACCCCGTTCTGCGCCAGCAGGCGAATATGGCTGTCGGTGAGGTCAGCCAGCTCGTCGTGGCCCTTGGTCAGGTAGTGGGAAGGGCGGCGCTGGGCGATCATCAACGACAGCATTTCACGCAGGGCCAGGCCTTTTTCCGCCAGGCTCTGGGGATCGGTCGCATCACTGGCCAGGCGCTTGTTGGCCTCGTTGAAATCGGCGCCGTACCAGACCCGCAGACCTTCGGCCATGCCATGCACTTCGCCGTGTCCGGGCACGGCCGACAGCGGCACGCTGTTGAGGTAGTCGCGCACCACGTTCTGCCGGGCCTTGAGGGTGTCGGGACCGTCCTGGTAGGCGCGCACGCTGGCGGAGATCATCTGACGAATTTTCTCACCGCCCGACACGGTCAAGCCGTCAGGGGAGTGCCGATATTTCTCCAGCTGCGTCGCCAGGGTACTGCCGCCCGCCGACTGGCCAGGCAGGTGCAGCATCTTCGCTATCTGGGTATAGGCCGCCATGCCGAAACGTGGCCAATCCACCGCCGGGTTGGCCAGGGGCTGACGCGGGTCGAGCAGGAAGCGGTTTTCGATGAACAGCAGGCTGTTGACCACCACCGGCGGGATCGAATCGAAGCTGGGATACAGCTGTTGCGGGTAATTGAACTGGTACAGCGGCGCCGCCCGGCAATCGGTGATCGACAAACCGGCCTGGATCTTTTCCGAATAGGGCACGAAAAGCCCCTTGTCGATGTACTTCATCAACGCCGGGGAGAAGCGGGTCTGGGCGGAAATCACATAATCGCGCTTGAGCAGGCGCGGCAGGAATTCATCCATCGAGCTATAGCCCAGACGCAGATCGAACGGCCCGGCACCCGGATAACGAACCGCATCACTGGGACCGGGTTCGAGCTCATAATTCAAGGTCTTGGCGAACTTGCTCAACTCCCGGGCCTGAAACCTGGAAGTACGCATCTCCTTTTGCGCCGCCAACCCCACGACAATCGCAATAATCAGCAACAGCAACCAGAAAGCCTTCCAGCCGTGTTTGGAACGACGGGGTTTTTCAGGGGTAGGCGCTTGCTCATCCACTTCTTCAGTCGGGACCACGGTTTTACTCGAATCGGTTTGCCATAAAGCGCCCATAGTCGACTGATCCATTCACGCAGATTGATCGGACTTGACTGAAGCTTAGACGGTGGATGGCGATGGTGAAAAAATTGTGAAGCTGGAAGTGGTGTGGATCCAGTTTGGGCTGGAGTGAATGGAGTAGAGATTTAGCGGACGGAGTTGTACCTGTGGCGAGGGGGCTTGCCCCCGTTCGGCTGCGAAGCAGTCGTAAATCCTGCGAACTCGGTGTGCCTGAAAGAACCCGGTTGAATGGTTTTGGGGCGGCTTCGCCACCCAACGGGGGCAAGCCCCCTCGCCACAGGTAACCACCTTTTGTCATGAGTTATTACAGCCAACACGCATCCCAGAGCGGATAGTCGCCAATTTTCTCCACAAGCCCCGCACGCAAAGGATTGGCAACGATGTAGCGAGCAAATGGCTGGAGATCTTCACCGTCGCGGATTGCACGGTCGTGATAACCGGTCTGCCATAAAGGCCCCTGGCGCCCCGTCTTCTTGTTCACAGCAAGCGTGCATCGCGATTTGATCGAGCCGATGACGTATCCCAGATTGTCGCCTTGTAATTGCATGAGCCAATGAAAGTGGTCGGGCATGACGACCCAGGCCAGAGAATCGGCAAGGCCTGAGTCGTGGGCGTGACGAAGTTCTGCAACCAGCAATCGACCTGTTTGCCAGTCTGAAAATACGGGCTGTCGATCATGAATGACGGCGGTTATGAGGTAGGCGCGACCGTTTTCTGAATGTCGGCCGTGGCGTAAAAGGTGGGAGTTGGGTCGAATAGGCAATCCGTTGCCTCCTCAATGGTGGGGGTCCATTCAGGCTAGAGCTGTGTGGCAAAGCTCGGATCGGCAATGATTGTGGGAAAAGTCGGATTTTATGGCGAATAGGATTGCTTGTGTCTAGTGGGCCTGCCTGTGGTGGGCGCTTGTCTGTGATCGGGCTTGTCTGTGGCGAGGGGGCTTGCCCCCGTTCGGCTGCGAAGCAGTCGTAAACCCTGTTGACTCGGTTTGCCTGAAGGAACTCGATTGAATGGTTTTGGGGCGGCTTCGCCGCCCAACGGGGGCAAGCCCCCTCGCCACAGATTTTCCTCATGAGCCTTACAGGGGCATTCGATCTCCCGCAGCGGGACCAACCCCAACCTGCGTTCGATTGACCGCCTGATTCAACCGCTTGTTGAACTCAAGCCACGCCCCCATCAATGCCATCAACCCAGCCCCCACCAGCGCAGTAAAGATCTGCATGGCGAAGGCGTCATTGGCCATGGCGTTGATCATGTCCGCCAGGGGCGCCAGCAGTACGCCCAGGCAGAAGATTTCCAGGGAGAAGCGGCCCATGCGGCAGCTTTGTCGGGCCAGCCAGTTTTGCGTCCAGCCGGTGTCGGGCAAGAGTTTGGCGGTGACGTAGGCCAGGGCGAGGAAGTGCAGCAGGCGCACAGGCGAGAGGTTGGTCTTGCTGATCGGGTACAGCAGCTCGCTCAGACTGGCCGGCATCAGGGCGTCGTGGATGTGTGGCCAGCGCCAGGCAATCGTCAGCACCCCGGCGGCGATGACGTAGGCAGCGGCGGCCATGAACAGGGGCTGGCGCAGCAGGGGGCGGGTTTGCGCGGGACGTGGGCGTTGCGAGTGGATCGCGGCGGCGCCGCCGAGGACGAACAGCAGCTGCCAGGCCACAGGGTTGAAGTACCACACGCCGTCCTTGATCGCGGCCAGGTTCCAGCCGGCCAGCGGCACCATCAGGTACAGGGCCAGCGACAGGCCGACCACCACCCAGGTCTTGCGCACCAGCAACGGCAGCGCCAGCGGCAGGCCTGCCAGCAGCACGATGTACAGCGGCAGCGGGTCCATCAGGTTGGGCTTGAAGCGCAGCAGCAGCTCGTCGATCAACGCCTGTTGCGGGTCGCTGATGAAGTGGTGCATGCCCATTTCTTCCACCAGGTCCCGGGTTTCCACGTGGCTGTTGGCGAAGAACACGATGCCCATCAGCATCGCCAGCAAAAAGATGTGCACCACGTACAGCACCCAGGCGCGACGCAGGATTTTCAGGCAGGCGATCAGGAAACCTTCGCGCGCCAGCACTTTGCCGTAGGCCAGTACCGCGGCGAAACCGGCCAGAAACACGAAGACTTCAGCGGCGTCGCTGAAGCCGAAATTGCGCAGGGTGATTTGCCCCAATGGGTTGTGAGGCACGTGATCCCAGAAGATGAAGATCAGTGCCAGGCCGCGAAAAAAGTCGATCCGGTGATCGCGCGCTGTGGTCATGACGGCAAACTCGTAAACGGGTGTTGAACAAAGGAGTAGCGCAAGGCGCGAAAGGTTGCGCGCCGCACATCGGCGGCGCGCAGGGTGGCCCGATTCGCCGGTAATTGCAAAGTCGGGGTATTACGGGATGTTGATAAGGCGTTTAACCGCTGGTCTGAAAGGTCGTTTCACCTGTGATTTCTGACAGTAGACAAGCTCCAATGAGTGAAGCGAACGCGCTCAGTCAAGGACTTGAATATGAGACGGTTGTGGAAAGGCTTTTCCAGTTACACGGTGATCGGCATCGCCAACACCCTGATCCACTGGCAGATCTTTTTTCTGCTGAGTGTGGCGCTGGGGTGGCGCCAGGCGGCCAGTAATCTGGTGGCCTTCTGCGTGGCCGCTTCCTTCTCGTTCTACATGAACGGGCTCTACACCTTCGACGGCAAACTCTCGGTGGGCGGCTATCTGTTGTTCATGGCCGCGATGGGAGCCCTGAGTTTTGGTGTCGGCCATATCGGTGACCAGTTGCGCCTGCACGGCTTGCTGACCGTGGCGCTGTTCTCGGCGTTAAGCCTGATCCTGGGCTTCCTGTTTTCCAAATACGTGGTGTTTCGCGAGCGTGAGGCATGAAGCTCTCGCTGATCGTCCCGGTGTTCAACGAAGAGCAGGCGATCGATCTGTTTTACCGCGCGGTACGCCAGGAGTTGAAGCTGGGCGAGGCCGAGGTGGAAATCGTCTTCATCAACGATGGCAGTACCGACGGCACCGCCGACCGCGCTGCCGCGTTGGCAGAGATGGACGATCTGGTGATGCTGATCAATTTCTCACGCAACTTCGGCAAGGAACCGGCGCTGTTTGCCGGCCTGGAATATGCCACCGGCGATGCCGTGATCCCGATGGACGTCGACCTGCAAGACCCCATCTGCGTCATCCCGAAACTGGTCGAGCAATGGCAGAAAGGCGCGGATGTGGTGCTGGCCAAGCGCAAGGATCGCAACAGCGACAGCTATCTGAAACGCCACAGCGCGTCACTTTTCTATCACCTGCTCAATCGCATTTCCTACACCCGCATCGAGGAAAATGTCGGCGACTTTCGCCTCATGGACCGCAAGGTGGTCAACGTCATCCGCACCTTGCCCGAGCATCAACTGTTCATGAAAGGCGTGTTGTCCTGGGCCGGGTTCAACACGGTGGTGGTGGAGTACGAGCGCGCCCGGCGCGTGGCGGGCAGCAGCAAGTTCAATGGCTGGAAACTCTGGAACCTGGCGCTGGAAGGGGTGACGTCCTTCAGCACCGTGCCCTTGCGGCTTTGGACTTACGTCGGTGGCTTCGTGTCGATCTTCGCCGTGATCTATGCGGTGTACATGGTGCTGGACAAGATTTTCTTCGGTAACAGCGTGCCCGGTTATCCGTCGCTGATGACTGCCATTCTGTTTCTCGGCGGCGTACAGCTGATCGGCATCGGCATCCTGGGGGAATACATCGGTCGGATTTACATCGAGGCCAAGCACCGGCCCCGTTACGTGGTCAAGGATATCGTCGGCGGCAAGCCACAGCGTGAGGCCTGACATGGGCCGGTTCAGCGATTTTTTCGTGAAGGAGTTGGGCCGAAGGCAGGTCTGGCTGTTTTTCCTGCTCGCGACTTTTGTGTACGTCCTGCCGCTGATTCTCGCGGATTTTCCCTACATCGATGACAACTGGCGTTCGCTCTCAGCCGGCATGGCCTGGGCAGAGCAGGGGCGCCTGTTCAGCCAGCTGTTCTTCAACGCGCTGACCTTCACCGGCGCTGCACCGAATATCTTCCCCCTGCCTTTGCTGATCGCCACGTTGGCCATGTCCTGCGCGCTGACCAGCCTGGCTTTCCATTACTTCCGCCAGCCGAGCATCAGCTGCTGCCTGGTGGTTCTGCCGCTCTGGTACAACCCGTTTTTTCTGCAGAACCTGTCCTATCAATACGACGGCGCGCCCATGGCCCTGAGCCTGGTCGCGGTGATCTACGCGATCACGTTCCGCCACCCTTCACGCAACGTGCAATGGCTGGTGCCGTCGTTCCTGATCGCGCTGGCGCTGGGGCTGTACCAGATCAGCGTGAACGTGTTTGTGGGGCTGTGTTGCCTGGAGTTGCTGCGGGCTGCCAACAGCAGAAAGCCCTGGCCGCAATGGGGCGCGATGATCGGCTGGAAACTCGCGCAGGTCGTGCTGGGCTGGTTGATCTACTGGGTCACGGCCTATCCGTACATGGACCAGGGGCGCGCATTGTTGCTGAACTGGTCGGCGCATCCCTTGCTGCAGATCGACGTGAACATCGGTCGGGTGCTGGAAAAAGTCATGTTGCTGTTTCATGGCGGATTTGTCTGGGTGTTCGCCGGACTGGTGCTGTGCGCCATGGCCGGCGCCGTTCGCCTGGGAGAGACCATTTTTCATCGCAGGGAAAGCTGGCCGGAAAGAATTCTGATGGGCTTGCTGTGCATGGCGACCGTGCCGTTGGTGTTGCTGTTGGTCTCGGGTGTGGCGCTGTTTTTCCGCGACTTCAATGAAGGTGCCCGGACCTTGATGGGCTTTGCCGTGTTGCTGGTGTTGCTGTTCTATCTAAGCCACCTGTCGCTGGCGATTGTGCACCAGCGATTGCCGTTGCTGTTGCTGGTGCCGCTGCTGGCGATGCTGTCACTGTCGTTCGCCTATGGTCGGGTGCTGAGCGTGCAGAAGACCTTCGCTACCAGTGCGCTGTTCAGCCTTGAGCGGGACATCAGCAGTCATCAGGCTCTACGTGAAGCAAAGCGCATCTACATGTCGGTGACCTATTCCGATCACTGGCTGCTGGGGGCGGCGGGGTCGTTCAAGCAGATGCCGGTGCTGCATTACCTGCTGAACATCGACTTCTACATGCTGGCGGAAAACCTGCCCAAGGTGGGCATTACCAACGTGGTCGCAGAGAGGGAACGGCGCAATGCTACGAGGGTGGGTTATCAACATTTCGCGCCGCTGGTGGAGAGTCCGTACTACCGGATTTTTCTCTTGGGCGATTACGGTTTCATCGTCATGAAAGAGCCGGCCCCGATCAAGACACTTCGTTGGTGAAGCGTGTTGTCGGAGCCGTCCGTATCAGGCAGCAACGATTTCGTTCGGCTCGAAACTGTCGGCCCGTGCCATCTGCCACATCCGCGAATAGAACTCGCCATTCACTTCCCCGGTCAGCAACTCACCGGGTTTCAAGAACACATGCAACTGCGAGAACATCTTGATCTCGGTCGCCGACATGCGTCGTACAAGGTGCTTGGCAGACAGTTGTGACGGATGCTCAAGACCCGCCGCAGCGAGCATTTCCGCCAGGCCCTTGAGGGTGTTGCGGTGGAAGTTGTAGACGCGTTGGGCCTTGTCCGGCACCACCAGCGCGCGCTGGCGCAGGGTGTCCTGGGTGGCAACGCCGGTCGGGCATTTGTTGGTGTGGCAACTTTGGGACTGGATGCAGCCGATGGCGAACATGAAGCCGCGCGCCGCGTTGGCCCAGTCGGCGCCGATGGCCAGGACGCTGGCGATGTCGAAGGCACTGACGATCTTGCCGCTGGCGCCGAGCTTGATTTTGTCCCGCAGATTCAACCCCACGAGGGTGTTGTGAACGAACAGCAGGCCCTCGCGCATCGGTACGCCGATATGGTCGGTGAACTCCACAGGCGCGGCGCCAGTGCCGCCTTCCTTGCCGTCGATCACGATGAAGTCGGGGAGAATGCCGGTTTCCAGCATGGCCTTGGCGATGCCCATGAATTCCCACGGATGCCCCAGGCAGAACTTGAAGCCCACCGGTTTGCCGCCGGACAGCTCACGCAATTGCTGGACGAAATGCATCATCTCGATTGGCGTTGAAAACGCGCTGTGCCGCGAGGGTGACACGCAGTCTTCGCCCATCATGATGCCGCGGGTTTCAGCGATTTCCTTCGTGACTTTGTGCTTGGGCAGAATCCCGCCGTGACCGGGTTTTGCACCCTGGCTCATCTTGATCTCGATCATCCGCACTTGTGGCGTTTGCGCCTGTGCAGCAAAGCGTTCGGGATCGAAGCGGCCATCGCTGGTACGGCAACCGAAATAGCCGCTGCCCAGCTCCCAGGTCAAATCACCACCGTGTTCGCGGTGATAAGGGCTGATGCTGCCTTCGCCGGTGTCGTGGGCGAAGTTGCCGAGCTTGGCGCCCTGGTTCAGCGCGCGGATGGCGTTGGCGCTGAGCGAGCCGAAGCTCATGGCCGAGATGTTGAACACCGACGCCGAATACGGCTGGGTGCACTGTGGGCCGCCGACGGTGACGCGGAAACTGCTGGGGTCACTCAACGGCGCCGGACGCATCGAGTGGCCGATGAATTCGAAGCCGGACTGATACACATCGATCAGGGTGCCGAAGGGTTTGTCGGCGCTTTCATTCTTCGCACGCGAATAGACCAACGAGCGCTGGGCCCGGGAGAAGGGCAGGGCATCGCTGTCGGATTCGAGCAGGTACTGGCGGATTTCCGGGCGAATGCCTTCCACCAGATAACGGATGTTGCCCAGGATCGGGTAGTTGCGCCGCACCGCGTGTGGGCTTTGCAGCAGGTCGAAGATGCCGATCAGGCTCAGCACGCCGGTGACGGCGGTAATCGGCCAGAGCCAGTCATGTTCGAGGAAGGGCAGGCTGGCGAGGGTGAACATCACGCAGACGGCAAAGAAGGCGTAGCGGCTCAGGAGTGACAGGCTCATACGGTTTCCTTGGGTTCGGACTTGTTGTGCATACATTCATTTTCCCTGTAGGAGCGAGGCTTGCCCGCGAATGCGCCAGCACCTCCAACATCGATGTTGGCTGACCTGGCGCATTCGCGGGCAAGCCTCGCTCCTACAGGAAAATAGTCATCAGGCATTCTGCGCCTGCAGAAATATCGAAAACAGCTCCGACTGGGACTTGATCCCCAGCTTGCTGTACATGTGTTTCTTATGGACTTTCACGGTTTCGATGGAAATTTCCAGTTTGCGGGCGATTTCCTTGCTGGAGCAGCCGCTGAGCATCAGGCGCCCGACATCCAGCTCCCTGGCGGTCAATTGCGCGCCCTTGAGTTGCTGCACCGAGGCTTCCAGCTGCACCCGCCAATCGGCAGCCACCGGCGCGGGCGCCAGGGCCACCACTTCGTTGATCTCGTAGGGCAGACGCTGGCGCAACAGGCCCAACACCCACGGCTGAATCAGCGACAGCAAGGCTATCTGTCCGGCGGTGAAACGCTGCTTGCTGCCCAGTGACAGGCACAGCGTGCGGTCGCCTTCGAGCTGACAATTAAACTGGATTTCGTCGGCCACGACATTCACACGAAAGTATCGTTGATAGTACTCGGTGAGTTCGAAATGCTCCGGCGCCACCTCGGACAGGCGGTAAAGACCGGTGCGCGACTGTTCGCGGCAGGCGATGTAGAAGGGGTCGAGCAGGTACAGCCCGCGCAGGTAATCCTGAAACAGCTGGTCGGGACTGCCGTCGACGCCCGGGCTTTCGGCGAATACCTGCGGGTGCTGATCGGCGCTGAACATCAGCACCACCCAGCTGTCGCAGGGGACGTACTGGTCCAGCAGACGCACCAGCTGCGTCCAGAAGTTGGGCTTGTCCAGGGCGTCGATCAGTTGCCCCACCGAACGGTGCCAGGCGATGTCGTCCAACGAGAGTGTCATGCATCTACCCCTATCGTGTTACCCCGGCGGCGTAATTCCCCCACCGTGCGCTTGCTGCGCATACTGGCGCACAGACAGCGACCGGGCAATCTTTCCGGCGTTCAGAACAAGGACCACCCATGAAAGTCGAACTCGCCCAACTGGCGGGCCGTGACAACGACACGGCCTACAACCTCGAACGCGCTCTGGCGGCGATCAACGCCTGTGCGGCCGACACGCAGCTGATCATGTTCCCGGAAAGCCACCTGATGGGTTTCCCAAGCGCCGAGTCCGTAGCCGACGTCGCCGAACCGCTGGACGGCCCGACCGTCAGCGCCATCGTTGCCGCCGCCCGCGAGCGCAACATCGCCGTGGTCATCGGCACCGCCGAGAACGACAACGGGCGTTTCTTCAACACCACGCTGCTGATCACCCCTGAAGGTATCGCCCTGAAATACCGCAAGACCCACCTGTGGGCCTCGGATCGCGGCGTGTATGAAGCGGGCGATCGTTATGCCACCTGCCTGTGGAACGGTGTGCGCGTGGGTCTGTTGATCTGCTACGACATCGAATTCCCCGAAAGCGCCCGCGCCTTGGCGCAACTGGGTGCCGAACTGCTGCTGGTGACCAACGGCAACATGGACCCCTACGGCCCGACCCACCGCACCGCGATCATGGCGCGCGCCCAGGAAAACCAGGCGTTTGCGCTGATGGTCAACCGGGTGGAAGCGGGCGACGGCGGCTTGCTGTTCGCCGGCGGCAGCGCGCTGGTCGATCCGCTGGGTACGCTGTTGTTCGAGGCGGGCCGCGAGGAGGGGCAGTTCGCTGTGGAGCTGGACCTGAACCGGCTGACGGCGGCGCGCCAGGATTATCGGTATCTGGATGATCAGCGGCTGAAGTTGCCGGGGGAAGTGGTCGAGCATGCTGGTGGGTTGCGGGAGCTGCTGATTCCCAGGGGCTGATTCGATCTCTGTGTCGTGCGGGCTGACGTCTTCGCGAGCAAGCCCGCTCCCACCTTGAAATGCAT
>NZ_JAIQWX010000159.1 GCF_020164475.1 Pseudomonas sp. REP124 | reverse complement strand
CTTCTTGCGCACTCGCCTCTACACGCCGGACGACAAGCTCTGCAGCAATGTGCACACAGGGTTATCCACATTTTTTGTGTGCAACTTCTTGCGCATCATGGCCCGATGGCATCATGTCGGAATTGCGCAGAAAGGACGTGTAGGAGCGAGCTTGCTCGCGATGACGTCAACGATAACGCTGGCTGTCTGATGCCCCGCGGTGGCCGGGCCTCCATCGCGAGCAGGCTCGCTCCCACAGGGGGATAGGTGATTATTGCCGGGTTTGCGGTGAGCTCGGGTTATGCGAAATATGCTTGGGCCCCGCCAGCAGCCAGAGCAACAGCCCAAACAAGGGCACGAACACGATCACCACCATCCACACCCCCTTGGTGCTCGATTTCCCCTCGCTCTTGCGCACCCGGTTGATCGCCCACAATTCCGCAACCAAGAGCACTGCCGCCAGCACGATCCACGTCGGTTCAAATTGCATGAGTTACCTCCTGATAGTCCTTGGGTTAGGCGGGCTCATGTCGGCCGGGTTCATTAAATTTGCAATCAGATACTCTGCATCTGGTAACTGAACCGAATGCTGCGCTTGAGCTGCGGGTCGTTGAGTTCCAGAGTGAGACGCGAGGTGTACTGGATGCCACCAATGGCAGCCAGGGTTCCGCAGAACATCACCGTTCCCGGCTCGAAGGTCGCTGCACAGGTCGTGGCATAGCGCTCCAACAGTGCTTCGGGCTCCAGCATCGTGGTGACCTTTCCTTGCTGATACAGCACCGCGCTTCCAGCGTCTTCACGCCATGAACGCATCTCCAGTTGATCCCAGTGTTCACGTACCTCATCCAATGGCCAGAGTGTGCGACCGACAGGTTTGCTGCAGATCTGTTTGGATACCGTGATGTCATAGGCTTCGACTTTACGGTCGGTGTGATCGGAGCCGATTCCGACCCACAGGCGTTCTCCGTCATTGAGCAGGAAGAACTCGATCTCGCCCGAAGACTCTTCGCCCAGTACCTGAATGTTCTCGTCCTGGGTCAGGCGGTCGTCGGTGACGAAGTAGTAACAGGGAACCGTTGCCGGGCGTTTAACGCCCAGTTCCTCGAGCTCCACAATGTGTGCTTCGACCGCGTGACGATCACGACCGGTCCAGCCGGCAATGATTACGTCGCTTATCTGAAACTCACGAAGTTCTTCGCCCATGATGGATACGCAGTTGAAGGTCAGAGTGGTCATTTTGGCGTTCTCTCTTTCTTGTAATCGGTTGCGGGAAATGATGCTGGGACGTCATCTGGCAGGATGCGCCGGGCAAGGATTAAGCTTATATAAATAGCTAACAAAAATAGCAACCATGAAAATATAAATTTTGCTCATTGGGTATTTAGACGGCGACGCAGTCCTCGCAGAGGGGGGCGGGAGAGGGAATATCGGTAATAAAAATAGCTTGCAAAGCAAGCTAACATGGTTAGATACTCGATCATCGAACAAGCTTTAGCGAAAGGGTATAGGTCAGACGATGGGCGAGAATATTTACCTGGATTACTCCGCTACCACGCCGGTCGATCCGAGGGTTGCCGAGCTGATGTGCCAGTACCTGACGGCCGACGGGCATTTTGGCAATCCGGCCTCGCGCTCCCACTCATTCGGCTGGGAGGCCGAGGCCGCGGTGGACAGGGCGCGCCAACAGGTTGCGCAGTTGGTGAGCGCTGATCCAAGAGAAATCGTGTGGACCTCCGGTGCCACCGAGTCCGACAACCTGGCGGTCAAGGGCGTGGCGCGCTTCTATCGCAACCTGGGCAATCACATCGTCACCTCGAGCATTGAACACAAAGCGGTACTCGACTCCTGCCGCCATCTGGAGCGCGAAGGCTTTGAAGTGACCTATCTCGACCCGGACCAGAACGGTTTGATTCACCCGCAGGCAGTGGCTCAGGCGATCACTGACAAGACCATCCTGGTCTCGATCATGCACGCTAACAATGAACTGGGGACGGTGAACGACATTGCCGGCATCGGTGAAGTCTGCAAGGCACATGACGTGTTCTTCCACGTCGACGCCGTACAAAGCGCCGGCAAGGTGGAAATCGATCTGAAAGCACTGCACGTGCATTTGATGTCATTCACCGCGCACAAACTCTACGGGCCCAAGGGCATCGGTGCTCTCTATGTCTGTCGCAAGCCGCGTATTCGTCTGGAAGCGCTGATCCATGGGGGCGGGCATGAGCGGGGGATGCGTTCCGGCACTTTGCCCACCCACCAGATCGTCGGCATGGGCGAGGCTTTCCGCATTGCCAGGGAGGAAATGCAGAGCGAAAACGCGCGCGTTCTGGCTCTGCGCGATCGGCTGCTGGCTGGATTCGAGGGCATGGAAGAGGTGTACGTCAACGGCTCCCTCGAACATCGGGTGCCGGGCAATCTCAACATCAGTTTCAACTTCGTCGAAGGTGAGTCGCTGATGATGTCCCTCAGAGGGCTGGCCGTGTCGTCCGGCTCTGCCTGCACCTCGGCCAGCCTTGAACCTTCGTATGTGTTGCGCGCCCTGGGTCGAAGCGACGAGCTCGCCCACAGTTCCCTGCGAATCACGCTGGGCCGCTTCACCACCGAAGCCGAAATCGATAGCGCCGTGACGATGATCAAGGCCGCAGTTACCAAACTCAGGGAAATGTCGCCGCTGTGGGACATGTACCAGGACGGAATCGACATCAGCAAAATCGAATGGGCCGCACACTGAGCCGGCGGCACGTGCAACCTCGACCTGCGCCCGCAGGAAAAACAATCAGGAGCAAGCTGCAATGATCAACAAAGCACACAAAGAGTTTTATTCGGTGGACATGCAGGACGGCTGGGAAACCCCGCCGGGCTATCCCGACGGTATCGAGCAACTCATCCTTTCGGGTTCGCTGGATGAACCGGGGAAAACCGGAACGCGAACCCGGTTGTTGCGCTTCCATTCGGGCATCTACACCACCAAACCCTTCGTCCATGACTATTGGGAGGAGGTGTATCTGGTCTCCGGTGATCTGACCGTGGGCAACGACGAGCAAGGTCAGGGTGGTGAAGCCTTCCAGCCGCATACCTATGCTTGCCGTCCACCGGGAGCCTTTCACGGTCCATTCAAGTCTGGAGGCGGTTGCGTGCTGCTGGAAATTCATTACTACGAATAAACACTCGCAGGGGCTGATCCCGTTGCAGATTCCACGCCCCTGCCCAACAGCGTGAATTGTCGTTCCCGGGAGTCATGCCATGACACTTCTTACCATCGGCCAGGCGCTGAACTCCTCGTTGAGCAGCGAGCAGCTCGTGCAGCGTTGCATCGATAACATGGACCGCCAGCCAGAACTTGCGGCCAAGGTCTTTACCCGACCGCTGCGCGAGCAGGCCCTGGCGCAGGCCGTCGCCTACGATCGCTTGCGTGAGCAAAATGTGCCGGTGCCTCGATATGCCGGTATACCGATCAGCATCAAGGATCTGTTCGACATGGCCGGCGAGGTGACGACCTGCGGCTCACGGGTGCTGGCCGAATGCAAACCCGCCACAACCGATGCGCTGGTGGTCAGCCGTCTGCGCAATGCCGGATTCATTCCGATCGGACGAAGCAACATGACCGAGTTCGCGTACTCCGGTCTTGGCCTGAACCCGCATTACGGAACGCCGGAAAACCCATGGGATCGGGCGACCGGAAGAATTCCCGGAGGCTCGTCATCCGGCGCGGCGATTGCCATTACCGACCAGATGGCGGTGGCCAGCCTTGGCACCGATACCGGTGGTTCGTGCCGTATTCCCGCGGCATTGTGCGGGATCGTCGGTTTCAAGCCGACGGCATCGAGGATTCCCCAGACCGGTGTCTCGCCATTGTCGAGCAGCCTGGATTCGGTCGGGCCGTTGGGTGCTTCGGTAGCTTGCGTGGCGATTCTCAACGATGTGCTGGCCGGCGATCCGGTCAATCCGTTGCCATCTGTCCATTTGCGAGGACTGCGCCTGGCGGTGCCGCAAACCCTGGTGCTCGATGGTATGGACAGTCTGGTAGCGGCGTCTTTTGAGCGCACGTTGAATCGGCTGGAGCGAGCGGGGGTGCAAGTCGAGCGTATCGCCTTGAGTGAGCTGGGCGAGTTGCCGAAGATCAACGAAAAGGGTGGCTTTGCCGCAGCTGAGGCTTGGGCGTGGCACCGTGAACTGATTGCCTCCAGTCGTGAAGGCTACGATCCGAACGTAGTCTCGCGCATAGAGAAAGGGCAGCATCAGAGCGCGGCGGATTACATCGATCTGCTAAAGGCACGAGCCGATCTGCAACTTCGCATCGCACCAATCACCGCGCACTACGACGCCTTGGTCATGCCCACGGTGCCGATCGTCGCGCCGACCCTGCAGGAAATGACCAATCCGCAAAGTTTCCAGAAAAGCAATTTGCTGATGCTGCGCAACCCTTCGGTGGCAAATTTTCTCGATCGCTGTTCCATCAGCCTGCCTTGTCACGAGCAGGGCGATGCACCGGTCGGCTTGATGCTGATGGGCGAGCGAGGAGGGGACCTGCGAGTGCTGGGCATCGCGCACGCCATCGAGCAATTGCTTCGGACACAGGTCTAAAGCGCATCAGCAGCCAGTACAGGTTGCAACATCATGACAACGGTCTGAACGCAATCGCGCGTTCAGGCCGTTGTCGTTTACGGAGTCAGGATGGCGTGAAAGCCTTATGAACAGGCTGATATAGCTAACAAAGAAAGCTAACAAAAAGCTTGACGAGGTGTTTTGTCGGGATCATATTAGCTTTGTCGCAAAGCTAATAATAAAAGGTGAGTCCCATGTCATTCGATGCATCTCAATTCCGTACCGCATTGGGCCAGTTCCCCACTGGCGTCGCCGTCATTACCGCCCAGGACAGTGAAAACCGTCCGCTCGGTATCACCATGAGTTCCTTCAACTCGGTCTCGATCAACCCGCCACTGGTGTTGTTCAGCCTGGATCGACGCGCGCTCAGCCTCGAGTCCATGCAGCGGGCGAGTCATTACGCCGTCAATGTGTTGAGTAAGGACCAGGTCGAGCTTTCCAACAAGTTTGCCCGCGCCATGGAGAACAAGTGGGAGAACGTGGAGTTTGAAACTCGCGACACCGGGACACCCTTGCTGACAGGCGCCCTGGCTCATTTCGAATGCAAGCCTTACGCCGATTACGACGGAGGCGATCACGTCATTTTTGTGGGTGAGGTCGTGAACTTCACCAGCAGCAACCACAGCGAACCCCTGGTTTTCTGCCGCGGCCGCTACGCCGAAATCGCCTGAACTGCCGTCGTATTGGAGAACAAGAAATGATCAAGACTTCACTTCAACACATCGAATCGCTGCGTGATGGACGTAGTGTCTATATCAACGGTGAGCGCGTCGATGACGTCACCACTCATCCTGCCTTTGCCAGTTCCATCGAATGGCTGAGCAATCTGTACGACTTCCAGCACGACAACCTGGAGTTGATGACCACCGTCGACACGGAAACCGGAGAGCGTTACAACCGCATCTGGCAGCTGCCAAAAAGCCCGGAAGAGTTCAAACAGCGCCGCATGGCTCTGGAAGCGTGGACTGGCCTGAGCTGTGGCTTTTTGGGGCGAGCTCCGGATCACGTCGCCAGCTGCATTTCCGGCATGGTGATGGGGATTGAACGGTTCGAGCGCTACGATGAGACGCGAGCGCAGAACCTGCGCAACTACTACCGTTACGCCCGTGACAATGATCTGTACCTGACCTACGTCATCATCAACCCTCAGGCTGACCGCTCAAAGTCCACAGGCGAGCAGGCGGACGAATTCCTCACGGCGGGGATTGCGGCAGAAGATGAAGAGGGCATCACCATTCGCGGCGCCAAGATGCTGGCTACCGGCGGGATCATGGCGAACGAAGTGCTGGTGACCTGCCTGCAACCGCTGAAGAAGGGCGAGGAGGAAAAGTACGCGGTTTCCTTTGCCATCCCGATGAACGCCCCGGGCTTGAAGATCCTGTCGCGCAAATCGTATGAAGAGCACAACCAGAGTGTATTCCAGAACCCGCTGTCCAGCCGTTTCGACGAAAACGACGCACTGTTGTACTTCGATAACGTCAAGGTTTCATGGGATCGGGTGTTCGTGCATCGTGACACGGACATGTGCATGGCCCAGTTTCATGAAACACCTGCGCATGTTTACCAGAACTATCAGGCGCAAGTTCGCCTCATGGTCAAAATGCGTTTCCTGGCTGGTATCGCTTATCGCACCGCCGAAATGAACGGCATCATGGCCTTGCCTCAGGTTCGAGAAAAACTGGGGCAAATTGCGGCGGAAGCAGCGATTTCCGAGTCTTTCGTCAATGGCATGGAAAGCAAGGGCTCATACGTTGGCGAGTACTTCGTTCCGGATCGCCACCTGCTTTATGCCTCTCAGGTGATTGCGCAGCAGTTGTATCCCAAGTTCATCTCCCGCCTGCGCGATCTGGCGGGTGGCGGGGTCATCATGTTGCCATCCTCCACCCAGGATTTTGCCAATCCGCACATGCGTGAACTGATTGAGAAAACCCAGCAGTCGCCAATCGCAAACGCTGTGGAGCGGGTGAAGTTCTTCAACCTGGCGTGGGATGCAATCGGTTCCGAGTATGCCTCTCGTCACACTCAATACGAGATGTTCTACTCGGGTGCGACTTTCGTCACCAAGGGCGCGTCTTTCCGCACGTTCGACTGGAAGCGTAGCGCCGGCCTGCTGGACAGGTTTGCCGCGCAGTACGACCTCAACGAAGAAATTTGAGTGAGCAAGGCTGCTGATTCATCAGCAGCCTTCATCGTTGTGAAAACCCTTTGCCGCAGTTTATCTGCGGCTTTTTTCGTGCGCTCAGTCGTCTCTCGAAAAGCCCAGCACGTCCTGCATGTCGTACTCGCCGGGCTGGCGATCCTTGATCCAAAGCGCAGCCGTCAGCGCTCCACGGGCAAACATGCTGCGACTGAGTGCGCTGTGGGACAGAGTCAAAAGCTCCTCATCCGCGGCGAAGATCACGCTGTGCTCTCCCAGGATGCCACCGCCACGGATGACGCTGAAGCCGATTTCTCCTCGCGGGCGCTCACCCGTCATGCCTTCACGCGCGCACCGGGCGACAGATGAAAGTGAAGTCTGCCGACCTTCGGCTGCCGCTTCTCCCAGCATCAGTGCCGTACCGGACGGCGCATCGACTTTGCGGCGGTGGTGTGCCTCGAGGACCTCTATGTCCCACATCCGTTGAGGGAGCGCACGGGCGGTCCTTTCCACCAGTCCCATCAGCAGGTTGATGCCCAGCGAGAAGTTTCCGGAGCGTACGATCGCAATCTTGTTCGATGCTGCGTTGATGCGAGCCAGATCGTCGGCTTCAAAGCCTGTCGACCCGATCACCAGTGCAGGACCTGCCTGGCTGGCGCAGATTTCTGCAAGTGCCGCTGATGCACTGCCTGTGGTGAAGTCGATGACGACATCGCAGTTTCCAAGCACTTGTCGCGCCTGCGAGCGATTTCCTTCTGAAAGTCGCCCGATGCTACCGGCCAAAATCAATGAAGGGTCAGCCGAGACGATATTCATCACCTCTTTACCCATGTGACCTCGCGCCCCTGAAATGGCAATTCTGATAGGTGAAGTCAAAACTTTGCACTCCCGAATGGGTGAAGGACGAAATGTGTGGTTGGTGCGTGCAGGTTAGCCGCCGCGATCCAGAAGGCTCTGGATCGCGGCGTTCAGACGCGAAAAAAACGGCCTCATTCCATGCCGGCAAGGAGGGGGCAGGTAAGAACTTAGAAGAGTTTCAGGGTGTAGCTGAGGATCAGGCGGTTCTCATCGATATCCGTGCGGTAGTTGGAGCGCGCCACTGCGTTTCGTACTCGTATACCGACGTTTTTCAGAATGCCGCTCTGAATGGTGTAGCTCAGATCAATGTCGCGTTCTCTGTCCTTGCCCTCGAAGCTGCCGGCATCGACATTGTCGCCCTTGATGTAACGCACTCCCGCCAACAGGCCGGGGACGCCGAGAGCGGCAAAGTCGTAGTCGTAGCGAGCCTGCCAGGAGCGTTCCCTGGCGGAGGCAAATTCGTATGTAGGCACTTCGTTGCCCAAGGGGGAGACGGTAACGAAAACGCGCGGGAAACCATCGTTGCCGTACATGCCTTGGTAGCCCACGTAAAAGGTGTTTCCACCACGTTTGGCCGACAGCAGCGAGTAGAACGCCTGATTGTCGAGGGTGCCGATCAGACGCTTGCCGTCTTCGTTTGACTTGAAATAGCCAAGATTGGCGCCAAACGTCCATAGGCCCACTGGTTCGCTGTGCTTGAAGCCGGCGAAGCGCTGGTTGTACAGGTTCTCCAGCTGGCCGTACCAGAGGCTGACGGTGGAGCGGTTTTGATTGAATGAGTAGTCACCACCGGCGTAGTTGAAGCGATCCGAAGTGATCAGGTTCTTTTGGGCGTCGCGCCGGGGCGTAAACCCGATGATCGCTCCCATTGGCTCATCGCCTGCCTCGCTGCGCAGGCTCGTCGAGTGCAGTTGCCCTGCTTGCAGGTTAAGCCCGGAGATCTCGCTTGAGAGGATCGAGGCGCCTTGGTAGGTGTTGGGCAGCAGGCGGTTGTCGGTCAGGGCGAGAACCGGAAGATTGGGCTGCAGTTCTCCAACCTTGAGTTCTGTTTTGGACACTTTGAGCTTCGCCGTGATACCCAGGCGGCTGTAGTCATCGGGCGCTCTTTGGCCATAGGCGCCTGGGAGCAGGCCCGTGCCTGCGCGCTCCGGGCTGCTGTCCAGCTTGATGCCCAACAGGCCGATGGCGTCTATTCCAAAACCAATCGGCCCCGGGGTATAGCCCGATGCATAGTTGAGGATGAAGCCTTGCGCCCATTCCTCGGCCCTGGACTGTGGGCTTGGGCCAACGGTGTCGGAGAAGTCGCGGCTGAAGTAGTAATTGCGCGTGGTCAGGGTGGCCGTGGAGTTTTCGAAGAAACCACTTCCGTCAGCCAGGGAGCTGAGTGGAAGGGTCATGGTTACAACGCTGGCGATCGCCCGCGACAGGGGATTCGGATACTGATTCATGTCGTTCTCTTGTTTTTATAGTGACGAAGAACACCCTCACCGCGCGCATCCGGCAAAGTGCGAGGAGGGTGGATGACGTTGCTTGCGGCCGTACTTCCGTGCACCGCTCGCGAATCTGGCAGTGGTAAGCTTATATAAAAAGCTAACAAAGAAAGCAAAATAAAAAATATAACTCCGATTGATTCTGCCAGCGCCGCTTATGAGCCGTGGCCGAGAGGGTGGTCTTCCGGGGATCTGAACAGGGCAGCGGGGAAGCTGGTTCAACCAGCTGGAAGGGGCAATTGGCGTGGTGCGCACGTCCGTTTATCAGAGAAAAGCATTGGCCTCGACGCCCAAGGTCATCGTTGACCAGTCTGGAACGCGGGATTGGGTGATTGGAATAAAACGAAGGCTTAATGCTTTCTAAAATAGCTTGCAAAATAAGCTAAATTGATTTGATACTGTTCTCGCCGGGCAAAAAAGCCGCTCGGTCGCCAAGGAAATGAGCTGCGAATGGTCGATGCCATCTGCTGACGCTCATTTCCAACAATAACAAGAGGCAGGTGTCATGCGAAAAGTGAACGTACACACAATCATCGACCATGCGCGTATTTCCGGCTTTCACTGGATGGTCATGGGCTGGTGTTTTCTGCTGCTGATTTTCGATGGCTACGACTTGTTCATCTACGGCGCGGTGCTGCCCGTGCTGATGCAGCAGTGGGGGCTGAGCCCTCTTGAAGCCGGTGCCCTGGGTAGTTATGCGCTTTTCGGCATGATGTTGGGGGCTGTAGGGTTTGGCACCCTGGCAGACCAGATCGGTCGTAAAAAAGGGATCGCCGTGTGCTGCCTGCTTTTCAGTTGCGCCACGCTTGCCAACGGCTTCGTGAGCAATCCAACGGAGTTTGGCATCTGCCGTTTCTTTGCCGGTCTGGGCTGCGGCGGGTTGATGCCGAATGTTGTGGCGCTGATGAACGAGTACGCGCCGAAGAAGTTTCGCACTGCCATCGTTTCCATCATGTTCTGCGGGTATCCGTTGGGCGGTGTGCTGTCGGCCAGCGTGGGGATTTTCGTCCTGCCACGCTTTGGTTGGGAGGCCATGTTCTTCGCCGCGGCAGTACCGTTGATTCTGCTGCCGTTGATCTACTGGCAACTGCCCGAGTCGGTAGGCTTTCTGTTGCGCCAGCGTCGCCTCGAAAAGGCACACGCGGTTCTTCTTCGCGTAGATCCGGGCTGTAACCTGCAAAAGGACGATTCGTTGATCATGGGCGAATCCAATGCCCGGCCGGCGTCGCTGCTGGAACTGTTCCGGGAAGGGCGAGCGCTGCCTACCCTGGTGTTATGGCTGGCCTTCTTCTGCTGCATGCTGATGATTTACGCGCTCAGTTCCTGGTTGCCGAAGTTGATGGCCAGCGCGGGATACAGCCTGGGTTCCAGTCTGTCGTTCCTGGTTGCGCTGAATGCTGGCGCGGTGCTGGGTGCGGTCTTTGGAGGATGGCTGGGGGACAGGATCAATCTGCCTAAGGTGCTGGTTGCGTTTCTGATTCTGGCCGCCCTGTCTGTCAGCCTTCTGGGGCTGAAAAGTCCGGTACCGGTGCTTTATCTGCTGATCACTGTGGCTGGTGCGACAACCATCGGTACACAGATTTTGCTATACGCCTGCGCGGCACAGTTCTATGGCCTGTCGATCCGTTCGACAGGTATGGGCTGGGCGTCTGGTGTCGGTCGCAGTGGCGGAATAGTCGGCCCATTGCTGGGTGGCGCCTTGGTCGGGATCAACCTGCCACTGCAGCTTAATTTCATAGCCTTCGCGTTACCCGGATTGATCGCCGCACTGGCTATGGTGCTGTTTGCACTGCTCAAGCGCTCCAAAGTGACGACACTTGCAGCGGCGGGTGTTTGATCGGGTGGGTTTGAGTTCAAGCGTCAAGTTGCCTTGCTCGAAAGTCGTCAGAGACTGTCGTTACCTGGGAGCAGGGCAACTCTTTACCGCAGCGGCTTACTGTAAGTGCAGACTATTTGTCATTGCTCAGAAAGCTGGCCATGTTGAACGCGCGGTCGCCGTTGTTGGCCAAAAGGCCAAAGGTCTTGACCAATGTCTTGAACTGCTCCTGATCGATGCCTGCGAAAAGCACATCGTTCACCTTCTGCTGGGAATGCGCCAGGCTTGCCAGTGCTTCGTAGCCAAGATCGGTCAGGTCCAGTTGAACGCGGCGTGCATCCTCCGGATCTTTCGTTTTGGTCAGGTAGCCTTTCTTTGCCAGCTTATTGGTTTGCAGAGTGATGAAGGCGCCACTCAAGTGCAGGTGATCCGCCAGGCTGTTCACGTACACGGTATCGATACTGCGCATGTAAGCGGTGGCGATCAACGCGGTGTACTCAATGCCGGTAAGGCCGATTATCTTGCCGAACTCACCGCGAATTGCTTCGATTTTGCTTGAGAACGCGAAGATGTTGTGGAGCAGTTCACGGAATTTACTGTCACCTTTGTCCTTGTCGAGAAGCTCGGGGAGCGTGATGGTTTTCTCCTTGAGGTGCATCTTGGCCGGGTGATATTTGCTCATCTTCGAATTACCTTAGCTTTCATTTATAGCTAATCATGCTACCTACCTTTGAGATCATGTCAATCAAGGTGCTTGCAGGCAGTCCGAGCTGCATCAGGTTTACAGCGGAATCTGCGGCGTCGACAACACCTGTCGCAACCCCATGAACGAACGAATCTGCCGCACACCCGGCAGGTACAGCAGTTGTTCGGCATGCAGCCGATTGAAGCTTTGGCTGTCCTTGGTGCGCAGCAGCATGAAGTAGTCAAATTCCCCCGTGACCACATGGCACTCCATGCAGCCCGAGACTTTTTGCGCGGCGGCTTCGAAGGCGGCGAAGGATTCCGGGGTGGAGCGGTCCAGCACCACGCCGATCAACACCACCATGCCGGCGTCCAGCGCATCGGGGTTGAGCAGGGCGACGATGCCCTTGATCAGCCCGGCCTGCTTGAGCCGTTCGACACGCCGCAGGCAGGCCGGCGGGCTCAGTTTCACTTTCTCGGCCAGGGCCACATTGGAAATCGACGCATCGCGTTGCAGCGCCTTGAGGATGGCGCGGTCGGTGCGATCAAGCGGAATCGGCTCTGCAGCCTGGGTGTTGGATCGCTTGTGATTATTTGTTGCGTTCATGTCGACCTATACACAATAAAGTTTCTTTGAGATGTTTTTGTAAGGAATAAAGCAACTATAAATTGACGAAGTTTGCAACACGGATTTTCAGGTTTTTTCTTAATATTGAAATATCGAAGCCCGCCAGAGTGCTTGGATATTCCACCCCATTAAGGATTAGCGCCATGAACCTGAATCGTTTTAAACGTTATCCGTTGACCTTCGGCCCATCGCCTATCACTCCCTTGAAGCGACTCAGCGAGCACCTGGGCGGCAAGGTCGAGTTGTATGCCAAACGTGAAGATTGCAACAGTGGCCTGGCCTTCGGTGGGAACAAGACACGCAAGCTCGAGTACCTGATTCCCGAGGCCATCGAGCAGGGTTGCGACACCCTGGTGTCCATCGGCGGCATCCAGTCCAATCAGACCCGTCAGGTGGCGGCGGTCGCGGCGCACCTGGGCATGCAGTGCGTGCTGGTGCAGGAAAACTGGGTGAATTATTCCGACGCGGTGTATGACCGGGTCGGCAACATCGAGATGTCGCGGATCATGGGCGCGGATGTGCGCCTTGATGCAGCAGGCTTCGACATCGGCATTCGTCCCAGCTGGGAGAAGGCCATGAGCGTTGTGCGGGAGCGGGGCGGCAAGCCGTTTCCGATTCCGGCGGGTTGTTCCGAGCATCCTTATGGCGGCCTCGGGTTTGTCGGCTTTGCCGAGGAAGTGCGGCAGCAGGAGCAGGAACTCGGCTTCAAGTTCGATTACATCGTGGTCTGTTCGGTGACCGGCAGCACTCAGGCCGGGATGATCGTTGGGTTTGCCGCGGACGGTCGTTCGAAAAAGGTGATCGGGATCGACGCTTCGGCCAAGCCGGACAAGACCCGCGCACAGATCCTGCGTATCGCCCGGCACACCGCCGAACTGGTGGATCTGGGCCGTGAGATCACCGAAGAGGACGTGGTGCTCGATACGCGCTTTGCGCATCCGGAATATGGGTTGCCCAACGAAGGCACGCTGAAGGCGATCCGCCTGTGCGGGCGGCTGGAAGGGGTGCTGACCGATCCGGTGTACGAGGGCAAATCGATGAACGGGATGATTGAGATGGTGCGTCGTGGGGAGTTTCCGGAGGGATCGAGAGTGCTGTACGCGCACCTGGGTGGGGTGCCGGCGTTGAATGCGTACAGCTTTCTGTTTCGTAACGGTTGAGTTCCCTGTGGGAGCGGGCTTGCCCGCGATTGCGGTGGTTCAGTCACATCCATGTTGAA
>NZ_JAIQWX010000158.1 GCF_020164475.1 Pseudomonas sp. REP124 | reverse complement strand
CCTGTAGGAGCGAGGCTTGCCCGCGAAGAGGCCAGCTCAGTCAATGAAGATCAGAAACCCTATTTCTGCGTACCATCATCAACCTGCAAACTCGCCTGCGTCAGGTTGCTCCCCGGCGGCACGCTGCGGGTCAGCCAGACGTTGCCGCCGATGGTGGTGCCCTTGCCGATGGTGATCCGGCCCAGGATGGTCGCGCCGGCGTAGATCACCACGTCGTCCTCGACAATCGGGTGGCGTGGCTGGCCCTTTTGCAACTGACCGTCCTCGTCCGCCGGAAACCGCTTGGCGCCCAGGGTCACCGCCTGATAAATCCGCACCCGCTCGCCAATGATCGCCGTCTCTCCGATCACCACGCCGGTGCCGTGGTCGATGAAGAAACTGCGGCCGATCTGCGCCCCAGGGTGAATGTCGATACCAGTGGCCGAGTGGGCTATTTCCGCGCTGATCCGCGCCAGCAACGGCAAGCCGGCGCGATACAGATGGTGAGCCAGGCGATGGTGAATCACCGCCAGAATCCCCGGGTAGCACAGCAGCACTTCATCGACGCTGCGCGCCGCCGGGTCACCGTGATAAGCGGCCAGCACATCGGTATCCAGCAGGCTGCGCAGCCCCGGCAACGCGAGGGCGAAGTCCTGAATGATCTGGGTCGTTCTGGCCTCGACCTCTTCCTCGGCCTGGGCGCTGTGGCGAGCGGCGTAACGCAGTTCGAGTCGCGCCTGAGCCAGCAACGCATTCAACGCCACGTCGAGGGTGTGGCCGACGTAGAAGTCCTCGCTCTCTTCACGCAAATCCACCGGCCCCAGGCGCATCGGAAACAGCGCCCCGCACAGCGCCTCGAGAATCTCCGCCATGGCCGCCCGGGACGGCAACTCGCGACCTCCCTGCTCGGTGCTGGCGCGGCCGTTCTGTGCACGCCACTGGTCACGCGCGCCGCGCAATTGGGTGACGATGGTCTGCAATTGCCAATGGCTGGAACGCTCACTCACGGTAAAAACTCCTCACGGGCGACCGGACTGTCTGGCCGCACTGACGGCGATTACTCTACGGCAAGGCGCGCGCGGCAAATTAAGAACCAATAGTGCTGGATCAAGCACGTTTGGCTATAAGCGATTGGCGGTTGCCCCGGCTTTTGGCCGTGCCTATAGTCGTTTGATCATTCACCGCCAGTACGGACCCATGATCAAACAACAGCTTGCCCGTTTTAACCGTCTCGACCTGCTCGGTCAGCCCACCGCCCTGGAAAAACTCGAACGCCTGTCGACCTGGCTCGGGCGCGACGTGTACGTCAAACGCGATGACCTCACACCGCTGGCGATGGGCGGCAACAAGCTGCGCAAACTCGAATACCTGTGCGCCGATGCCCTCGAGCAGGGTGCCGACACACTGATCACCGCCGGCGCTTTGCAATCCAACCACGTGCGCCAGACCGCCGCCATTGCCGCCAAACTGGGCCTGGGCTGCGTCGCCCTGCTGGAAAACCCGCTCAATACCGAAGACCCCAACTACGTCGGCAACGGCAACCGCCTGTTGCTCGATCTGTTCGATGCCAAGGTCGAACTGGTGGAAAACCTCGACAACGCCGACGAGCAATTGCATGCCCTGGCGGCGCGTCTGCGCAGCAACGGCAAAAAGCCGTATCTGGTGCCGATTGGTGGCTCCAATGCTTTGGGCGCCCTGGGTTACGTGCGCGCCGGTCTGGAGCTGGCCGAGCAGATCAAGGACACCGGGCTGAATTTCGCCGCCGTGGTCCTGGCCTCGGGGAGTGCCGGCACCCACAGCGGTCTGGCGCTGGCGTTGAACGAAGCGCTGCCGGATCTGCCGGTGATTGGTGTCACGGTTTCCCGTAGCGAAGAAGATCAATTGCCGAAGGTCCAGGGCCTGGCCGAACGCACCGCCGAACTGCTGGGCGTGAGCCTGCCGGACAGCTTCAAGGTGGAACTGTGGGACGAATACTTCGCACCGCGCTACGGCGAGCCGAATGCAGGGACGCTGGCGGCGGTGAAGCTGGTGGCGAGTCAGGAAGGCTTGCTGCTGGACCCGGTGTACACCGGCAAGGCCATGGCGGGGTTGCTGGACGGCATCGGGCGTCAGCGTTTCGACGATGGCCCGATCATCTTCCTGCACACCGGCGGGGCGCCGGCGTTGTTTGCCTATAAGGAATTCCTGTAACAACGCTGTCCCTGTAGGAGCGAGCACGCTCGCGATGGTGGTTCGGGCACCGCGGGGTGTCTGGATGCCAGCGTTATCGTCGACCTCCATCGCGAGCATGCTCGCTCCTACAGGGGGCTGTTTATATTCATAAAAGAAATAAGCGTTAGAAAATTTATTATTTTCTAATCTAAAAACGCCATCATATAGTCATGCTATACGCGAATTTCCCGAGAGACGCATACGCTGCTTTAAGGCAGGATAGCGCTGTCGTCCAATTCCCGTTTTCGCCAACCTTTCCAAACGCAACTTCCATAAGAAAACACAGGGGCTAGTCATGAATTTTTCCGCACTACGTCGAAATCTGCTGGTGGGTTCGCTGGGCCTGGCACTGAGCGCCGGCCTGATCGGCAACGCCGTTGCCGGTGAGCAACTGCAAAAAATCAAGGATGCCGGTGTGATCAACATCGGCCTTGAAGGCACCTACCCACCGTTCAGCTTCGTCGATGCCGACGGCAAGCTGTCCGGTTTCGAAGTCGAACTGTCCGAAGCCCTGGCCAAGGAGCTGGGCGTGAAGGCCAAGCTGCAACCGACCAAGTGGGACGGCATCCTCGCGGCACTGGAATCCAAGCGTCTGGACGCTGTGGTCAACCAGGTGACCATCTCCGAAGAGCGCAAGAAAAAGTATGACTTCTCCGAGCCGTACACCGTTTCCGGCATCCAGGCACTGGTTCTGAAAAAGAACGAAGGCGCGATCAAGTCCGCCGATGACCTGGCCGGCAAGAAAGTCGGTGTAGGCCTGGGCACCAACTACGAGCAGTGGCTCAAGGACAATCAGCCTAAAGCCATCATCAAGACCTACGACGATGATCCGACCAAGTTCCAGGACCTGCGCAACGGCCGCATCGACGCCATCCTGATCGACCGTCTGGCCGCGCTGGAATACGCCCAGAAAGCCAAGGACACAGTCGCCGCAGGCGCTGCGTTCTCCCGTCAGGAAGCCGGTATCGCCCTGCGCAAAGGCGAGCCTGAGCTGCTGGACGCGCTGAACAAGGCAATCGAGAAGCTGCGCGCCGATGGCACCCTGGCCAAGCTCTCGGAGAAATACTTCCAAGCTGACGTCACCAAATAATGGGAGAAGCTTTCCAACTCGCACTGGACTCCGCGCCCTTTCTGCTCAAGGGCGCGTACTACACAGTGATCCTGAGCCTGGGCGGGATGTTCTTTGGTCTGGTGATGGGCTTCGGCCTGGCGCTGATGCGTCTGTCGCGCTTCAAACTGGCCAGCTGGATCGCCCGCATCTACGTGTCGTTCTTTCGCGGCACGCCGTTGCTGGTGCAACTGTTCGTGATCTATTACGGCCTGCCGCAAATAGGTCTGGAACTCGATCCGCTGCCAGCGGCCCTGATCGGCTTCTCGCTGAACATGGCCGCCTATGCCTGTGAAATCCTGCGTGCCGCGATCAGCTCCATCGAGCGCGGCCAATGGGAAGCGGCGGCCAGTATCGGCATGACCCGCGCGCAGACCCTGCGCCGGGCGATCATTCCGCAGGCGATGCGCACCGCTTTGCCGCCACTGGGCAACAGCTTCATTTCCCTGGTCAAGGACACCGCGCTGGCAGCCACCATCCAGGTGCCGGAGCTGTTCCGTCAGGCGCAACTGATCACCGCCCGTACCTTCGAAGTCTTCACCATGTATCTTGCCGCCGCGCTGATCTACTGGGTTCTCGCTTCGGTGCTGTCGCACCTGCAGAACCGGTTGGAAGCCCGGGTCAATCGGCACGACCAGGAGTCCTGACCCCATGATTGCCGTGGAAAAACTGACAAAGCAGTTCAAGGGTCACGTCGTGCTCAACGGCATCGATCTGCAAGTGAAGGAAGGTGAGGTCGTGGCGATCATCGGGCCCAGCGGCTCGGGCAAGACCACGTTCCTGCGTTGCCTGAACTTCCTGGAAGAACCCACCAGCGGCCGGATCAAGGTCGGCGATATCGAGATCGATAGCAGCCGCCCGCTGACCCAGCAGCAAGGCCTGGTGCGCACCCTGCGCCAGCACGTGGGTTTCGTGTTCCAGAACTTCAACCTGTTCCCCCATCGCACTGCTTTGGAAAACGTCATCGAAGGCCCGATCGTCGTCAAGAAGGTCCCGCGCGATGAGGCCGTTGCCCTGGCGAAAAAGCTGTTGGCCAAGGTTGGCCTGGCAGGCAAGGAAGACGCTTACCCGCGCCGCCTCTCCGGCGGTCAGCAACAACGGGTGGCGATTGCCCGCGCACTTGCGATGGAACCGGAAGTGATCCTGTTCGACGAGCCGACCTCGGCACTGGACCCTGAGCTTGTGGGCGAAGTGCTGGCGACGATCCGGGGCCTGGCTCAGGAGAATCGCACCATGGTCATCGTCACCCACGAAATGGCCTTCGCTCGCGATGTGGCCAACCGTGTGGTGTTCTTCGACAAGGGCGTGATCGTCGAGCAAGGCGAAGCGAAGGCGCTGTTTGCCAACCCGAAAGAAGAGCGGACTAAACAGTTTTTGAGCAAGTTTTTGAGCAACTCGCACGCTTGATGTTTCCATCGTAGAACTCCCAACTTCCATGGATGGAAGTTACTCCTCCCCAAAAACAACTTATTCGAATAGGTGCGCTACATAGTTATGTGCCGCGCGATACTTCGCTTGTTTCCCCTGCATCCAGATTCTCATGGTCTTTTTCGACTGGCGCCCGCGTTTATTGACCTCGACGCGTAGGAGTCTTCTGAATAACCGCAGATCGCTTACATATATATCGTGCGCTATTGACTCATATTCAGCGCAACTTTTATCTAACGATCCCACTTGCCATTTCAAAGCAAAATCAAACTTCCTTTCCTGTTTCAGAAATGGATTTCGCTGAACGACTTCAAGGAGAGATACCCCATGAATTGCATCTCACGCATACCGTCTTTGGCACCACCGACCCTGCCGCAAATCAGCAAGGAAGGAATCAATTGCCTCGCGGCGACCCATCTGCGGGTCGAGGTAGGGCCGTACGCCGACATGGACAAGGGCGACCTGATCGAACTGTTCTGGGACGGCCTCTTCGTCGCCTCCCGCGGGGTGACGACGCAGGACGTTGGTCACACGGTCAGTCTGCGGGTACCGGAAAGCTTCATCGCCAGCGGCGCTACCTGGGTGCATTACCGGGTGATGCAGGTCGGCAGAAGCCCGGCGCTGTCGGTGGCGACGCGGGTACAGATCAAACTCGACTGCCCCGGTGGTTCTCTGGGCGATGACGAAAACCAGTTCCTGGCGCCGGTGGATCTGCCCGCCACCATCCGCCGCCGAGGGCTCAATGCACGGCAGATCCGGCGCGGCGTACCGCTGACCATCGAGCCTTATCTGAACATGGCCGAGGGCGACGAAATCACCCTGCGCTGGGGCGATGCGCGCATGGACCTGCCCCCGCTGAAAGTCTGCGATGTAGGGCTGCCCATCCAGCTCTGGGTACCGCCCACCATCATCCTTGAAGCCGGCGAAGACCTGCGCCTGGAAGTCACCTACTGCATCCTCGACCGCGTCGGCAACAACTCCCGCTGGGCCCCGGCCCGCACAATAAGAATCGCCTCCCACATCCAACCGCATCCCCTGTAGGAGCCGAGCTTGCTCGCGATGGAGGCCCAGACACCGCAGGCATCCAGACACCCCGCGTCATCGTTGACGACCATCGCGGGCAAGCCTCGCTCCCACAGGGATTGCGTTTGCCACAGGTCTCGCGATCTATCTCTATACATATTCCTAAAAGTTAGTTCATAACTTTTTTATAAACGCTTAGGGTATATGCACCGGACCACCGGACATTCTTGTTTTCGTTCGCCGCGAAGCGGCGTTTCCATGAGATGTGAGGTAGGTATGGTCCGGAACACAATCACCCCAGTGCAGATCGCCAGGGCATTGCATGTAGCCAAGGAGTGGCAGTGATGTCCAGTCTGGCAGACGCAGTCGTCCAGAGTGATCTGGACATCGCCCCGCTGTTGTTGCCCGCGCAAGTGCTGCGCAACGACGCACAAGCCATCAAGGCCGCCCACGAGCTGGCGCAAGTTGCGCGCCTGCAGGCGGCCAAACGTGACCAGCAGCGCAAGCTGCCGTGGTCGGAAATCGAGCAGTTCACCCGCAGCGGCCTGGGCAGCATTGCCATCCCGCGTGAGTACGGTGGGCCGCAGGTTTCGTTCGTCACTGTCGCCGAAGTCTTCGCGATCATTTCCGCCGCCGATCCGGCGCTCGGGCAGATCCCGCAGAACCAGTTCGGCATCATCAATCTGGTGCTCGGCAGCGCTACCGAAGCGCAGAAAAAACACCTGTTCAAAACCGTGCTCGAAGGCTGGCGCATCGGCAATGCCGGGCCGGAACGCGGCACCAAGAACACCCTGGAACTCAAGGCGCGCATCACCGCCAATGGCGAGGGTTACGTCCTCAACGGGCAGAAGTTCTATTCCACCGGCGCGCTGTTCGCCCACTGGGTAGCGGTCAAGGCGCTCAACGACGACGGCAAGCAAGTGCTGGCCTTCGTTCGTCGCGGCACGCCAGGGCTGCGTATCGTCGATGACTGGTCCGGCTTCGGCCAGCGCACCACCGCCAGCGGCACCATCCTGCTCAACAATGTGCTCGTCGACGCGGATCTGGTCATCGACAACTGGAAGATCAACGAAAAGCCCAACACCCAGGGCTCGATCTCCCAACTGATCCAGGCCGCCATCGACGCCGGCATCGCCCGGGGCGCCATCGATGACGCCATCGAATTCGTGAAAACCCGCGCACGCCCGTGGATCGACGCCAACGTGGAGCGCGCCAGCGATGACCTCTACGTGATCGCCGACATCGGCAAGCTGAAGATCGAACTGCACGCCGCCGAAGCGCTGCTGCGCAAGGCCGGGCAAGTGCTCGATCAGGTCAGCGCCGCTCCGCTCACCGCCGAGTCCGCCGCGCGCGCCTCGATTGCCGTGGCCGAAGCCAAAGTGCTGACCACCGAGATCGCCTTGCAGGCCAGCGAAAAGCTGTTCGAGCTGGCCGGCAGCCGCGCCACCCTCGCCGAATTCAACCTCGACCGCCACTGGCGCAACGCACGCGTGCACACGCTGCACGACCCGGTGCGCTGGAAGTATCACGCGGTCGGCGCCTATCACCTGAACGGCACCTTGCCGGCTCGCCATTCCTGGATCTGAAACCAGACATCTGGAGAAGCACATGACCCTTTCTCAACGCGTCGCGGTCATCACCAGCGATGAGCAAGCCCTGATCGTCGCCAGCGACCTGGCCGAAGATTTCAAACGCGACAGCGCCCAGCGCGACCGCGAACGCCGTCTGCCACACCCGGAACTGGAAGTGTTTTCCCGCTCGGGCCTGTGGGGCATCAGCGTGCCCAAGGAATACGGCGGCGCCGGCGTTTCCAACGTCACCCTGGCCAAGGTCATCGCCTTGATTGCCCAGGCCGACGGCTCGCTGGGGCAGATTCCGCAGAACCATTTCTATGCCCTGGAAGTGCTGCGGGTGAACGGCAGCGAAGAACAGAAACAACGTCTGTACGCTGAAGTCCTGTCCGGCCAGCGTTTCGGCAATGCCTTGGCTGAACTGGGTACCAAAACCGCTCACGACCGCACCACACGACTGACACGCGATGCTGACGGCTATCGCATCAACGGCCGCAAGTTCTACGCCACCGGGGCGATTTACGCCCAGCGCATTCCCACCTCGGTGATCGACGAAAACGGCGTACAGCAACTGGCCTTCGTCCCTCGCGACAGCCAAGGCCTGACCGTGATCGACGACTGGAGCGGCTTCGGCCAGCGCACCACCGGCAGCGGCTCGGTGGTGTTCGAGGATGTCTTCGTCGCCGCGCAAGACGTGATCCCGTTTCAAAGCGCCTTCGAACGCCCGACCCCGGTCGGCCCGCTGGCCCAGATTCTCCACGCCGCCATCGACACCGGCATCGCCCGCGCCGCCTACGAAGATGCCCTGCATTTCGTGCGCACCAAAACCCGGCCATGGATCGACGCGACCCACGACAGCGCCAGCGAAGACCCGCTGACCCTCAAGAGCTTCGGCCACTTGAGCATTCGTCTGCATGCCACCGAAGCGCTGCTGGAACGCGCCGGCGAGTACCTCGACAAAGCCCAGGCCGAAACCAACGCGAACACCGTCGCCGCCGCCTCGATTGCCGTCGCCGAAGCGCGAGCGATCAGCACCGAAATCTCCCTCGCCGCCGGCACGACCTTGTTCGAACTGGCCGGCAGTCAGGCGACCCTGCGCGAGCACGGCCTGGACCGGCACTGGCGCAACGCCCGGGTGCACACCCTGCACGACCCGGTGCGCTGGAAGTATCACGCGGTGGGCAATTACTACCTCAACGACGCAAACCCGCCACTGCGGGGGACCATCTGATGAGCGATGCGAAAAAGAAGATCCTGCTCAACGCGTTCAACATGAACTGCGTCGGCCACATCAACCATGGCCTGTGGACTCACCCACGGGACACCTCGACCCAATACAAGACCATCGAGTACTGGACCGAGCTGGCGCAATTGCTCGAGCGCGGGCTGTTCGACGGCCTGTTCATCGCCGACATCGTCGGTGTCTACGACGTGTATCAGAACTCGGTGGACGTGCCGTTGAAGGAGTCGATCCAGCTGCCGGTCAACGACCCGCTGCTGCTGGTGTCGGCCATGGCGGCGGTGACGAAAAATCTCGGTTTCGGCCTGACCGCCAACCTCACCTACGAACCGCCGTATCTGTTCGCCCGTCGCATGTCGACTCTCGATCATCTGAGCCGTGGGCGTGTGGGCTGGAACATCGTCACCGGCTACCTCGACAGCGCCGCCAAGGCCATGGGCCTGAGCGAGCAGGTCGAGCACGACCGGCGCTACGACCAGGCCGACGAGTACCTGGAGGTGCTCTACAAACTCTGGGAAGGCAGCTGGGAAAACGGCGCGGTGCTCAACGATCCGCAGCAGCGCGTGTATGCCCAGCCGGACAAGGTGCACAAGGTCGAGCACAAGGGCGAGTTCTATCAGGTCGACGGTTATCACCTGTGCGAACCCTCGCCGCAGCGCACGCCGGTGCTGTTCCAGGCGGGCGCCTCCGATCGCGGCCTGCTGTTCGCCGGACGCCATGCCGAGTGCGTGTTCATCAGCGGCCAGAACAAACCGTCGACCAAGGCCCAGGTGGACAAGGTCCGCGCCAGCGCTGTCGAGGCCGGGCGCAATCCCGAAGACATCAAGGTGTTCATGGGCCTGAACGTGATTGTCGGCGCCACCGAGGAACTGGCCTGGGCCAAGCACGCCGAGTACCGCAGCTACGCCAGCGCCGAGGCCGGCGTGGCGCATTTTTCGGCCTCCACCGGGATCGATTTTTCCGAGTACGAGATCGACGAACCGATCCAGTACGTGAAGAGCAACGCCATCCAGTCCGCCACCAAACACCTGCAGAACAACGACTGGACCCGGCGCAAATTGCTCGACCAGCACGCACTGGGTGGGCGCTATATCACGGTGGTGGGTTCGCCGGAGCAAGTGGCGGATGAGCTGGAGTCGTGGATCGCCGAAACCGGGCTGGATGGCTTCAACCTGACGCGAGTTGTCACGCCGGAGAGCTATGTGGATTTCATCGATTTGGTGATTCCTGAGTTGCAGCGACGGGGGTCGTACAAGACCGCTTATGAGGATGGCAGCTTGCGGGAAAAGCTGTTTCGCGAGGGGGCGCTTTTGCCTCAGCAACATATCGGCTCGGCTTACAGGCGCTAAAAGCTTCGCGGGCAAGCCTCGCTCCTACAGGTTTTGATCGAATCGATCATTCGTGGGCGACCGATACCTGTAGGAGCGAGGCTTGCCCGCGAAGAGGCCCTGACAAACACCAAAAAATTAATGCACTGACTGGAAACCTGATCATGAAAAAAACCAACCTCACCCACCCAGTCAAAGCACTGGCCCTGGCCCTAGGCCTTTTCAGCTCCCTGACCTTCGCCGCCGAACCCCCACTGAAAATCGGCACAACCGCCGCCTTCGCCATCCCGCTGGAAGCCGCCGTCGCCGAAGCCAACAAACAAGGCCTGAAAGTCGATCTGGTGGAGTTCAGCGACTGGATCGCGCCCAATGTCAGCCTCGCCGCCGGTGACATCGACGTGAACTACTTCCAGCACATCCCGTTCCTGGAAAACGCCAAGGCCGCGGCCGGGTTTGACCTGGTGCCGTTCGCGCCGGGGATCATCAACAACGTCGGCCTCTACTCGAAAAAATACAAAAGCTTCGACGAGCTGCCCGAAGGCGCCAGCGTCGCCATCGCCAACGACCCGATCAACAGCGGCCGTGGTTTGCAGCTGCTGGCCAAGGCCGGGCTGATCACCCTCAAGCCCGGCGTGGGCTACAAGGCCACCGAGGACGACATCGTCGCCAACCCGAAAAAGATCAAGATCCTGCAGGTCGAAGCCGTGCAACTGGTGCGCGCCTACGACGACGCCGATCTGGTCCAGGGCTACCCCGCCTACATCCGCCTGGCGAAGACCTTCGACGCCGGTTCCGCCCTGCTGTTCGACGGCCTCGATCACAAGGAATACGTGATTCAGTTCGTGATCCAGCCAAAGAGCAAAACCGACCCGCGCCTGATCAAGTTCGTCGACATCTACCAGCATTCGCCAGCTGTGCGCGCAGCATTGGATAAAGCCCACGGCAAGCTGTACCAAGCCGGTTGGGAGAGCTGAGCATGACTGCCGCCACACAACTGCGCCTGGAGATCCCGGCGCCCCATGACGCACAGCAGACGGAACTGCACCCCGAACTGAACCGCGCCCACGTGCGCTTCATCAACCTGGGCAAGACCTATGACGGCCAGCAAGGACCGGTGGCCGCCCTGCACGGCATTGACCTTGCGATCCAGCGCGGCGAAGTGTTCGGCATCATCGGCCGCAGCGGCGCCGGCAAGTCGTCGCTGATCCGCAACATCAACCGCCTCGAACAACCGAGCAGCGGCCGGGTGCTGATCGATCAGGTAGACATCGGCGAGTTCGACGAAGACCGTCTGGTGGCCCTGCGTCGACGCATCGGCATGATCTTCCAGCACTTCAACCTGATGTCGGCCAAGACGGTCTGGCAGAACGTCGAATTGCCGCTCAAGGTCGCCGGTGTACCGAAGGAAAAACGCGAGCAGAAGGTGCGCGAACTGCTGGAGCTGGTGGGCCTGGAAGCCAAGCACAAGGCCTATCCGGCGCAGTTGTCCGGCGGGCAGAAACAACGTGTCGGCATCGCCCGCGCGCTGGTTCATGATCCGGCGATTCTGTTGTGCGACGAAGCCACTTCGGCGCTGGACCCGGAGACCACGCAATCGATTCTCGGCCTGCTGCGCGAGATCAATCAGCGGCTGGGTTTGACCATCATTCTGATCACTCACGAAATGGCGGTGATCCGCGAAATCTGCGATCGCGTTGTGGTGCTTGAACGTGGGCGCGTGGTGGAACAAGGGCCGGTGTGGGAAGTCTTCGGCAACCCGCAACATGAGGTCAGCAAGACTCTGCTCGCGCCGTTGCAGCATGCGCTGCCGGCGGAGTTGCAGAGCCGTCTGCAGGCGCAACCGCAGACGTCGGAAGACGCTGTCGTCCTGCGCCTGCAATTCACCGGATCGGCGCAGGACGAGCCGGACATCGCCGCCCTGTTCAGCGCCCTCGGTGGCCGTGTGCGTCTTCTGCAAGGTGGCGTGGAACGGATTCAGGGTCATGCGCTGGGGCAGTTGCTATTGGCGGTGACGGGCTCGTCGCTGAGTGCCGAACAATTGCGCCAGCGCGCCGGGCAATGGGCGCAGCAAGTGGAGGTGTTGGGTTATGTGGTTTGATCGCTTGCTGCAAGGCTTCATCGATACCTTTCTGATGGTCGGCGTGTCGTCGCTGATCGCCCTGCTGGCGGGGATTCCGCTGGCGGTGATTCTGGTCACCAGCTCCAAAGGCGGCATCTACGAAGCCCCCGCGTTGAACCGCGCGCTGGGCGCGTTCGTGAACCTGTTCCGCTCGGTGCCGTTTTTGATTTTGATGGTGGCGCTGATTCCGTTCACCCGGCTGATCGTCGGCACCACCTACGGTGTGTGGGCGGCGGTTGTCCCGCTGACCATCGCCGCCACGCCGTTCTTTGCGCGGATTGCCGAGGTGAGTTTGCGCGAGGTGGACAACGGGCTAATCGAAGCGGCGCAGGCCATGGGTTGCCGGCGCCAGCACATTGTCTGGCATGTGTTGCTGCCCGAAGCGCTGCCTGGGATTGTCGGCGGGTTCACCATCACCTTGGTAACCATGATCAACTCCTCGGCCATGGCCGGGGCGATCGGGGCTGGCGGGTTGGGGGACATTGCGTATCGGTATGGGTATCAGCGGTTCGACAGCCAGATCATGTTGACGGTGATTGTGTTGCTGGTGGCGTTGGTGGCGGTGATTCAGCTGAGCGGCGACCGCCTGGCCCGGGCGCTCAACAAGCGCTAACACGATCTACTGTAGGAGCGAGCACGCTCGCGATGGTCGCCAACGATAACGCTGGCCGCCTGACACCCCGCGGTGTTTGTGACTCCATCGCGAGCATGCTCGCTCCTACAGGGGAAGGTGTTGATGGGGAAATCGGCGATATTTCTTACAAGATAATCAGCGATTCTGTCAGCTCATTCGCTATCTTTTGCAGGACATTTCCTAGATCATTTCGCCCGCTTGCGCCTGGCAAATCCGGTGGCTAGTCTCGGCCCGTCACTGCTTTTTGGTGATCGGGTTTAGTAGCCCCGGACAATAGGTGTATAGCGATCCATGCTCATGCTCGGCGATGTTGCCGCACGCAGAAATGGTAGCTGTGCGTGGGGCATCTTCGGATGCACCGGTTTTCCTATTGACCGGCCTACTACCTGCGCACAGCCACCACCCAATCGTTTAGTAGGCGACAAGTGATGGCTCCTGTTCAGCAATAGGAGTAAGTCATGGAAAAGTCTGTCCCCGATCCACCATCCGAAGAACCCACCCCCGAAGACCCCATCAGGGATCGATCCGCGCTCTACCGCGCCATCGATTTCTACCTCACCGGGGATCAACCCTCCCCGCCCGATGAATTGCGTTTCTACAACGTCAGCAAAGACGTGAGTTTCGAAGACACCCAGCTCTATCTCGCCGACCTGTTGCGTTGCGCTTCAGTGAGCGCCTATCAATGTGGCGACCATTTGAAAGGTGCCGACAGGGCGATGGTGTATTCGATATGGCATTTACTGGAGATCGCCAAGGCGATGGTCGATCACTCCATTGAGTGTCTGGGGATGAAGAAGGGTTGAGTCAGTGAAATTGTCTTCGCGGGCAAGCCTCGCTCCTACAGGGGACA
>NZ_JAIQWX010000157.1 GCF_020164475.1 Pseudomonas sp. REP124 | reverse complement strand
GGCTTGCTCGCGAAAGGGGCGACTCGGTGCTGAGTCTTACTTCTCAGGCATCGGCATCGGAAACGGCATCACATTGCCGACCCCGGCCCTGGCTTCGCTGATTTTCGGCGTGCCCAGGCGCTCCACCTCATCGATCCGCACGATCGAATGCATCGGCACGAAGCTGCGCACCACACCTTCGAACTGTGCCTTGAGCTTCTCTTCGCTCGGGTCGACAACCACCTGCGTGCGCTCGCCAAAGACGAATTCTTCCACTTCCAGGAAACCCCACAGATCACTCTGATAGATCTGCTTGGCGTACATTTCGAACACCTGGCCCTGGTTGAGGAAAATCACCTTGTAGATTGGAGCTTCGCGTTTGGTCATGGAGGGCGGGCAACACATCGGGGATAAAAAGAGGGCGCGAACTATAGCACAGCCACCGGACGCGCAGCGGTAGGAACCTGGGAGCATGTTCCCTATAATGCGCGGTTCTTCGAATCACGTGATGACCCTTTTCCATGGCCAAGAAGCTCTATATCGAAACCCACGGTTGCCAGATGAACGAGTACGACAGCTCGCGCATGGTCGATCTGCTGGGCGAACACCAGGCCCTGGAAGTCACCGCTCGCGCCGAAGACGCCGACGTGATTCTGCTCAACACCTGCTCGATCCGCGAGCGCGCCCAGGATCGCGTCTATTCGCAACTGGGTCGCTGGCGCGAACTGAAACTGGCCAACCCGGACATGGTGATCGCCGTCGGCGGTTGCGTGGCCAGCCAGGAAGGCGCCGCGATCCGCGATCGCGCGCCTTATGTCGACGTGGTGTTCGGCCCGCAGACACTGCACCGCCTGCCGGAAATGATCGACGCGGCGCGCATCAGCAAGCTGCCGCAAGTCGACGTTAGCTTCCCGGAAATCGAGAAATTCGACCACTTGCCCGAACCACGCATCGACGGCCCGAGCGCCTATGTGTCGGTGATGGAAGGTTGCAGCAAGTACTGCACCTTCTGCGTGGTGCCCTACACCCGCGGCGAAGAAGTCAGCCGCCCGTTCGATGACGTGATCGCCGAGATCATTCACTTGGCGGAAAACGGCGTGCGCGAAGTGACGTTGCTGGGGCAGAACGTCAACGGTTATCGCGGCGCGACCCATGACGGTCGCCTGGCCGATCTGGCAGAACTGATCCGCGTGGTGGCCGCTGTCGACGGCATCGACCGCATCCGCTACACCACCTCGCACCCGCTGGAGTTTTCCGACAGCCTGATCCAGGCCCACGCCGAAGTCCCTGAGCTGGTCAAACACCTGCACTTGCCGGTGCAGTCGGGTTCGGACCGCATCCTGGCGGCGATGAAGCGCAACCACACTGCGCTGGAATACAAGTCCAAGCTGCGCAAGTTGCGCGCTGCCGTACCGGGGATCTGCATCAGTTCGGACTTCATCGTCGGCTTCCCCGGCGAGACCGAAAAAGACTTCGAACAGACCATGAAGCTGATTCAGGACGTCGGTTTCGACTTCTCCTACTCGTTCGTCTACAGCCAGCGCCCCGGTACACCGGCCGCCGATCTGGCGGACGAGACGCCGGAAGAGCTGAAAAAAGAGCGCCTGAACGCCCTGCAACATCGCCTGAACCAGCAAGGATTCGAGATCAGCCGACAAATGGTCGGTTCGATCCAGCGCATTCTGGTCACCGATTACTCGAAAAAGGACCCCGGCGAGCTGCAGGGCCGGACCGAGAATAACCGTATCGTCAACTTCCGCTGCGACAATCCGACCCTGATCGGCCAGTTCGCCGACGTGCACATCGACGCGGCGCAGCCACATTCGCTGCGCGGTTCGCTGATCTCGTAACACCCGCGCCCCCCCTGTGGGAGCGGGCTTGCTCGCGAATGCGGTCTGTCAGCTGCAACCCTGCCAACTGACACTCCCTCTTCGCGAGCAAGCCCGCTCCCACAGGTACAGCGTCGGCCGTGGGGACTTGTTGCGATATTTAAGAGCTTTCGCACCCACGCCACTGGCGTTATCCTTGATTTCATCACTATTGCCCCAGGGCGGCTAAATACGACCTTGAACGCACCCATAGAACCCCATCGTTTCATCCTCGAGCCCTTCGAGGCTCGCCGCTTCGCCAATCTGTGCGGGCAGTTCGACGAGCATCTGCGCTTGATCGAAAAGCGCCTGACCATCGAGATCCGCAACCGCGGAAACCAGTTCGAGCTGATCGGCGAGCGCAAACACACCACCTCCGCGGAAAACCTTCTGCGCCGCCTGTACCGGGAAACCAAGGGTACCGAGCTGTCGCCGGACATGGTTCACCTGTTCCTGCAGGAGTCCGCCGTCGAAGAGCTGGACAACCACTCCCCTGCCGAAGCCGCCGTCTCCCTGCGCACCAAGAAAGGCATGATTCGCCCTCGCGGCTTGAATCAGCAGCGCTACGTGAAGGAAATCCTCGGTAACGACATCAACTTCGGCATCGGTCCGGCCGGTACCGGCAAGACCTATCTGGCCGTGGCCTGCGCTGTGGATGCCCTGGAACGCGAGCAGATCCGCCGGATCCTGCTGGTGCGTCCGGCGGTCGAAGCCGGCGAGAAACTGGGCTTCCTGCCCGGCGACCTCAGCCAGAAGATCGACCCGTACCTGCGCCCGCTCTACGACGCGCTCTACGAAATGCTCGGCTTCGAATACGTCGCCAAGCTGATCGAACGTCAGGTCATCGAAGTCGCGCCGCTGGCCTACATGCGTGGCCGCACACTCAACAACAGTTTCATCATCCTCGACGAAAGCCAGAACACCACCGTCGAGCAGATGAAGATGTTCCTGACCCGAATCGGCTTCGGCTCCACCGCTGTCATCACCGGTGACATCACCCAGGTCGACCTGCCACGCGGCACCAAGTCCGGGCTGCACCATGTGATCGAAGTGTTGAAAGACGTGCCGGGCATCAGCTTCACCCACTTCCAGCCCAAGGACGTGGTGCGCCATCCGTTGGTACAACGCATTGTCGAAGCCTACGAGCGCTTCGAAACCCGTGCGGCCGATGATGCAGCCGCCAAGGATAGCCGCCGCGATGCTTGAGCTTGACCTGCAAATCGCGACCCAAGCGCCCGCCCCCAGCGAAGCCGAGTTTCGCCAATGGTGCGAACTCGCGCTGCGCCAGCGCACCGCCGACTCGGAAATGACCATTCGCCTGGTCGACGAAGCCGAAGGGCGCGAGCTGAACCACACCTGGCGGCAGAAGGATTACGCAACTAACGTCTTGTCATTCCCGGCCGATGTGCCGGACGAGTTTCTCGACATCCCGCTGCTGGGCGATCTGGTGATCTGTGTCGCCGTGGTCGAGCGTGAGGCTGGCGAACAAGGCAAGGCACTCAAAGCCCACTGGGCACACCTGGTGATTCACGGCTGCTTGCATCTGCTCGGTTACGACCATATAGAGGACGACGAAGCAGAAGAAATGGAAGCACTGGAACGCAGTTTGCTTGCTGAACTTGGCTTTCCCGATCCGTACGCGGACGACGAAAATTAAACATCCCCGAACACTTACAACAAAGGATTCAGAGTAATCGCTATGAGCGAAGATCGATCGAGCAACGGGCAGAAGTCCTGGCTAGGTAAACTGACCCAGGCTTTTGCCCACGAGCCGAAGAACCGCCAGGAGCTGCTGGAGCTGCTGCGCGACGCACACCAGAACAAACTGTTGGACAGCGAAGCGCTGGCCATCGTCGAAGGCGCCATCCAGGTTGCAGACCTGCAGGTACGGGACATCATGGTCCCGCGCTCGCAGATGGTCAGCATCAAGGTGACCCAGACACCGCGCGAGTTCCTGCCTGCCGTGGTCGACTCGGCCCACTCCCGCTATCCGGTGATCGGCGAAAGCCACGATGACGTGATGGGCGTGTTGCTGGCCAAGGACTTGCTGCCACTGATCCTCAAAGAGAACGGCGACAGCTTCAACATCAAGGATCTGCTGCGCCCGGCTACCTTCGTGCCGGAGTCCAAGCGCCTGAACGTGCTGCTGCGCGAGTTCCGCGCCAACCACAACCACATGGCCATCGTCATCGACGAATACGGCGGCGTGGCGGGACTGGTGACCATCGAAGACGTACTGGAGCAGATCGTCGGCGACATCGAAGACGAGCACGATGTCGAAGAAGACAGCTACATCAAGCCGCTGCCGAGCGGTGATTTCCTGATCAAGGCGCTGACGCCGATCGAGAACTTCAACGAGTTCTTCGACAGCGAATTCTCCGACGACGAGTTCGATACCGTCGGCGGCCTGGTGATGAGCGCGTTCGGGCACTTGCCAAAACGCAACGAAATCACTGAAATCGGCACCTATCGCTTCCGCATCCTGAACGCCGACAGTCGCCGGATTCACTTGCTGCGCCTGACCCCAATCGCCCGGTAATTCCAAGGACTGAAATGCTCCGTCTGAACCGCCCCGGCTGGCCCGGTAACCTGCTGGCCGTGGCGGCCGGTGCAATCACTACCCTGGCCCTGGCGCCATTCGATATCTGGCCGCTGGCTTTGCTGGCGGTCGGTCTTTTCTACGCAGGCTTGCGAGAGCTGAGCCCCCGCCAGGCCCTGGGTCGTGGCTGGTGTTTCGGCTTCGGCCTGTTCGGCGCCGGGACCAGTTGGATCTACTACAGCATCCACCACTTCGGTGGCGCGTCGGTGTTGCTGGCCGGTTTTCTGATGCTGCTGTTCACAGCAGCGATTGCCTGGTTCTTCGCCCTGCCCGCCTGGGTCTGGGCCCGCTGGCTGCGACGCAACGAAGCGCCACTGGCCGATGCCCTGGCATTTGCTGCGCTGTGGGTCGGGCAAGAGGCGTTTCGCGGCTGGTTTCTCACCGGGTTCCCCTGGCTTTATTCCGGCTACAGCCAACTCGACGGCCCGTTGACGGGGCTCGCGCCTGTCGGCGGCATGTGGCTGATTTCCTTCACCCTCGCCCTGACTGCCGCGCTGATCTACAACGGCATGCGTCTGGTTCGCAGCGGCCGCAAAGCCTTCATCGCCATTGGCGCAGTGCTTCTGGTCGGCCCATGGATCGCCGGCGTGGCGCTCAAGCACCATGCCTGGACCAGCCCGTCCGGCGCGCCGTTGAGCGTCGCGGCGATTCAGGGCAACGTCGAACAGAGCATGAAATGGGACCCGGCGCAGCTCAACGCGCAGCTGGCGCTGTACCGCGACATGAGCTTCACCTCAAAACCGGTCGACCTGCTGATCTGGCCGGAAACCGCGGTGCCGGTACTCAAGGAGTCCGCTCAGGGCTATCTGGACATGATGGGAAATTTCGCCGCCGAGCGTAATTCCGCCCTGATCACCGGCGTCCCGATTCGCCAGGTGGTTCACCAGGAGAAGCGCTTCTTCAACGGCATTACCGTCGTCGGCGAAGGCGATGGCACTTACCTCAAGCAGAAACTGGTGCCTTTCGGTGAGTACGTTCCCTTGCAGGATGTGCTGCGCGGCTTGATCGCCTTCTTCGACCTGCCGATGTCGGACTTCGCCCGGGGCCCTGCGGATCAAGCGATGCTGCAAGCCAAGGGCTACCAGATTGCGCCGTTCATCTGCTACGAAGTGGTGTACCCGGAATTCGCAGCGGGCCTCGCCGCGCAAAGCGATCTATTGCTGACGATCAGTAACGACACCTGGTTCGGCACCTCCATAGGCCCGCTGCAACACCTGCAGATGGCGCAGATGCGCGCGTTGGAAGCCGGTCGCTGGATGATCCGCGCTACCAACAACGGTGTGACCGGCCTGATCAACCCGTTTGGCCAGATCACCGAGCAGATCCCGCAATTCGAGCGCGGCATTCTGTATGGCGAAGTGGTGCCGATGCACAACCTCACGCCTTACCTGCAATGGCGCTCGTGGCCGTTGATCATCGTTTGTGTGGTTCTGTTTGGCTGGGCGTTGATTGCCAGCCGGATGGCCAAGACCGTTTAAAGACAAAGATCGCAGCCTGTGCAGCAGGCTGCGATCTTTTGATCTTAACGATAGAACAACGAATACCCCACCTGCCCTACCGCCTCGTTGATCAGCTGTCCGCTGCGCCAGATCGCCTTGAACTCTGGCATCCAGCCGCCGAACGCTTCGCCATTGTCCAGACCCAGAAACCCGACCGGCGCCGGCACTACCTCAAACCCCGCCTTCCTGAAACTCCAGACCGCCCGCGGCATATGCGCGGCAGTCGTCACAACCACCACGCGCTTGACACCTTCGGGCAACAGCACCTTGGCTGTCATTTGGGCGTTTTCCCAAGTGGTACGGCTTTGCCCTTCCTGCCAACGCACCATCACGCCGAAATCGTCACGCAGGGAGTCGGCCATGATCTGCGCCTCGCTCGGTGGCGTGTCGTAATGCAGCCCGCCGCTGGTCAATACCGGCAAGCCCGAGGCCTTGGCCAATCGCGCCGCATAACGTTGGCGCTCCAGGCCCACACCTGTGGGCTGGTCAGTGTCCCAGGCCACATCGCCCCGTTCACGCCCTGATCCAAGCACCACGATGGCATCGGCGTGTTGCCCCAGGGTTGCCCATTCGTCGCGAGCCAGCGGTGGCTCGCATTCGAGCAGCCCCGCGCTCCATTGCACCACCGCCGGCAGACTCATCAGCCAGAATCCACCCAGCCCAACGGCAAAGCAAAAACCGGCAAGCCGCGGCCTTGAGCGACGCAGCCACCAGGCCAGCATCAGCAACAGGATGAGAATGCCGGGCGGCATCAGAAGGTGTTTCACGAAATAACGAAAAGGCATCGAGCATCTCCATGAAGATGCCCGAAGCCTAAGTGGGTTGACGCAATGCGACAATAAATACGAAAGGACTGTGCTGCAAAAAACCACTGAACATGGGCTTTTGCCTCACTTGAACATCAGAGACCGGACCTTTACCGCGTCTCTACCGGGTATTTTGTCCTTGAGCCAGATGACCTTGGCAGAACGTGGTGCGTCGAGTTGTTTCACGGCTTCTGACAGGCATCCGTGCGTCTCACGTTCGCTGCGATCCAGGTACGCCTTGACCAGTGCAAACTCTGCGGGGCTCAAGCCGCGCAGCTCCAGTTCAAGCGGACGTTCATCACGCAGCCGGCTGGCGGTTTTTGCTGCTTCCAGCGCCAGGCCCAGACGATCGATCAGTCTTTCGTACAGCTCCGGTTTTGTAGCTTTTTGCTGTGACTCAACCATCCCTCACCTCATTGGAAGATAAGACCTACTCCCCAAATAAGAGCTTAGCTTCCATGCACAAACCGGCTGAACGCCGCGACCAACGGCCCTCGCAGCGGTTTTGGCAAGACGCGCGGCAGCAATCAGGGTTTCCCTCGGCAGAGTGCGGTCATGTATGCTACGGCGCTTCCTGTAACTCCACTTCCAGCTCGGCTGGACATCGAAATCGCCGAATCGGCGCCTTCACCGTCCAGCGTTGCATTGAAGAGGATTGGGCCACCCCTATTCAGTTCAAAAGTAGCCATGCACGAACAATATCAGCCCCGTGAAATCGAAGCCGCCGCCCAGTCTTTCTGGGACGAGCAAAAGTCCTTTGAAGTCAGCGAACAGCCAGGCAAGGAAACCTACTACTGCCTGTCGATGTTCCCTTACCCCAGCGGCAAGCTACACATGGGGCACGTGCGCAACTACACCATCGGCGACGTGATCTCCCGCTACCAGCGCATGCAAGGCAAGAACGTTCTGCAACCGATGGGTTGGGACGCTTTCGGCATGCCGGCGGAAAACGCCGCGATGAAGAACAACGTGGCGCCCGCCAAGTGGACCTACGAAAACATCGCCTACATGAAATCCCAGCTGCGCAGCCTGGGCCTGGCGGTGGACTGGTCCCGTGAAGTGACCACCTGCAAGCCTGATTACTACCGCTGGGAACAATGGCTGTTCACCCGTCTGTTCGAAAAAGGCGTGATCTACCGCAAGAACGGCACCGTGAACTGGGACCCGATCGACCAGACCGTACTGGCCAACGAGCAGGTCATCGACGGTCGCGGCTGGCGTTCCGGCGCGCTGATCGAAAAGCGCGAAATCCCGATGTACTACTTCAAGATCACCGCCTACGCGGATGAGCTGCTGGAGAGCCTCGACGAACTGGATGGCTGGCCTGAACAGGTCAAGACCATGCAGCGCAACTGGATCGGCAAGTCCCGCGGCATGGAAGTGCAGTTCCCGTACAACGTCGACTCCATCGGCGAAAGCGGCACCCTGAAAGTCTTCACCACCCGTCCGGATACCCTGATGGGGGCGACTTACGTCGCCGTGGCCGCCGAGCACCACCTGGCCACCCTGGCAGCGCAGAACAATCCCGAGCTGCAAGCGTTCATCGCCGAATGCAAGAGCGGCAGCGTCGCCGAAGCCGACGTCGCCACCCAGGAGAAAAAAGGCCTGCCGACCGGCCTGTTCGTCGAGCACCCGCTGACCGGCGAAAAACTGCCGGTCTGGGTCGCCAACTATGTGCTGATGCATTACGGCGACGGCGCGGTAATGGCTGTGCCGGCCCACGACGAGCGCGATTTCGAATTCGCCCACAAGTACAACCTGCCGGTCAAATCCGTGGTGCGCACCAGTTCCGGTGACACCAACCCTGCCCCGTGGCAGGAGGCTTACGGCGAGCACGGCGCGCTGATCAACTCCGGCGAATTCGACGGCCTGGACTTCGCCGGCGCTTTCGACGCCATCGAAGTCGCGCTGATCAAGAAAAACCTCGGCGCCTCGCGCACCCAGTTCCGCTTGCGCGACTGGGGCATCAGCCGCCAGCGTTACTGGGGCTGCCCGATCCCGATCATCCACTGCGCCAGCTGTGGCGACGTGCCGGTACCGGAAGACCAGTTGCCGGTCGTATTGCCGGAAGACGTGGTGCCGGACGGCGCCGGTTCGCCACTGGCGCGCATGCCCGAGTTCTACGAGTGCACCTGCCCGAAATGCGGCCAGCCTGCCAAGCGTGAAACCGACACCATGGACACCTTCGTCGAGTCCTCGTGGTATTACGCCCGCTACGCCTCGCCGAAATACGAGGGTGGCCTGGTGGAAAAAGCCGCAGCCGATCACTGGCTGCCGGTGGATCAGTACATCGGCGGTATCGAACACGCCATTCTCCACCTGCTCTACGCGCGCTTCTTCCACAAGCTGATGCGCGACGAAGGGCTGGTGAGCTCCAACGAGCCGTTCAAGAACCTGCTGACCCAGGGCATGGTGGTCGCCGAGACTTACTACCGTCGCGAAGCCAACGGCGCCTACACCTGGTTCAACCCGGCGGACGTCGAACTCGAGCGCGACAGCAAGGCCAAGGTCATCAGCGCCAAGCTGAAAGCCGACGGCCTGCCGGTGGAAATCGGCGGCACCGAGAAGATGGCCAAGTCGAAGAACAACGGCGTCGACCCACAGTCGATGATCGACCAGTTCGGCGCGGACACCTGCCGTCTGTTCATGATGTTCGCCTCGCCGCCTGACATGAGCGCCGAATGGTCCGACTCCGGCGTTGAAGGTTCGCACCGCTTCCTCAAGCGCGTCTGGCGTCTGGCCCAGGCCCACGTTACCCAGGGCCTGCCGGGCAAACTGGACGTCGCGAGCCTTTCAGACGAGCAGAAAGCCGTTCGCCGTTCGATCCACCTGGCCATCAAGCAGGCCAGCCACGACGTCGGTCAGAACCACAAATTCAACACCGCCATCGCCCAGGTGATGACGCTGATGAACGTACTGGAAAAAGCCGCGCAAGCGACCGAGCAGGATCGCGCACTGGTTCAGGAAGGCCTGGAAGCCGTGACTCTGTTGCTGGCTCCGATCACGCCGCACATCAGCCATGACCTGTGGCACCGACTGGGCCACGCAGGTGCCGTGATCGACGCCACCTGGCCGGTGGTGGATGAAAACGCCCTGGTGCAGGACAGCCTGCAACTGGTCATTCAGGTGAATGGCAAGCTGCGCGGCCAGATCGACATGCCGGCCAGCGCCACCCGCGAAGAAATCGAAGCCGCCGCCCGCGCCAACGAAAACGTGCTGCGTTTCGTCGATGGTCTGACGATTCGCAAAGTGATCGTGGTACCGGGCAAACTGGTCAACATCGTCGCCAGCTAATTGGATCAGGCGCCGGGCCAAGCCTGGCGCCGAGTAAAACCTTTCGGGCCGCTTGAACGGCCCACATGGTTTCAAGGGGAGCAACACAATGATCAAACGCAACTTGCTGGTGATGGGCCTCGCGATCCTGCTGAGCGCCTGCGGTTTCCAGCTGCGCGGCACCGGCACCACCGAACTGGCGATCAAGGAACTCGACGTCAGCGCGCGCAACTCCTATGGCGAAACCGTGACGCAATTGCGTCAGGTGCTCGATAGCAGCGGCGTCAAGGTCTACACCGGCGCACCCTACAAGCTGGTGTTGACGGACGAGCAGGAAACCCAGCGCATCCTCAGCTACGCCGGTGCTGGTCGTACTGGCGAGTATCAACTGAACACCACGCTCAACTACAGCATCCTCAGCCAGGGCAATCTGTCGTTGATCAATGACAAGATCGAAGTGGAGAAGGTCTTCATCCACGACGGCAACAACCTGGTGGGTTCCGACCAGGAAGCCGCCGACGCCCGCAAGGAAATGCGTCGCGAACTGGTACAACGCATGATGCTGCGCTTGCAGCAGATTTCGCCGACCCAGTTGCAACAGCTGCAGCAGACCGCCGAAGCCCGCGCCAAGGCAGAAGCCGCGGCACTGGAAGCGGCGCAGAAGGCTGAAGCGGATACTCCGCGCCAGTCGCCTATCGAAATCCCGCAGCAGTAAGACTTACGGGGCGCTCTGGCGCCCCGTTCGCCCCCTCTTATGAAGCTCGCTCCCGCCCAACTCGCCAAACACCTGCAAGGCAGCCTCGCGCCGGTCTACGTCATCAGTGGTGATGATCCGCTGCTGTGCCAGGAGGCCGCAGACGCCATCCGCTCTGCCGCTCGTCAGCAGGGTTTCGATGAACGTCAGGTGTTTGCCGCCGACGCCAATTTCGACTGGGGTACATTGCTGCTCGCCGGGGCCAGCATGTCGCTGTTCGCCGAAAAGCGCTTGCTTGAGCTGCGCCTGCCTTCCGGCAAGCCGGGCGACAAAGGCGCTGCCGCGCTCATCGAATATTGCTCGCGACCGGCCGAAGACACGGTACTGCTGATCAGCCTGCCGAAGCTCGATGGCAGCGCGCAGAAAACCAAGTGGGGCAAGGCGTTGGTCGAAGGCCAACAGACCCAGTTCGTGCAAATCTGGCCAGTGGATGCCAGCCAGTTGCCGAGCTGGATCGGTCAGCGTTTGTCCCAGGCCGGGCTGTCCGCCAGCCAGGACGCGGTAGAGCTGATCGCTGCACGGGTCGAAGGCAACCTGCTGGCCGCCGCCCAGGAGATCGAAAAGCTCAAGTTGATGGCCGAAGGCGGTCAGATCACCATCGAAACCGTGCAGGCGGCGGTCGCCGACAGTGCGCGCTTCGATGTCTTCGGGCTGACCGATGCGATTCTCAACGGCGAGGCGTCCCACGCCCTGCGCATGCTCGAAGGCTTGCGGGGTGAAGGCGTCGAGCCACCGGTGATTCTCTGGGCCCTGTCTCGCGAGTTGCGCCTATTGGCCAACATCGCCCTGCAATACAGCCAGGGCACGCCGCTGGACAAGGCATTCAGCCAGGCCAGGCCACCGGTGTGGGACAAGCGCAAGCCGCTGATGAGCAAAGCCCTGCAACGCTACTCAGCACCACGCTGGGCGCAGTTGCTGCTCGAAGCGCAACGCATCGATGCGCAGATCAAGGGCCAGGCGGCGGGCTCGCCGTGGATGAGCCTGAGTCGCTTGACGCTGTTGATGGCCGGTCAGCGACTGCCGTTGCCTGCCGAATAAGCGTTCCGCGGTCTTTTTCCTACAAATCACGCCTGCATTTGCACTATGGACATCCGTCCCATTTCGGCCGAATATCTGCCGCGCAAAAAACACCCACTCGCGAGAATCCATCATGAGCAAAAAGCCAGCAAAGCATGGCCCCAACAAGGCCAAATCCATCATTGCCCAGCCACTGTTCCGCAGCCGCCAGGAACGCCCCGGCAAGGGCAAAGGCAGCTACCGTCGCGAAGCCTTCCGGTCTGATAACCGGGAGGCTTTTTACTTTCTGGCGGCCTGAAACGGCAAGCATCCGCTCAACATGTTAAGGTCTGCACCTGATTCGAATTACCTGGACCTGTGCATGCCCCTTTGTCTTTCCCGTCGTTGGCACCTGCGCCAATTGATCGCTGCCTCCAGCCTCATTTTGCTAGTCGCCTGCGCGGAAAAACCCACCGCCGCCGACGCACAGCAGCTTCAGACGCCTCCTCTGGCCACCGCTCCGGCCATCGTTGCACCCGTCGTTCCCAGTGGTGAAAACCTCGATATCCAGCCGACCCAGACCTTCGCCGAATGGCAGGCAGGTTTCCGCAAGGACGCCCTGGCCGCCGGGATTCGCGCCGATCTGTTCGACCGCGCTTTCGCCAACGTCAGCTTCGACCCCAGCGTGATCCGTGCCGATCGCAGCCAGCCCGAGTTCACCCGCCCGGTGTGGGAGTACCTCGATGGCGCGCTGTCACCGTTGCGGATTCGCAAGGGTCAGTCGCTGCTCAGCCAGTACGATGGCGTCCTGCAGAACATCGAACAGCGCTATGGCGTCGATCGTGAGGCACTGGTCGCGGTGTGGGGCATGGAAAGTAATTTTGGCCAGTTCCAGGGCAGCAAGTCGGTGATCAATTCGCTGGCGACCCTGGCCTATGAAGGGCGCCGGCCGGGCTTTGCCCACGCACAATTGATCGCCGCGCTGCAGATTCTGCAACAGGGTGATATCGAACCCGAGAAGATGCTCGGTTCCTGGGCCGGCGCCATGGGCCAGACCCAGTTCATTCCGACCACCTACAACACCCATGCCGTGGACTTCGATGGCGATGGTCGCCGCGACATCTGGGGCAGCTCCGCCGACGCCCTGGCCTCGACCGCGCACTACCTGCAAAGCTCCGGCTGGCAGAGAGGCCAGCCGTGGGGCTTTGAAGTGCAACTGCCGGGCGGCTTCAACTACTTGCTCGCCGACGGCACGATTCGCAAGAGCGTCGCCGAATGGCGCCAGCTGGGTATATCCCTGCCCAATGGCGGCCAGGTCCCGCCAGGCTCGGAGCAACTGTCCGCCGCCCTGCTGCTGCCGGCCGGTTATCGTGGCCCTGCGTTCCTGGTGCTCGACAACTTCCGGGCGATCCTCAAGTACAACAATTCGTCGTCCTACGCGCTGGGCGTCGGCCTGCTGTCTCAGCGCTTCCATGGCGCGGGTCTGATCAGCGGCACCTGGCCGAAGGATGACTTGCCGTTGAGCCGTACCGAGCGAATGGAACTGCAAAGCCTGCTGAGCGCCCAGAATTACGACGCGGGCACCGCGGACGGGATTATCGGTGCCAACACCCGAAAGGCGATCCGCAGCGCGCAGCAGTCGTTCGGCTGGCCGGCGGATGGGTATCCGACGCACAAGTTGCTGGAAGGGTTGCGTAACCGCTAAAAAGCTTCGCGGG
>NZ_JAIQWX010000156.1 GCF_020164475.1 Pseudomonas sp. REP124 | reverse complement strand
ACCTGTAGGAGCGAGGCTTGCCCGCGAAGAGTGCCCGAACAGACGCTAGAGATACGGGCTCAAACCACCGCCGCAAAATTCTGCCTGAACTGCTGCGGCGTCACCCCCAGCCTGCGATTGAACACACTGCGCATATGCTGCGCATCACGAAACCCACACTGATACGCCACGGTCTTGAGCGGTGCATTGGTGCTTTCCAGGAACACCCGCGCCGCATCCACCCTCGCCCGCTCGACGAACTCGGCAGGAGTGATTTTTGCCTCCTTGGCGAACACTCGGGAAAAGTTGCGCGCGCTCATGTTGGCGGCGTTGGCGAGGTCGGCGATGGTCAGGTCTCCGGTGAGGTTGGCCAGCACGTACTGCTGGACCATCGCCACCGCTGAGGTCGGTTCGGCGTGGGGCGTGAGGAAAGGGCTGAATTGCGACTGGCCGCCCGAACGCTGGGTGAACACCACCAGCCGCTTGGCCACGCTCAGCGCCACGTCAGGACCATGATCGCGGCCCAGCAGGTACAACGACAGGTCGATCCCCGCCGTGACCCCGGCCGAGGTATAGAGCTCGCCATCCTGGGCGTACAGGCGATCGGCTTCCACCTTGGTCGACGGGCAGAGCGTCGCCAGCATCGCGGCGTCATCCCAGTGGGTCGTTACGGTCCGGCCTTCCAGCAGCCCCGCGCGGGCGAGCATGAAGGCGCCGTTGCAGATCGAACCGAAGCGCGACGCCCGCCCGCAGGCGTCGCGAAGCCAGGCATCGAAGGTTGCACCGAAATCCATGAACGGCAATTGCGGTCCGCCGGCGACCAGCAGCAAGTCGTAGTCTTGCGTCGCCTCGCTGAAATGCCGGTGAGCGTTCAGGGCCAGGCCGTTGGAGCAGGCCATCGCGCCATGCTCGACGCCGATCACCTCCAGCCGATAGTGATCCTCGGGCGCCAGGAACCGGTTGGCCTCGGAAAACACATCCATGGGGCCGGTGACGTCCAGCGACTGGACGCCGGCGAAGACGACGATGGCGACGGTTTTGTGCATGCTTGAATCACCCTCGATGGCTCTGGAAACACCCCACACCTGTAGCAGCTGCCGAAGGCTGCGTCCGGCTGCGGAGCAGTCGATAAATCAGGCACCGCAGCGTCTCAGGTAAAACGTATGTGAATGGTTTTACGACTGCTTCGCGGCCGGACGCAGCCTTCGGCAGCTGCTACAGGTACGGTGTCAAAGTTAGCCAATCCGGGGGCAACAAGCGAGGCTGGCGCGATATCGCTGTTCATTGGCAAGGATCGCAGCCATGGATCGATTGTCCGGTTTTGGGTGCGCGAACACACTGGATTCCTCAGCGCCGCCACGGCGTTTCACCCCGAGGAAGCCCCCATGAGCACCACCATTGCCGGTATCAAAATCCCTGACAGCGCCCTGGCCAAAGCCGCCACCGAATACATCCGCGATATCGAATCCGACCTGCTCTACCACCACTCCCGCCGGGTGTTTCTGTTCGGCGCGCTGAGCGGTGAACGCAAGCAGCTGGCCTACAACCCGGAGCTGCTGTACATCGGGGCGATGTTCCATGACATCGGCCTGGTGGAAGGCTATCGCACTGACACCGAACGCTTCGAAGTCGATGGCGCCAACGCCGCGGCAGCGTTCCTCAAGCCTTACGGTTTCAGCGATGACGATATCGAGCAGGTGTGGCTGTCGATTGCCCTGCACACCACCCCAGGCGTGCCGCAGCACCTGCGCCCGACCGTGGCGCTGGTGACCGCCGGTGTCGAGATGGACGTGCTGGGCATGGACTACGCGGCGTTTTCCACCGTGCAGCGCGAAGCGGTGGTGCATGCGCATCCACGGGGTGAAGGCTTCAAGGAATGCATCATCTGCGCCTTCGCCGGCGGCTTGCGCCATCGTCCGCAGACCACGTTCGGCAACGTGAAGACCGATGTACTGGTGGATCAGGAGCCTGGGTTCAAGCCGATGAACTTCGTCGAGGTCATCCGCAATTCGCCTTGGGTTTCCTGATCTGGATCAACACAAAACAACTGTGGGAGCGGGCTTGCTCGCGAAGAGGGAGTGTCAGTCGACATCTTTGTTGACTGACCCACCGCATTCGCGAGCAAGCCCGCTCCCACATTGGATCGAGTTTGACTTCAGGATCGAGGCCAGTCCCTTACGCCGCTTCCGGCGCTTGCGAACGACGCACGTCCGGCTGTTTCCAGGACTCGGCAGCGCCTTCTTCGATGGCTTGCTGGATCGCACGCTTGCGCGCTTCTTCGGCGCGGCGGCCGAAGAACCAGACCAGGAAGGTCATCAGCGATACCGCCAACAGAATCAGGCTGGCCACGGCGTTGATCTCCGGCTTCACGCCCAGACGTACCGCCGAGAACACTTCCATCGGCAGGGTCGTGGAACCCGGGCCCGAGACGAAGCTGGCCAACACCAGGTCATCCAGCGACAGGGCGAAAGACATCATGCCGCCCGCCGCCAGCGATGGCGCGATCATCGGGATGGTGATCAGGAAGAACACCTTCCACGGCTTCGCACCCAGATCCATGGCCGCCTCTTCGATGGACAGGTCCAGCTCACGCAAGCGCGCCGACACCACCACCGCCACATACGCCGCACAGAACGTCGTGTGAGCGATCCAGATGGTCACGATGCCGCGTTCCTGCGGCCAGCCGATCATCTGCGCCATCGCCACGAACAGCAGCAACAGCGACAGACCGGTGATCACCTCAGGCATAACCAACGGCGCAGTAACCAGGCCACCGAACAGCGTGCGGCCCTTGAAGCGGGTGATGCGCGTCAGCACGAACGCGGCGAGCGTACCCAGCGCGACCGCTGCAATCGCCGTGTAGCAGGCGATTTCCAGCGAGCGCACTACCGAGCCCATCAGCTGCGTGTTATCCATCAGGCCGACGTACCACTTGATCGACCAGCCGCCCCACACCGTCACCAGTTTGGAGGCGTTGAACGAGTAGATCACCAGAATCAGCATCGGCAGGTAGATGAACAGCAGACCCACGACCAGCATGAAACTCGAGAAACGGAAGCGCTTCATTCTTTACCCTCCATTTCCTTGGCCTGACTGCGGTTGAACAGGATGATCGGCACGATCAGGATCGCCAGCATCACCACCGCCAGGGCGGACGCCACCGGCCAGTCACGGTTGTTGAAGAACTCTTGCCAGAGCACTTTACCGATCATCAGGGTTTCCGGGCCGCCGAGCAGTTCAGGGATCACGAACTCACCCACCACCGGGATGAACACCAGCATGCAGCCGGCGATGATGCCGTTTTTCGACAGCGGGATAGTGATCTTCCAGAAGCTGTTGAAGGTGCTCGAGCCCAGGTCCGATGCGGCTTCGAGCAGACTCTGATCATGCTTCACCAGGTTGGCGTACAGCGGCAGGATCATGAACGGCAGGTACGAATACACCACGCCGATATAAACCGCCAGGTTGGTGTTGAGGATCTGCAGCGGTTCGCTGATCAGGCCCATGCTCATCAGGAAACCGTTGAGCAGACCGTTGTTGCTGAGGATGCCCATCCACGCATACACGCGGATCAGGATCGCGGTCCAGGTCGGCATCATGATCAGCAGCACCAGCACCGTTTGCACTTCTTTACGGGCACTGGCGATGGCATAGGCCATCGGATAGCCGATCACCAGGCAGAGGATGGTGCTGATCAGCGCCATCTTCAACGAGCCGAGGTAGGCAGAGATGTACAGCTCGTCGCCGGCGAGCATCGCGTAGTTGCCCAGGTTGAGCAGCACTTGCAGCTTCTGCTCGGCGTAACTGTAGATCTCGGTGTACGGCGGAATGGCCACGTCGGCTTCGGCGAAGCTGATCTTCAGAACGATGAAGAACGGCAGCATGAAGAACAGGAACAGCCAGACGAAAGGGACCCCGATGACCAGTTGACGGCCACCGGGAATTATTCGATTGAGGCGACGTTTGAATTTGCGCATGTTCATGAGCGAAGTACCACGCCGCTGTCGTCTTCCCACCACACGTAAACCTGGTCACCCCAGGTCGGACGTGCGCCACGGCGTTCGGCGTTGGCGACGAAGGACTGGACGATCTTGCCGCTCGGCAGCTCAACATAGAACACCGAGTGCCCGCCCAGGTAGGCGATGTCGTGGACCTTGCCGCTGGACCAGTTGTATTCGCAGGTCGGCATGGTTGGCGTGACCAGCAGTTTTTCCGGACGAATCGCGTAGGTCACGGACTTGTCCTGCACCGAAGTGCTGATGCCGTGGCCCACATAGATCTGGCGGTCCAGGTCCTTGCAGGTGATGGTCGCGTGACCTTCGGCATCGTCGATCACTTCACCGTCGAAGATGTTGACGTTGCCGATGAATTCGCAGACCAGGCGGCTGGTCGGGGTTTCGTAGATGTCGATCGGGCTGCCGATCTGGGCAATCCAGCCCAAATGCATGATCGCGATGCGTTCGGCCATGGTCATGGCCTCTTCCTGGTCGTGGGTCACCATCACGCAGGTCACGCCCACGCGCTCGATGATCTCCACCAGCTCCAGTTGCATCTGCGAACGCAGTTTTTTGTCCAGTGCGCCCATCGGCTCGTCGAGCAGCAAAAGCTTCGGACGCTTGGCCAGGGAACGGGCCAGGGCCACACGCTGACGTTGACCACCGGACAGTTGATGCGGCTTGCGCTTGGCGTACTGGGTCATCTGCACCAGCTTGAGCATGTCGGCCACGCGGGCATCGATCTCGGCGGCCGGCAGCTTGTCCTGCTTGAGGCCGAAGGCGATATTCTGCGCCACGGTCATGTGCGGGAACAGCGCGTAGGATTGGAACATCATGTTGATCGGCCGCTCGTAGGGCGGCATGTCGGTGATGTCTACGCCGTCGAGGAAGATCCGTCCTTCGGTCGGTCGCTCGAAACCGGCGAGCATGCGCAGCAGGGTGGATTTGCCCGATCCCGAACCGCCGAGCAGGGCGAAGATCTCGCCCTTCTTGATTTCCAGGGACACATCGTCCACGGCAACCGTCTCGTCGAACTTCTTCGTGACCCGGTCGATTTTGACCAGCACCTGCTTGGGTGACTGGTCGCCCTCGAGGGCTTTCTTATAGGCGCCGGAGGCAACTGCCATTTGCGAAACTCCCAACAAAATTTGAAGTTCGCTCAAGTTGAACGAACCCTGGATAGTTTGAGCCTTGAAGCTATTTACCCGACTTGACCTTGGTCCAGCTGCGGGTCATCAAACGCTGAATGTTCGGGGGCAGCTCGATGGACACGTAAGTCTTGTCGAGCACCGCCTGGGGTGGATAAACCGATTCATCGGTGCGAATGGACTGTTCCATCAGTTTGTCCGACGCCGGATTCGGGTTGGCGTAACCGACGTAATCGCTGACTTGGGCGATCACTTCAGGTTTGAGCAAATAGTTGATGAACGCGTGTGCCTCTTTGACGTTGGCCGAGTCCTTTGGAATCGCCAGCATGTCGAACCACAGTGCGCCGCCTTCCTTTGGAATCGAGTAGGCGATATCCACGCCCTTCTTCGCTTCCTCGGCACGGGTCTTGGCCTGGATGAAGTCGCCGGAGAAACCGACGGCCACGCAGATATCGCCGTTAGCCAGGTCGCCGATGTATTTGGAGGAGTGGAAGTAGGTTACGTAAGGACGAACCGCCAGCAGCTTGGCTTCGGCCTTCTTGTAGTCTTCGGGGTTGGTGCTGTTGGGGTCCAGGCCCATGTAGTTGAGGACCGTGGGCATCATTTCATCGGCGGAGTCGAGGAAGGACACGCCGCAACTCTGAAGCTTCTTGATGTTCTCCGGTTCGAAGACCACAGCCCAGGAATCGATCTTGTCGACGCCCAGCACAGCCTTGACCTTCTCGACGTTGTAACCGATGCCGTTGGTGCCCCACAGGTACGGCACGGCGTACTGGTTACCCGGATCGTTCTGCTCCAGACGCTTGAGCAGCACCGGGTCGAGATTTTTGTAGTTGGGCAGCAGCGACTTGTCGAGCTTCTGGAAAGCCCCGGCCTTGATCTGCTTGCCCAGGAAATGGTTGGACGGCACGACCACGTCGTAGCCGGTGCGCCCGGCCAGCAACTTGCCTTCCAGGGTTTCGTTGGAGTCGAACACGTCGTAGACCGGCTTGATGCCGGTCTCTTTCTGGAAGTCCGCCAGGGTGGTCTCGCCGATGTAATCGGACCAGTTATAAATATGCACGGTACCGGCGGCCTGGACACTGGCGGCAAGCGTCAGTCCGGCGCCGAGCAGCATGGCATTGCGCAACAAAGAAGAAATAGGCAAGTGGAGGTCCTCTAAATGAGTTGGGCCCAAGTTGCCCCGCGTTACATGACAGTCAGGACTGTCTGGCAACAAACCGGCGCGCAACTTACCCTCGAAAAACCGTTCCAGCAAACATTATGAAAATCCCCTGTAGGAGCGAGCACGCTCGCGATGGTCGTCAACGATAACGCGGGATGCCTGACACCCCATGGCGCTGCGACTTTCTTCGCGAGCATGCTCGCTCCTACAGTGGGTTAGCGCTTACTTACCGGATTTGATCTTGGTCCAGCTGCGAGTCAGGATCCGCTGGGTCGCCGCCGGCAGGTCAGCAATCGCGTACAGCTTGGCCAGCACGTCCGCCGGCGGGTAGATGCCCGGGTCGCTGGTGATGTCTTTATCAACCAGAGCAGTGGCGGCAGCGTTACCGTTCGGGAAGCGTACGGCGTTGGTGATTTCAGCCATGATTTCCGGCTTCTGCAGGAAGGTCATGAACTTGTAGGCGCCTTCGACGTTTTCGGCATCTTTAGGGATGGCGACCATGTCGTAGAAGCTGCCTGCACCTTCTTTCGGAATGTTGTAGCTGACCTTCACCTTGTCACCGGCTTCGGCGGCGCGGGACTTGGCCTGGTAGATGTCACCCGAGTAACCCACGGCGACGCAGATGTTGCCGTTGGCAAGGTCCGAGATGTACTTGGAAGAGTGGAAGTAGGCGATCGAAGGACGGACCTTCATGATCAGCGCTTCAGCCTTGTCGATGTCTTCTTTCTTCTGGCTGTCGGTTGGCAGGCCCAGGTAGTGCAGCGCCACCGGAATCATCTCGGTTGGCGAATCCAGCAGGCTGATGCCGCAGGACTTCAGCTTGGCGGCGTTTTCAGGCTTGAAGATCAGGTCCCAGGAATCCACCGGAGCGTCCGGGCCCAGTGCAGCCTTGACCTTCTCAGCGTTGTAGCCGATGCCGATCGAACCCCACATGTAAGGGAAGGCGTGTTCGTTGCCCGGGTCGCTGACCGATACGGCCTTGAGCAGATCGGTGTTCAGGTTCTTCCAGTTAGGCAGCTTGGACTTGTCCAGCTTCTGGTAAACGCCGGCCTTGATCTGTTTGGCCAGGAAGTTGTTCGACGGTACGACGATGTCGTAGCCGGACTTGCCTGCCAGCAACTTGGCTTCCAGGGTTTCGTTACTGTCGAAGACGTCGTAGACAACTTTGATGCCCGACTCGTCTTCAAACTTCTTGATGGTGTCCGGAGCGATGTAGTCGGACCAGTTATAGACGTGCAGTACCTTGTCGTCTGCCTGGGCCGCACTCGCCATAATGCCCATCAGGGACATGGCGAGGAGAGTCTTGCCAGCAAGCTTTTTTCCTAATGCCTTCATGCGTTGATGCTCCAAATTTTTTCTTTTTTTGAACCACTTTGTTCAGCGGCCGAAACCGGACAACTGGAACCGCGGCTAGTCTGGCAAGATCCACGGCGGTCTTTCAAGGAAAGGCCGCCGTTTAAGGATGCCCCGAGCGAAAGTTTCATGTCTTGCGCTCAGAGCCTAGCACTTAGCCCTGCAAAGCACTCAGGGTCAGGTCCAGGCACTTGCGCGCCTTGGTCACCAGCTCATCGATCTCCGCAGGGGTGATCACCAGCGGTGGCGCGATGATCATGGTGTCGCCCACGGCGCGCATGATCAGGCCGTTGTCGAAGCAGAACTGGCGGCAGATCATGCCCACGCCCTTTCCTTCGTAACGCTTGCGCGTGGCCTTGTCCTGCACCAGTTCGATGGCCCCCAACAGACCCACCCCGCGAACTTCGCCCACCAGTGGGTGATCGTTCAGTTCACGCAAACGTTTCTGCAAATACGGTGCCATTTCGCTGTGTACGCGCTCGACAATCTTCTCGTCGCGCATGATGCGGATGTTTTCCAGCGCCACCGCTGCCGCCACCGGGTGCCCGGAGTAGGTGAAACCGTGGTTGAAATCGCCGCCTTCGTTGAGCACTGCCACCACTTCATCGCGAACGATCAGGCCACCCATCGGGATGTAGCCGGAGGTCAGGCCTTTGGCGATGGTCATCATGTCGGGCTTGAGGTCGTAGAAATCGCTGCCGAACCACTCGCCGGTACGGCCGAAACCGCAGATCACCTCGTCCGCCACGAACAGGATGTCGTACTTGGCGAGGATTTCCTTGATGCGCGGCCAGTAGGTCTCTGGCGGAATGATCACGCCGCCGGCACCCTGGATCGGCTCGGCAATGAAGGCCCCGACGTTGTCGACGCCGACTTCCAGAATCTTCTCTTCCAGCTGGTTGGCCGCCCAGATCCCGAACTCTTCCGGGGTCATGTCGCCGCCTTCGGTGAACCAGTAAGGCTGGGCAATGTGGACGATGCCCGGGATCGGCAGATCGCCCTGCTCGTGCATGTAGGTCATGCCGCCCAGGCTGGCGCCGGCCACGGTGGAACCGTGATAGCCGTTCTTGCGGCTGATGATGACTTTCTTGTTCGGCTGACCCTTGATCGCCCAGTAATGGCGAACCATGCGCAGCATGGTGTCGTTGCCTTCGGAACCGGAACCAGTGAAGAACACGTGGTTCATGCCCTCTGGCGCGATATCGGCGATGGCCTTGGCCAGCTCCAGCGCTGGCGGGTGAGCGGTCTGGAAGAACAGGTTGTAGTACGGCAGTTCGCGCATTTGCTTGTTGGCAGCTTCGGCCAATTCATCGCGACCGTAGCCGACCGCCACGCACCAAAGGCCGGCCATGCCGTCGAGGATCTTGTTGCCCTCGCTGTCCCACAGGTAAACGCCCTTGGCATTGGTGATGATCCGCGGACCCTTCTCTTTCAGCTGCTTGAAATCGCTGAACGGGGCCAGGTGGTGATCGTTGCTCAGGGCTTGCCACTCACGGGTTTGCGGGTTGTTGCTGGTCATACGAATCTCCTAAAAAATCCAGGTGAAAGCGCTGCCCGACAGCGGCAGCGCCCGGCGCATCAGACGGCGAACAGCAGGAACTCCCGCTCCCAGGAACTGATGACGCGCTTGAAGTTTTCATGCTCGGCTCGCTTGACCGCGACGTAGCCAGTGATGAAGTTCTTGCCCAGGTATTTCTCGATGGTGGCGCTGTTTTCCATGCGCTCCAGCGCGTCTTCGATAGTCAGCGGCAAGCGCAGGTTGCGGCGCTCATAACCGCGGCCCACCACCGGCGCGCTCGGATTCAAGCCCTCGACCATGCCGATGTAGCCGCACAACAGGCTGGCAGCGATTGCAAGGTATGGGTTGGCATCGGCGCCCGGCAGGCGGTTTTCCACCCGACGGTTTTGCGGCCCCGCATCCGGAACCCGCAGGCCAACGGTGCGGTTCTCTTCGCCCCACTCCACGTTTACCGGTGCCGAGGTATCCGGCAGGAAGCGGCGGAACGAGTTGACGTTGGGCGCGAACAGCGGCAACAGCTCAGGGATCAGTTTCTGCAGGCCACCGATGTGGTGCAGGAACAGCTGGCTCATGGTCCCGTCTTCGCTGGAGAAGATGTTCTTGCCGGTCTCGATGTCGATGATGCTCTGGTGCAAGTGCATGGCACTGCCAGGCTCGCCGGTCATAGGCTTGGCCATGAAGGTGGCCGCCACGTCATGCTTGAGCGCGGCTTCGCGCATGGTGCGCTTGAACACCAGGATCTGGTCGGCCAGGGACAAGGCATCGCCGTGACGGAAGTTGATTTCCATCTGCGCCGTGCCGTCCTCGTGGATCAGCGTGTCGAGGTCCAGCTCCTGCAGTTCGCACCAGTCGTAGACGTCCTCGAACAGCGGGTCGAATTCGTTCGCCGCCTCGATGGAGAACGACTGGCGACCGATTTCCGGGCGCCCGGAACGGCCGATCGGCGGTTGCAGCGGATAGTCCGGGTCGTCGCTGCGCTTGGTCAGGTAGAACTCCATTTCCGGCGCCACGATCGGCTGCCAGCCCTTGTCGGCATAGAGTTTGAGGACCTTCTTGAGCACGTTGCGCGGCGACAGCTCGATCGGGTTGCCCTGCTTGTCGTAGGTGTCGTGGATCACCTGGGCGGTCGGCTCGATGGCCCACGGCACGAGGAACACCGCGTTCTGGTCGGGACGGCAGATCATGTCGATGTCGGCCGGGTCGAGCAGTTCGTAATAGATGTCGTCTTCGACGTAATCGCCGGTCACGGTTTGCAACAAAACGCTCTCGGGCAGACGCATGCCTTTTTCGGCGATGAACTTGTTGGTCGGCGAGATCTTGCCCCGGGTGATCCCGGTCAAGTCGCCGATCATGCATTCGACTTCTGTGATCTTGTGGCTTTTCAACCAATCGGTGAGCTGGTCGAGGTTGTTACTCATAAATGCCTCTAGGCTTTGAGTTTCCTGGCACTTGGGTGTCAGGCGATGTTTGACGCATCGGCGTCGCGTTGGAATATCTATCTAGCACAAGCTATTGGGCTATTTGAGGAAAGCCCCTAAATAAAGCCCCTGCAAACTCATGACGTGCAGAATCGAGAGCGCCACTCTGCACGAAGGCCGAGCCGCCATTGTGAATCGGTTCTATATTGAATGGAGTAACCGTAATGGGTGTGCCATCGAGGCCGTCCAGAATAACGGACGGGGATGGCCCATTCGCCGGGGAGGCGAGGATTGCCGACTTGCCCGCAGCTGCGAAAGCTTCGGGGCCGACCAGAAGGTCGCCATGGATGTGATAAGCATGCAGACCGTTCTGCTCAGAGCAGGCGGCGACGCCGATTATCGACAGGCGAGACATGAAGCACCCCGGTATTATTGCTGTTATGGGTTTGATCCGAGCTTAGCCTTGTTCATTTTTTTACACAACACCCCCGTAAAAAATACAACACGGCCCGCTCAAGCCTGCGGGAGCCATAGCGTCAGAGGGCATAAAAACGCCCCAAAGTGCCCCAAAAAAGCCACACGAGCCCTTTTAGAGGGCAAAAAAGGCCCAGCTTGACTTCGGCATGCCGTTCGGGTTGACTGGAATCCGAAAAGATCAATGATTGATATTTTTAACAACAAAGGTGTTGCATCATGTCGGTACCCCCGCGTGCCGTTCAGCTCAACGAAGCGAACGCGTTCCTTAAGGAACATCCTGAGGTTCTGTACGTTGACCTTCTGATTGCGGATATGAATGGTGTGGTGCGCGGCAAGCGCATCGAACGCACCAGCCTCCACAAGGTTTACGAGAAAGGCATCAACCTGCCGGCCTCTCTTTTTGCTCTGGATATCAACGGCTCTACGGTGGAAAGCACCGGCCTGGGCCTGGACATCGGTGATGCTGACCGAATCTGCTATCCAATCCCCGATACCCTGTGCAACGAGCCATGGCAGAAGCGCCCGACCGCGCAACTGTTGATGACCATGCACGAACTCGAAGGTGACCCTTTCTTCGCCGACCCGCGGGAAGTCCTGCGCCAGGTCGTGGCCAAGTTCGACGAGCTGGGCCTGACCATCTGCGCCGCGTTCGAACTGGAGTTCTACCTGATCGACCAGGAGAACGTGAACGGTCGTCCACAGCCGCCTCGCTCGCCAATCTCCGGCAAACGCCCGCACTCGACCCAGGTCTACCTGATCGACGACCTCGACGAATACGTCGACTGCCTGCAAGACATTCTTGAAGGCGCCAAAGAGCAAGGCATCCCGGCCGACGCCATCGTCAAGGAAAGTGCCCCGGCGCAGTTCGAAGTGAACCTGCACCACGTGGCCGACCCGATCAAGGCCTGCGACTACGCGGTATTGCTCAAGCGTCTGATCAAGAACATCGCCTACGACCATGAAATGGACACCACCTTCATGGCCAAGCCGTATCCAGGCCAGGCGGGTAATGGTCTGCACGTCCACATCTCGGTGCTCGACAAAGATGGCAAAAACATTTTTGCCAGCGAGGATCCCGAGCAGAACGCCGCGCTGCGTCACGCGATCGGCGGTGTGCTCGAGACCCTGCCAGCTCAGATGGCTTTCCTCTGCCCGAACGTGAACTCGTACCGTCGTTTCGGCGCGCAGTTCTATGTGCCGAACTCGCCAAGCTGGGGTCTGGACAACCGCACCGTGGCCCTGCGCGTACCGACCGGCTCCGCCGACGCAGTGCGCCTGGAACACCGTGTTGCCGGCGCCGACGCCAACCCGTACCTGCTGATGGCTTCGGTCCTGGCGGGCGTGCACCACGGCCTGACCAACAAGGTCGAGCCACCGGCACCGACCGAAGGCAACAGCTACGAGCAGAACGAGCAGAGCCTGCCGAACAACCTGCGCGATGCACTGCGCGAGCTGGACGACAGCGAGGTCATGGCCAAGTACATCGATCCGAAGTACATCGACATCTTCGTCGCGTGCAAGGAGAGTGAGCTGGAGGAGTTCGAACACTCCATCTCCGACCTTGAGTACAACTGGTATCTGCATACCGTTTAAGTGGTTGTACTGAAAATCGAACGCCGCCGGCCTCATAGCCTGCGGCGTTTTTTTTTGGGGTTCTTTCAGTGGGACCGAGGCGCCTGCTTCGCGAGCAAGCCCGCTCCCACATTGGATCGGTGTTGAATGAAGATTTGGTGTTCACCGGCGATCTAATGTGGGAGCGGGCTTGCTCGCGAAGGCGGCCTGCAAGACAACACAGAAGCCTGCTCGTACAATGCCCGCTGCCCCGCAGGAGACTCCAATGACACGCGTAGCCAGCCCCCGCAAACCCCGCGCAGCCAGCCAGGCCCGGATCGATTCGATTCTCGATGCGGCGCGCACGCTGCTGGCGGCCGAGGGTGTGGCCAGTCTGTCGATCTACAGTGTCGCCGAGCGCGCGCAGATCCCGCCCTCCTCGGTCTACCACTTCTTCGCCAGCGTCCCGGCCCTGCTCGAAGCGCTGACCGCCGATGTCCACGCCGCCTTCCGCGCCTGTCTGCAAGCCCCCATCGACCACGCCACGCTCAACAGCTGGCGTGACCTTTCGCGCCTGGTGGAGCAACGCATGCTGGCCATCTACGGCGCCGACGCCGCCGCCCGCCAGTTGATCCTCGCCCAGCACGGCCTCACCGAAGTCACCCAGGCCGACCGTCAGCACGACATCGAACTGGGCGACCTGATGCACAAGTTGTTCGACCATCACTTCGAATTGCCGAAGCTACCGGATGATGTGGATGTGTTTGCGCTCGCCATGGAGCTGGGAGACCGGGTGTACGCGCGCTCGGTGCAACAGCACGGGCAAATCACCCCGCGCATGGCCGAGGAAGGGATGCGGGTGTTCGATGCGTATCTGGGGCTGTATTTGCCGCCTTACCTGCCAAAGCGCGGCGGTCTGGCCTGAGATCTTCGCCAGCCTCTCTGGCCTCTTCGCGAGCAAGCCCGCTCCCACAGG
>NZ_JAIQWX010000155.1 GCF_020164475.1 Pseudomonas sp. REP124 | reverse complement strand
TCGCAGCCCAACGGGGGCAAGCCCCCTCGCCACAATGTCTTCATTGTTTGTCCAATTTCTTAACTGGCTGGCATCAGGGACGGCCGAAAAACGGTCGAATCCCTTGCTGGTTGAAATACCGCTCAATCACCTTCGGATCCGAGCTGTTGTCTGCAATCGCCACATAGGTATCCGGCCGCAGCAGGTAAAACCCGTTACGCCCCAGCCCCGCCGCCTCGAACGCCGGGCGCCAGTCGAATACGTGCAGCGGCAGATGATGCTCGTTGCACCAGGCGATCATCTCGTCGCTGGTGTCGCCGTACACATGCACCTTCCAGGTCGGACACTTCAGCGATTCGAAATTGTCGCCCTCGCCATCGTGCGCCCAGGGCAGGCGGTCGCCGCCGTGCACGTGGCCGGCAACGCCCGCACTCAAGGGCATGCCGCGGTAGTTGAGGGTGATCTGCGACACCGTGCGAAAGAGGAATTCGCGCGTGGTTTCGAACGACGCCATTTTCGGAATCAGCAACGGCGCCAAACGTGTGCGCAGCAGATCCGCCATGCGCCCTTCAGCGGTGGCGAAGGTGAAGACGCGGTCGGTGGTGGCTACCAGTTTGCGGGCGAAGGCGATGCGCTCGGTTTCGTAGCTGGCGAGCAAGGTCGGCTTGGCGCCACCGCTCAATACGGCGGCGAGTTTCCAGGCCAGGTTGATCGCATCGCCAATCCCGGTGTTCATGCCCTGGCCGCCGGCGGGGCTGTGCACATGGGCGGCGTCGCCCAACAGAAATGCGCGTCCAGTGCGAAAATGATCCGCCACCCGGTGATGCACGCGATAGGTCGAGAACCAGTTCAGTTGCTCGACCTTCACCCCCATGTTTTCAATGGCCCGGTTGCTGACATCTTCGAACTTCAGTGTTTCAGCGTGCCCTGCACGCTCGTCGCGCACGGTGCCAATCAAACGCACTCGACCCTGGCCGTCCATGGGGAAAATGGCGAGGAAATCCGCTTCGTCGAGGTCCAGGTGAAGTTCGCCGTTGGCGGCAGGCCCGCTGGTGCGCACATCGGCGACGTAGAAAATCTGCTGGTAAGTGCCACCCGGGAACTCGGTGTCCAGGGTTTTGCGCACGATGGAGCGGGCGCCATCGCACCCGGCCAGATAACAGGCCTGGCAGATTTCCTGCTGACCGTCGGGCAGGAGCAGCGTCGCGGTGATGCCATCGCCGATCTCCTCGAAACCCAGAAGCTCGGTATTGCGCTCCACCGTGATGCCGAAAGTTTCCAGGCGCTCGATCAGCAGCCGTTCGTGTGCGTCCTGTGGGAATACTTGAAGGAATGCGTAGGGCGTCAGCCCCTCGCCGATGCGCGACAGCGGCATGCGCGCCACGGCCTCGCCCTTGACCCAGAAGTTGGCGGCCGCCACACGATGGCCCCGTTCGACGATGGCGTCGGCGAGGTCCAACTGGCGATACAGCTCCAGGGTCCGCGCCTGCACGGCCAGCGCCCGGGACGTGGTGCCAGGTGTCGAAGTCTTGTCGATGATCCGCACCCGAATGCCCAGCTTGCTCAGCCACAACGCCAGCACCAGCCCGGTCGGGCCGGCGCCGACGATCATCACGTCGCTACGGTGCATGAACCTGTCCTCCATACCGTGTGCAGCAAGTATGGTCCAGACGTGCAGGCCAGCCAGGCGGGCCGCCGGACGGATCCAATTTAATCCAGATGACCCCGTTACCCTGTAGGAGCGAGCATGCTCGCGATGGAGGTCAACGATAACGCTGGCAACCTGACACCCAGCGGTGCCCGAGCCACCATCGCGAGCATGCTCGCTCCTACAGGAAGGGGGTTAACAGTTAGAAGTCGATCGTCCCCGACAACTTCGCCGTCCGCGGCTCGCCCTGGGTCAGGAAGCCGCCCTGGGCCGATTCCCAGTAGGCCTTGTTGGCCACGTTCTCCACCGAGAAGCGCAGGGTCACGTCTTTTTCCTGAACCTTGAAGGCGTATCGCGCGCCGGCGTCGAAGCGGTTCCAGGTCGGCAGGCTGAGGTTGTTCGCGGCATCGGCGTACTGGCCGCCGGTGCGCAACATGCGTCCGTTCAGCGCAGCACCCGGAATGCCCGGCACGTCCCAGTCGACGCTGGCGTTGAACTGGAAGGTCGGCACGCCGATGGCGTGGTTGCCGTCGTTGAGCCCGTCCTGGGTTTTCTTCAGTTCAGTGTCCATCACCGTGACACCGCTGAGCAGACGCAGGCCGTCGATAGGCTCGCCGAACACATTGAACTCGACGCCCTTGTTGACCTGCTCGCCATCGTGGACGAACACTGCGGTGGTGGCGTCGATGACCTGGGTGTAGCCATCGGCCGGCTGTTCGATGCGGTACACCCCGAGGGTCGCGCCATAGTTGCCCATGTCGACCTTGACCCCGGCTTCCACCTGCTTCGAGCGAGCCGGCGAGAACGCCTGATTGCCGTTGACCACTACGCGGGAGCCGGCAGTGGTCGGGGCGATCGGTCCTTCGGCCAGCCCTTCAATGCGGTTGGCGTAGAACGACACGTGTTCCCACGGCTTGAACACGATGCCGTAGACCGGCGTGGTGATCGACTTGTCGTAGCTGGAAGTGCGCGTGCCGGAGCCGTAGGCGTAGTTCTGCACCACCAACTGCTGGCGGCGCAGGCCGACCGTGACCAGCAGACGGTCATCCATGAAGCCCAGGGTGTCGGAGAACGCGCCGCTGCGGGCGAAGGTCTTGGCGGTGATGCCCGGATCGTTCAGGTCGCCGCCGGAGAAACCTGGCTGTGGCGCGGGCGTGTCGATCGGGTGGTAGATGTTGTTCGAGTTCTGGGTCAGGTCGAAGTCGAAGGCGTTGCGCTGTTGCGTCCACACACCGGCCAAGCCGAAGTTCAGCTGATGGCTGACCGGGCCGGTGGCGAATTTGCCCCGCAGGCCGCCCATGGCGCTGGAGTTGTCCTCGTCGTGGGGAATGAACGAGCCGGAGGTGGTGGAGCTGCCGTCGTTGCCGACCAGCGTGGTGCCGTCATAGCGCCCGACTTCCCGGGTGTGCTTGGCGCCACCGGCGACGTAGGCGGTCCAGTTGTCGTTGAGGTCGTACTCGGCACGCAGCATGCCGAAGGTGTCCTCGATCTGGCTGAAGCCCCATTTTTGCGCGTAGTTGGTGTCGGCCGACGGCGCATCCGGGATGTGCGTGGTGTTGCCCAGGTTCACCGAACTGCGACCGCCGTTGATGCGTTCCTTGGAGTAGATGAAGTCGCCGGAGATGCGCAGGGCATCGCCACGGTAATCCAGGCCGATGGCGAACAGCTTGGAGCGCTGGTTTTCATCGTCGATGCCGGTGTCGCCTTCGCGCTGGGACAGGTTGACCCGCGCGCCGAAGCGGTTGTCTTCGCCGAAACGTTGGCCGATGTCCAGGTGTTCGCCGATGCGGCCTTCATCGCTGATGTCGGTGGTGAAACGGCGCAACGGTGCGTCCGCCGCACGCTTGGGTTGCACATTGACGCCGCCGCCGATGCCGGAGCCGCTCGGGGTCACGCCGTTGATGAAGGCGTTGGGGCCCTTGAACACTTCGACCCGCTCAAGAGCGTCGGTGGAAATGATCTGCCGCGGCAGGATCCCGTACAGGCCGTTGAAGGAAATGTCGTCGCCGTTGAGCGGCAGGCCGCGAATCATGAAGGCCTGGGCCTGGTTGGAAAAGCCGGAAGCCTGCCGTACAGAGGAATCATTGAGCAGCACATCGCCGACGTTTTCGGCCTGCTGATCGCGAATCAGTTCTTCGGTGTAGGAGGTCACGCTGAACGGCACGTCCATGATGTCCTGGTTGCCCAGAATCCCCAATTGCCCGCCGCGTGCGACCTGGCCGCCGGGATACACCGGCGGCAGATCCGGCGGGACCGGTGCTTCGGCGTTGACGTTGACGTCGCCGAGCATCAACGGCTTTCCGTCGGCAGGCGCGGGATCGGCGGCGTGGGCGCTGACAGACAAGGAGCAGAAGAGGGCGAGCAGGGTGGGCTGGAAGGAAAAACTAGGGCGGGCTGGAGCAGTCATGGTCCGTTCCTGGGGCGGCGTGCCGTCGAGAATGAGTGGTGGCGGCGCTACGTCTCCTTGCGCAAATCAGAATCCAGACACAAATAGTAGTATTTCTCAAATGCAATGCAAGCATTTTGTCATGACGCCGATAGTGCTCGTCTGTAACGGGGTGGACTTGCCCACGTCGAGGCATCTGTGCGCCGCGGTGCCTTCTGCTCTGTGTAGGAGCGAGCATGCTCGCGATGGACGTCAACGATGACGCGGGCTTCCTGATTTCCCGCGGTGTTCTTGCGTGCATCGCGAGCGTGCTCGCTCCTACAGGGTGTGGTGTTGGCCGGAGGAACAGCTGATCCGCGCCATGGTCATAGCCAGTGTCACGCCATCAGCCTCAGGCTTGATCCGGCGCATCGAACGACAAGGAGCCCCATGCAAGCCCATCGATTGACCCTCAGCATCGCCGCGATGCTGGTGCTGGCCGGTTGCGGCAGTCAGCGCACCCAGGAACCTGTGGCGCGCAGCTCCGCCCAGATCAAGGCGGACATCCTGCGCCTGCTGCCGGCCAAGGCCACGGATCGCCAGGGCTGGGCCACGGACATCCAGGTCGCCTTCACCGCGCAGGACATCGCGCCGACTACCCAGAACATCTGCGCGGTACTGGCCGTGACCGAGCAGGAGTCGACCTTTCAAGCCGACCCGACCGTGCCGGGCCTGGGCAAGATCGCTCGCGACGAGATCGACCGCCGGGCCGCCAAGGCGCACATTCCGGGCCTGCTGGTCAGCGGCGCGCTGCAGGTGCGTTCGCCCAATGGCAAAAGCTACAGCGACCGGCTCAATGCGGCGCGCAGCGAAAAAGAGTTGAGCGGGATTTTCGATGACTTCATCGGCATGGTGCCGATGGGCCAGACCCTGTTCGGCGGCTTCAACCCGGTGCACACCGGCGGGCCGATGCAGGTCAGCATCGATTTTGCCGAGAAGCAGGCCAAGGATTATCCCTATCCGGTGGATGGTTCGATTCGCCGTGAAGTCTTCACCCGCCGGGGCGGCATGTATTTTGGCATCGCCCATTTGCTCGGTTACCCGGTGAGCTACCCGCAACCGCTGTATCGCTTCGCCGATTTCAACGCCGGCTGGTACGCCAGCCGCAACGCCGCGTTCCAGAACGCCGTGAGCCGGGCTTCAGGAATCCCGCTGGCGCTGGACGGCGACCTGGTGAATTACGGCTCGATCATGCCCGGCGCCACGGAAAAGGCCGTGCGCGCCCTCGGCAGGCAACTGGACATGCGCAACACGACGATCAGGGCTGAACTGGAGGAGGGCAACAGCCTGGCGTTCGAGGACAGCGATCTCTACCAGCGGGTCTTCGCCCTGGCCGACAAGGCTGAAGGCCGCACATTACCCCGCGCGGTGCTGCCTGGCATCGTCCTGCAAAGCCCGAAAATCACCCGCAAACTCACCACGGCGTGGTTTGCCAAGCGGGTGGACGAGCGGTATCAGCGGTGCATGGCGCGGGCAAAATGAAAATGTGGAGCAGATGAAGACGCTCAAAGGACTTTCACCGCGCGGCCAATGAACTGGATAGGGCCGGTCGGCTTGCCGATTGGCGAGCCGGCAGGGTCTTCCAGTGTCAGTTCGAACAACTGGTTCGGTTGCATCGGGGGTAGTTTGTCCAGCATGACCGACAGCGTCTGGCCCGGCTTTACCAGTCCGAGCGAGACAGGCCCCTGCCAGCCGTCAGCCTTGGTCCAGAACTCCAGTGCCTTGTCTGCCGGCACCTCGACCACGCCCAGCGGAATCAGCTGGATTTCACGCGGGTTGCTGGCCTGGATCACCCAGCCCGGCGCCTTGTCCTGCGGAGCGACCAGCACCACCAGGTAAGTCGGTTTCACCGTGGTTTGCGTCAGCAGCATTGCACCCAGCAGCAAACTTGCCGCCAGGCCAACCCCGGTCAGCCCGCGCCACAATGACAGCCGGTTCCACCAGGGGCTCGACTGCTCGACAACCTCCGTTGATCGCCGCCGGCTCCAACCGTCCACACTGCGTTCGATACGGTGCCACAGTTGCGGTGACGGTGTTTGAGGCTCGACCAATTCAGTCAGGCCCAGTAAACGGCGCTCCCAGGCGTCTACTGCGGTGCGCAGTTCAGGGTCGGTGCGCAGGCGTTGCCGAACGCTGTCGCGCTGCTCGGCCGACAGCGTGCCCAGCACATATTCACTGGCCAATTCATCGAGTGTCTCGGGGGTTTCGTCGGTGGGTCTGGTGGTCATCCCATGCACTCCCGCAATGCCGTCAGGCTTCGCTTGATCCAGGCTTTGACGGTGCCCAGCGGGGTGCCGAGTCTGTGTGAAATCTGTGCGTGTGAATAACCGTCGACATAGGCGTGAACGATGCAACTGCGCCGTGCCGGTTCCAGTTGTTCCAGGCATCGGTGAATACGCGCCGAGTGCTGCAGGCCATCGACAGCGTCAAAGGTATCCGGCACCTCGACGTCGCCTTGAATCTCGCGGCTGTGATCGCGCAGGTGGTTTAGAGCCAGATGCCGGGTCACGCTGTACATCCAGCCTCGCGCCGAACCCCGCGCCGGGTCGAAATGCGCGGCACCGGCCCAGATTTTCAGGAAGGCGTCGTGGACGATGTCCTCCGCCAATGCTGCGTCGCCCACGAGGCGCCTGGCCACGCCCAGCAGCCGTGGGCTTTCCTGCATATACAAATCGCGCAGGGCCTGACGCTCGCCACGCGCGCAGGCGGCCAGATGGTGTTCATAATCGAAAGGCGTTTCGGGCAAGGACACTGATCTCGGCCGGCAATGGAGTGACACGTCGAATGCAATCTAGCAAACAAATCGCATTCCTGTAGGAGCGAACGGTGCGACGCTGCTACAGGGATGCGCTACCGGATTGCGCTTCAGCTGGCCGACCAGAAGATATAGTCCGCCTGGTACTTCACGATTTCCTGCTGGCCCTTGTTGGCGGTCGTGCAGGCGGTGCCGGGCGCGACGCCACCCTTGAGACCGGTGCGCTGGATGTAACTCACGCCACTCATGACGCCTTTGCCTTCGGCGGGATTGGCCTTGACCAGTTGATAGGGCAGGTTGCCTGCACTGGAAGGTGCCACGGCCAATTGAGTACCGGTGACTTTCGACCCGTCCTTGGCCTGCCAGGTTGCCGGCGGTCCGAAATAGGTGCCGACCTGCTTGCCACTGCGATCATTGAGCACGGCTTTCGGTCCGACGAAAACCCATTCGGTCTGGCCGGCCGCGTTGGCTTTATCCCGACATTCGTAGGTGATTTCTCCAACCCCGGTGGTCTCCATGGCGACCTTGTGTCCGTCCGGTACCTTGATGCTGTCGGGCAAGTCGCTCTGAGCGTAAGCCACAGGCAGGGCGGTGAATAAACCGAACAGGCAAACCAGTTGTCTTGTGTTCATGAGGTGCTCTCCAAAAGTGTGTGAACCGCTCGACAGCAACAGAGGCTGTTACAGGTACTACCCTTGGCTAAGCGATTTGGATGCAGTGGGCCGAAATTTTTTTTCAACGGTGTCAGGGGCGATTGCTGGAGAGCAGCCCAGGGAGGTGTTCATGTATCAACTCTACGGTTATCCAAACTCCGGCGCGGCGGCGATCGAGGCGGCGCTGGTGCTGTGCAAGGTTGCCTTTCGATTCATCGATGTCGAGTCGTCCACCGAAGCCGCCCAGGAGCTGAGCCAGCTCAATCCGCTCAAGCAGATCCCGACACTGCGCCTGCCCGACGGCAGCATCCTCACCGAGAGCGCGGCGATCCTGATTCACCTGGGACTGACGTTTCCTGCATCGAGGCTGCTGCCGGACAACCCGGTGGATCGCGACCAGGCCATCCGCGGCATGGTCTACATCGTCAGCAATTGCTATGCGGCCATCGGCGTCATCGACTACCCGGAGCGCTGGCTGGCGAACGCGGACGAAGCCTCGCGGCAAAACCTGATCGCCGGCAGCCGCGCGCGTTTGCACCGCACCTGGGAGGTGTTTGCCGACGAGTTTTCCGCGGAGTTGTATCTGGATGACGACACACCGGGCGGGCTGGACCTGCTGGCAGCGGTGGTGTCGCGGTGGTCGGGGAGTCGGGAGCATCTGCGCCGCACGCGGCCGGGGTTCTTCGCCTGGCTGGAGCGCATCGATCGGCATCCGAAGCTGGCGCCGGTCTTCGATCGGCATTGGCCCTCTTGAACACCACATCCCCTAAATGTGGGAGCGAGCCTGCTCGCGATGAACTATCAGCCGGCACCGCGTTGACTGACACTCCATCGCGAGCAGGCTCGCTCCCACAGGGGGGAAGGGTGATGGGCTGGATTTATTCTCCGCGAATATACTGCTCCAACTGCTGAATCAACGCAGCCTGCTCGGCCAGGGCTTCCTTGACCAGGTCGCCGATCGACAGCAAGCCGATCAATTTGCCGTTTTCCACCACCGGCAGGTGGCGCAGGCGCCTTTCGGACATGATGCTCAGGCAAGTATCGACGGTCTGGTGGGTGTCCACGGTGATCACATCGGCGACCATGATGTCCCGCACTGGCGTGCCCACCGAAGAGCGCCCATGCAGCACCAGTTTGCGCGCGTAGTCCCGCTCACTGATGATGCCCATCACCTTGTCATCTTTCACAACCAGCAAGGCGCCGACGTTCTTCTCGGCCATCTTCATCAGCGCTTCGAGCACCATATGATCGGGATCGATCTGGTGCACTGTCTGGTTTTTCTGATCTTTCAACTTCAGCAGCTGCGCGACGGTTTTCATGGCGGTTTCCCGGGAGGGTTGTCGTTGTCCTTGAAGAATCGTAGACGCAGGCGCCTAGGGCAAGAGCGAAAGCGGCAGATAACGCACAAAAAACGTCATTGGGCGGGATTTTTTTGGTCTGCATCATCTCAGGTACACCACCAAACCCTGTGGGAGCGGGCTTGCCCGCGATTGCGGTGTATCAGATACAGAAATGTCAGCTGACCCACAGCTATCGCGGGCAAGCCCGCTCCCACAGGATTCACAGTGCTTCCTGGATGCCGTGCATCCTGAATGACGCGTAGAATCACCCCCCCTGAATAAACACCGAGGTTTGCAGCAGTGGATTTACCCCAGGGCTTTGTCCTGACCCGGCATTGGCGCGATACCCCGGCGGGGACGGAGGTCGAGTTCTGGCTGGCGACCGACAGCGGTCCCCGGCGCCTGCGCCTGCCTCACCAGCCATCGGTGGCGTTCATCCCGGCCAGTCAGCGCGAGCAGGCCGAGGCGTTGCTGCAGGACGAAAAGCACGTCGAGCTCAAACCCCTGGCTCTCAAGGACTTCGAACATCGCCCGGTGCTCGGCCTCTATTGCCGCCAGCACGGCCAGTTGATGCGCCTGGAAACCACCCTGCGCCGCGCTGGTGTCGAAGTGTACGAAGCCGACGTGCGCCCGCCTGAACGCTATCTGATGGAGCGCTTCATCACCGCGCCGGTCCGGTTTAGCGGCACCCCAGGCAGTGACGATCTGCTACTCGACGCCCAGCTCAAACCCGACCCGCATTACCGGCCCGACCTGAAACTGGTGTCCCTGGACATCGAGACCACGGCCCAGGGCGATCTGTATTGCATCGGTCTGGAAGGTTGCGGCGAGCGTCAGGTGTATATGCTCGGCCCGGCCAATGGCGACGACAGCGAGGTGGACTTTCAGCTCGAGTACTGCGAGTCGCGCACCGTCCTGCTGAAGAAACTCAACGACTGGTTCGCCCGCTTCGACCCCGACGCGATCATCGGCTGGAACGTCGTGCAATTCGATCTGCGGGTGCTGCACGAACACGCCCGGCGCCTGGCCGTACCCCTGAAACTGGGTCGCGGCGGCGAGGAAATGCAGTGGCGCGAGCACGGCAACGGCAACCACTACTTTGCCTCCGCCGCCGGCCGGCTGATCATCGACGGCATCGAGGCCCTGCGCTCGGCGACCTGGAGTTTCCCGTCCTTCAGCCTGGAAAACGTCGCGCAGACCCTGCTGGGGGAGGGCAAGTCCATCGACAACCCCTACCAGCGCATGGACGAAATCAACCGCATGTTTGCCGAGGACAAACCGTCGCTGGCCAAGTACAACCTCAAGGACTGCGAGCTGGTCACGCGTATCTTCGCCAAGACTGAACTGCTCAAGTTCCTGCTGGAACGGGCCAGCGTCACCGGTTTGCCGGTGGACCGCATGGGCGGCTCGGTCGCGGCCTTCACCCACCTGTACATGCCGCTGATGCATCGCCAGGGCTTCGTCGCCCCCAACCTGGGCAACAAACCACCGCAGGCCAGCCCCGGCGGCTTCGTCATGGACTCGCAACCAGGGCTCTACGAATCGGTGCTGGTGTTCGACTACAAGAGCCTCTACCCGTCGATCATCCGCACCTTCCTCATCGACCCGGTGGGACTGATCGAAGGGCTTCAGCATCCGGACGATGCCGACTCGGTACCGGGCTTTCGAGGCGCGCGGTTCTCCCGCACCCGGCATTGCCTGCCCTCCATCGTCGCCCGGGTCGCCGAGGGCCGGGAAGTCGCCAAGCGCGAGCACAACGCGCCGCTGTCCCAGGCCTTGAAGATCATCATGAACGCCTTTTACGGCGTGCTCGGTTCCAGCGGTTGTCGTTTCTTCGACACGCGCCTGGCCTCGTCCATCACCCTGCGCGGTCACGAAATCATGCTGCGCACCCGCCAGCTGATCGAGGACCAGGGCCATACGGTGATCTACGGCGACACCGACTCCACCTTCGTCTGGCTGCGCCGCGCCCACGGCCAGCAGGAGGCCGCGCAAATCGGCCGTGCGCTGGTGGACCACGTCAACCAGTGGTGGCGCGAGCATGTGCGGCAGGAGTACGGCCTGGAAAGCGCGCTGGAATTGCAGTACGAAACCCACTACAAGCGCTTTCTGATGCCGACCATTCGCGGCGCGGAAGAGGGCAGCAAGAAACGCTACGCGGGGCTGGTCACCCGTGCCGATGGCAGTGAGGAAATGGTCTACAAGGGCCTGGAAACGGTGCGCACCGACTGGTCGCTGCTGGCCCGGCAGTTCCAGCAGGAGCTGTATTCGCTGATCTTTCATCGCAAGCCCTATCAGGACTACGTGCGCGAATACGTGCGCAAGACCCTGGCCGGCGAGTTCGACGAGCGCCTGATCTATCGCAAGCGCCTGCGCCGCACCCTCGACGATTACCAGCGCAACGTTCCGCCCCACGTGCGCGCGGCCAGGATCGCCGACGAGTACAACGACCGCCAGGGTCGGCCGCTGCAATACCAGAACGGTGGCTGGATCAGCTACGTGATAACGGTCGCCGGCCCCGAACCGCTGGAGATCCGCAGCGCGCCCATCGACTACGACCACTACATCACCCGGCAGCTGCAACCGGTGGCGGACGCGATCTTGCCGTTCGTCGATGACGACTTCTCAACCCTGATTGGGGGGCAACTGGGCCTGTTTTGAGTCCAGCAGCGACAGGGTCCAGTCGTCCGGGATGCCATGGAAGTACTGGTTCAGGGCCTGATGGAACGGACTGTCTTCAGGTGCGACCTGGGAGAACAGGGTCATTGAGGAGTGAAACTTCAGGTCGTCCGGGTGGCCGAAAATCTCCGCCACCGAGCGCTGCTGGACGTTCAGCACCTCCTGGGTGCAGATGCGCAACCGGGGGCCGAGCAGGGGGTGATCAAGGTAGGCCTGGGCTTCTTCCAAAGAGCGGATCGCATAGCGGCGGGACATGTCGCTGCCACCGAGACCTGCGAATTGCGGAAAGACGAACCACATCCAGTGACTGCGCTTGTGGCCGGCGTCCAGTTCGGCCTGGACCCGGTCGAACACCGGGTCCTGGGCCATGACAAAGCGTTGCAGATTGAAAGCGTCCGGATGATCGGTGCTTCTCATGGCGAAGCCCTCTGACACTCAGGGTGTAGGGGCGATTGGTTCAGACCATGGCCAACCGCTGCTTGCGTTTGGGCGCGTGAAACGCTTGGTCAAGCGCCTCCAGATCCCCGGCTTCAAGTTGCAATGAAACAGCCTGGGCGTTGAGTCGCACATGCTCGGGGCGGGTCGCCTTGGGGATGGCGATCACGCCTTTTTGCCGCAGCAGCCAGGCCAGTGCGATCTGCGCAGGCGTCGCGCCATGCCGGTCGGCCACCTGTTTGAGTGTAGCGTTGGCCAACATCTGTCCGCCCTGACCGATCGGGCAGTAGGCCATGACAGGCATGCTGCGCTGCTGGCACCAGGGCAGCAGATCAAATTCTATCCCTCGTGACTCCAGGTTGTAGAGCACCTGATTGGTGGCGCAGGCCGGGTTGTCCAGTTCCAGCAGGTCGTCGACATCGAAATTGGACACGCCCCAGCGGCCGATCTTGCCGTCCTGGCGCAGGCGCTCGAAGGCTTCGACGGTTTCTTCCAGCGGGTACTGGCCGCGCCAGTGCAGCAAGTACAGGTCGATGTGATCGGTCTTGAGCCTTTGCAGGCTGCGCTCGCAGGCCTGGGGAATGCCCTTGCGGCTGGCGTTGTGCGGGTAGACCTTGCTGACCAGGAACACCTTGTCGCGCTGCCCGCCGATGGCATCGGCCACCACCTGCTCGGCACCGCCTTCGGCGTACATCTCGGCGGTGTCGATCAGGGTCATGCCCTGGTCGATGCCCAGGCGCAGGGCGGCGACTTCGTCCTTGTGACGGGAACGGTCCTCACCCATCTGCCAGGTGCCCTGGCCGATGACAGAGACCTGGGTGCCGGCCAGTTGTTCGGTGCGCATGGTTCACTCCTTTTGATCGATATGCGGTGGGCAACAGAATAGCCGCTCCGGTTCCAACACCACCAAACCGTAGGAGCGAGGCTTGCCCGCGAAGGCGGAGTGTCAGGTGACATCGATGCTGGATGTGCCGGCCTCTTCGCGAGCAAGCTTCGCTCCTACAGGGTTTTGTGTCGGGTCAAAAAACATGTTCGTGATGACGATCTGTCAGCCGATGATCGATTGATCCCCGCCAACACTGCACTTTTTCCAATTGACCGGCTCTATCCATTGCCGCTGCGGCGAATCCCGTCGCACAGGAATCTGTCTGTCCTATCGCTTATGGTTCGAGTGTTGCCCCGTGTTTTTACCCAAGTTCGCCTGTTGGCCGGGCTGTTGCTGCTGTGCATGAGCGGTTGCAGCCACCAGCCCGGAAACGACCTGTTCAGCCAGATACGCGACGGAAAACCCCAGGAATTTCTGCAAACCAGCGTCGATCGCATGGCGACCCTGGCCATGCGCGACAATCTCGACAGCTTGTACCTGTTGATGGGCAAGCTCTACCTGCGCAATCCCGACGAGCTGAAAAAATCCGGCTTCCTCGACGCCCGCACCGCCGGCAAACAGGTACGCATGGCGATCGAACAGCAGCAGCCATTACCGACCCTGGGCGGCAAGAAGGACCTGGCGGCGCTGCGCTTCGCCATGAGCCCGGAATTCCTCGGCGACCGGGTCGGGGCATTCATCTATGCCATCGGCAGCATGCTGGTCACCGCCCACGGTAATCGCCTTGAGTTCTACATGACGGACGCGATCAACCCGACCTTCGTCAGCAACGCCGCGCGCAACATCGAAATCGCCACCTGGATCTTGAGCCAGCGGCAGAACAAGGATGGCCAGCCGATGCTGTTTTCCAACGAAATCTCGGAGGAGGGCAGCAACCTGAGCTTCGCCGTGGAGTTCGGCAAGATCGTCGCCCGGCTCGACCTGCTGACCCAGATGCTCGACGAACGCTACCGGCGGATCGGCCTCAATTACGCGCAGAGCCTGCTGTTTCTGAATTTCCTGCCTGTCCAATAACCCCGCCCCCCACCACTGTAGGAGCCGAGCTTGCTCGCGATGGTCGTC
>NZ_JAIQWX010000154.1 GCF_020164475.1 Pseudomonas sp. REP124 | reverse complement strand
GAATAGCGACAACTACGGCCAGCGGCTGATCCACCCTAATCCTCCACCAACTTGGAGGACATCACCATGAACACAGATGTTAGATATCGCCATCAGCCATGGAACAAAGGAAAGCTTATCGGACAGAAAGCTCCACTCCGAGTCAGGGATATCTGGGCTATTCGTGTGAGGCTCCAAATTGCTGAAAAGACTAGAGATCTGGCGCTGTTCAATTTGGCTATCGACAGCAAACTGCGTGCCTGTGACTTAACCAAGCTTCGAGTACGAGACATCGCTCATGGGGAGCACGTGTCGTCACGGGCTATCGTGATGCAGCAGAAAACTCAGCATCCCGTGCAATTTGAGATTACTGAGCCGACTCGAATGGTTCTGGAGTCATGGATGCATCAAGCCTGCCTTCGCAGTGAGGACTTTCTTTTTCCAAGTCGGCTGCGCTGCTCAGACCATCTATCCACCAGACAATATGCGAGGATTGTTAAGGCATGGGTGACGACTATCGGCCTCGATCCAACCATGTACGGTACTCACTCGCTTCGGCGCACCAAAGCAACGCTGATCTATCGGAGAACTAAAAATCTGAGAGCTATCCAGCTCTTGCTCGGTCATACGAAGCTTGAGAGCACCGTCAGATATTTGGGGATCGAAGTCGACGATGCTTTGGAAATGGCAGAACAGACGGAGGTTTGAGTGCCACTGCGACGGTCGATGCTTGACCGTCGCTATCCCGTCAATGTAGGCCGTTACCAACGTTAGATTCGATAGCCGGGGACTAGCGCAACCGAAGCCAGAGATCATTACGTCAGTGAAAGGCACGCATCGATTGCCTCAAGGGCCGACTGAAGCTTCTGTCTCGTCTTCGATAGTTCTGACGGTACCAAGGCATGAGGTCTACCCGCCATGTCAAGAAACGCTGCAAGGGCAAGGTCGGAGTGTTTCACTAATGCAACCAAGTGTTCACCACGGGGGCCGTTGCTTCCAGCCATCCAATTCTTAACCGTTCTCTCGTTGGCGTTCGTCCAACGCATTAATGTCTTCGTTGCCTGATGCGTTTCACCGAGCTCTATGTGCAGAGCTTGAGCGATGGCAGCGGCGTACTGTTTTTGGACCAGAAAAGAACTGCCCGTTTTCGTGAACATTTTTCCCTCCGCGATCTTCTACCTTTTTTAGAGCAATTCAAAAAAAGTGATTGGTCACGCTTGGCGTTAGCCCCATCCTAAGTTGTTGGGGCGAGGACGTTGTCGATGCAAAGGCTCACCGATGCATGTGGCGCTGGTAACGAGCCCAACACGACCTTGGCAGCCGCGTACGTCCGCATGTCCACTGAGCACCAGCAATATTCGACTGAGAATCAGCTGGAGGTTATTCGCATCTATGCCGCTACCCACACCTTGGAAATCGTGAAGGTCTATACGGATTTGGGTAAGAGCGGCCTGAGGCTGGAGGGCCGTGAGGCACTGAAGCAATTGTTTTCCGACGTTGAAAGCGGTCGAGCTCAGTACTCGACCGTCCTCGTGTATGACGTTAGCCGCTGGGGGCGATTCCAGGATCCCGATGTCAGCGCCAGTTACGAGGTGCGATGCCGTCAAGCGGGGGTGTCCGTTCAGTACTGCGCCGAGCAATTCACCAATGACGGATCGCCTGTCTCCAACATCGTTAAAAGCGTGAAGCGCATGATGGCCGGCGAGTACAGCCGGGAATTGTCGGTAAAAGTTTTCGCAGGACAATCTCGACTCATCGAGTTGGGATATCGCCAAGGAGGTATGGCTGGTTTTGGGCTTAGACGGCAATTGATCGACAGCAGTGGCTCACCGAAAAATGAGCTCAGCATTGGTGAGCATAAAAGTATTCAGACAGACCGAGTGATCTTGGTGCCTGGGCCGCCGGATGAAGTTGAAATGGTGCTGCAAATCTATCGACTGTTCGTTGAGGAAGGCAGGAGTGAACGTGAGATTGCCGAGTGGCTGAATGCTCAAGGAGTACTGACCGATCGCGCGCGTTTATGGTCTCGCGGCACCGTGCACCAGGTGTTGATTAACGAAAAATACGTGGGAAACAACGTCTGGAATCACCATTCATTCAAGCTCAAGCAAACCCGGATTCAGAATCCCCCGGAAGAATGGGTGCGCGCCAATGCAGCTTTTCGACCTATCGTGAGCACCATCCTCTTTCAGGCCGCTCAGTCGATTATCGAGACACGCTCCTATCGCATGCCCGATGAGGAGATGCTGAGCGTATTGAGGAGCATTTATGAGCGCAGAGGCTTTCTGTCCGGGCTGGTCATCGATGAGACAGAGGGATGCCCTTCGAGCAGCTCATATCAAAATCGATTTGGGAGTTTGCTTCGGTGTTACTCGCTGGTGGGGTACACGCCCGCCAGAGACTATTATTACATCGAGGCCAACAAACGACTTCGCGAGATGCACCCGAAACTTTTGCAGCAGACGATTGCAAAAATCGCGGAGGTCGGTGGGCAGGTGTCAGTAGATCCGCAGACCGACCTGATGGTGGTTAATCAGGAGCTGTCCATCTCACTTGTGCTGTGTCGCTGTCTGACAACGGTGGCTGGCCATAAGCGCTGGAACATTCGTTTTGACTTGGGCTTGAATCCTGACATTACCGTGGCCGTTCGAATGCAAGAGCTCGAAGACGCCGCGCTGGATTACTACATCCTTCCCACCATCGATATGCAATCTCCAAAATTGCGCCTGGCTGAGAGCAATCAGGCCGATCTTGAGATTTACCGATTCGATACCCTCGAGATCCTCTCTGAACTGTCCCGCCGCGTTGAATACAGGAGGGGGGCATGACCGCTATCCTACCGCCGCATCGATCGCCGCTGCATGTGGCAGAAGAGTCGCTGATTCGCCTCATCCCGCTGACCGATATTCGGGTACTGAACCCCCGAATGCGCAATAAACGGGTGTTTGCCAAACTGGTGGAAAACATCTCCGCCCTTGGTCTCAAAAGACCGATCACCGTAGCGCCTACCACGACTGGCACCGAGCCGTACGAGATCGTGTGTGGCCAAGGTCGATTCGAGGCATTTCAAGCGCTGGGTGAGAAAACCATTCCTTGCATCGTGGTCAGCGCCACAGAAGCCGACCGTTATCTTATCGGCCTGGTTGAGAATCTTGCCCGGAGAAAACATTCCAACCGGGAGCTTTTGACTGCGATCCAGATCCTCTCCGATCGCGGTTACACGTGTGTGCAGATCGCCAATAAAACTTGTCTGGACGCTGGATACATAAAAGGAATTTTGACCCTGCTTCGGCAAGGTGAAGAGCGACTAATCGCGGCTGTCGAGAAAGGGTGGCTCTCGATCAAGTTGGCGATTGATATCGCCCGTTCAAAAGACAGCGACGTGCAGCAGGCGATGATTGACGCCTACGAAAGTGGCCTGCTCAGAGGCGAGCAATTGATGAGGGTGCGCCGCCTCATTGATAGACGAAAAACGCTGGGCAAAAACTATGGAAGTCTTCCAGCAACAAAGGAGAAAACCACGCCTCAGAAACTGCTCAACGCGTACCAGAAAGAGGTGCGGCGTCAGAAGGTGATGATCAAAAAATCTGACATCAACGAGCAGCGGCTTCTGATCATCGTGACCGCGATGCGCAAACTGCTCGCTGACGAGTTCTTCAGCACCCTCCTTCGCAACGAAGAAATACCCGACATGCCCAAACCGTTGGCAGATCGGATAACGGGTGATGCGCAATGAGCGAAGTCAAACAGGCTTTTGAACAGCGGGTTATCGCGGTTCCCCTTGAACGAATCCTGCCCTCACGCCAAGTCGCGCACCTGATGGCTGGCAGTAAAAAATATGCCAGCATTATGAGCTCAGTGAGGGAGCTCGGCATCGTCGAGCCTTTGGTTGTTCATCCCAAGGCGCTCATCGAAGATGGAATTGCCTCATACATGCTCCTGGATGGGCATCTTCGTCTTGAAGCGCTCAAGGCTTTGGGGGCAAAGGAAGCGCTTTGCCTGATCTCGACCGATGACGAAGGCTTCACCTACAACCGGCAGATCAACCGGTTGACTCCGATTCAAGAACACAAAATGATTATCTCAGCCATGAAACGAGGAATCGAAGCGGAACGAATCGCCAAGGTGCTGGGGATCAACGTGGATCGTGTCCACGAACGTGAGAATTTGCTTAAGGGAATAGCCCCTGAAGCAGCCGAAATGCTGAAGGTTAGGATGGTTTCGCAAGATGTCTTTCGATCCCTGCGAATGATGAAGCCGATCCGCCAGATCGAAACGGTGGAAATGATGATTTCGGCAAACTGCTTCACCCGAAATTATGCCCGAATGGTGTTGGCAGCCTCACGTCCAGATATGTTGGTTGAGCAGAAGAAAAAGCCGACGACCGAGGTCAGCGCGGTGGACATAGCCCGCATGGAACGAGAGCTTGAAAATCTGCACCACGATTACAAACAAGTCGAAGACACCCTGGGTGAAACGATGCTCGTTCTGGTTGTAGCCAAAGGTTATCTCATGCGGATCTTACGCAATGACAACATTGCGGCATACATGACACGGCACTACGCAGAGCTTCTAGAGGAGTTAGTTTCAATCATGGAGGCAGTAACATCCGATGCCCGCCAGTTGGAGCGGGAGTAGCAACCAGATATTTCCGGACTATCCTCTGGATTTTTCATGGAGGATTTGTGATGTCTAACGGTGATCTGCTCCCTTCCCTGCTGGTGAAAATCAACCAGAATCAGCTTGCCCTTGAAGCGGCCATCATGGAGCTCACAAACTGGGTAGAGCAACGTGGATCGGCAGAAGTTGGTGAGAATGTGCGAGGTGCGCTGGCGGCCATCAGCAGAAACGAAGAATTCATCAACATGACGCTGGCAATGCTGATGTCACCTGACTGAAATCAAAATTACCAAAACGGTGGTCAGACATTTTTCGGCAGATTGATATTTTCACCGCGCTCGATTGCCTCCTATCAGGGCTGCAACCGGCCAGAAGCGGAAAGTCGCTGTGGGTCGAAAAGCAGCCGCTCCGCCAATCTTCGGGCCATTCACCTTTTGAACTCCAGCATTAAGGGCGGTGGTGGGCGAGTAAAGCAAAAAAGGGGGCAGATTTATTTTACGGAAAAATAAATCTGCCCCCTTTTTTGTGGGTCCCCTTTTTGGTGATTTTGGTGCCATCTGTAGATTTCATTAACAAAAAAATTTGTGAGAAGTGATTCGCCCAACGAAGGGATGTATGACCAATTTCAGGTCATTGCGCTTCGTGACTTGTGAGCTCGACGGATTGCTGCCTGGTTGCCACCGTCAGCTTTGGGTCGATTGTTGCCTTTCGCGACGGACAGAAATGGGACAGAGGTCAACTTCATAGCTGACCCATTATATTCGGCTCCCCCCACAGCAAACCTCTGTCCTTAAACCAACGCATTTCGCCAATCAACTCGAGTCGCCCGCACAAACCGACAGCCTCATTAGGATGAGCTACATTTTCTGGACATCACGCCCAATGCGTCCCTCGGAAGCCGACATGATTGCCGATTACATCCGCCTGGTTCTAACCAACATTCCATTGGTGGGTTTCCTCCTGGCGCTGCTGATCGCCACGCTGATATCCAAGCGCAAAAGCAGTGGCGCCGAACATTACTTGTCCTGGCTACTGCTGCTGTCGATTGGTCTTACGTCGGTATGGGCCGGGCTGTATCACATCCTCTCACCGCAAACGGCAGCCGCTTTCATCGGCTGGCAAACGAGCCCGTTCCAATTTGAAATGGGCGTGTCGGATGTCGCCCTGGGGGTTGTGGCGATAGTCGCCTTCTGGCGTTCGCTAGAATTCAAAGCTGCGGTTGTCCTGCTGGTAACACTGGAATTCGCGGGCCTGGTCTATGGGCATTTCCAGCAAATCCTCGGCACCGGTGACCATGCGCCAGGGAACGACGGAGTTCTGCTGGTCCTGACCATCACTCACGTCGTGTTACTGCCGATCCTACTGATGGTCGCCCGCAAAGCGACGCGTCATACTCAGTAAAGTGCGATTCGAGACCGGCGGCAAACGGCCAAGAGCGGTCATTCAATTTGCATGCGAAAGTCTGCTTCTGGGAAAAGCCCACTATCTAAGTCAACGTTTCCAGTCGTTCGAGTCGAACATTCTCAACGAAATAATCGAGAAAAACTCGAACCCTAACGGGATCTGAATATCCCGACCGAAAAAGACCACATGCCATCAGTGCCTCACCCAGTTTTCTCGCCGCCAGACGCGAACTTTCCAGAGCGCTGTGACGAATCGCCACGTCGGTGTGCTCCTCCCAGATTGACCACTTAATCCGTCAGTACGATGTCGAGCGCGATTCCCGGAAACGCGTAAGAAATCGCTTACCAGGGGAAATGGAACGCCCTGGTAAAGAGGCACGCTGGCGGTGACGCGCAGTTACACAGGCCAGATACATCCAATCTCCCTGCACATTGGTGGTGAAGGAAATCAAGATATTGCCGAGACCGCCGTTGGTCGAGCGGAAAAATAATCATGTTGGCAGCGTTGAAACTATACATTCTAGTTTGTATAGTTTGAGCATTCTTATCTGGTGAGCATGGTTATGAACGCTACAAATCATCGCTGGGGGTTGTTGGCTACGGTGGGGGTGGCACTCGTCCTGATCACCCTCGATCATTCAGTTCTATACACCGCGCTGCCGACGCTGGTCAGAGAGCTGGGCGCAACGACCAGCCAGAGTCTGTGGATCATCAATGCATACCCGCTGGTCATGGCAGGCCTGCTTCTGGGGGCAGGGACATTGGGTGATCGAATCGGCCATCACCGGATGTTTCTGAGCGGGCTGGTTGTATTTGGCGTCGCATCACTGATCGCTGCATTTTCGCCAACCCCGGAAATTCTAATTGCTGCCCGAGCTTTTCTGGCAGTGGGCGCCGCCGCCATGATGCCGGCGACCCTGGCGTTGATTCGCTTGTCTTTCCAGGACGACCAGGAACGCAATCTTGCAATCGCAATCTGGGGATCGCTCTCCGTTATTGGCTCTGCTGCCGGGCCAGTCATTGGAGGTATGTTGCTGGAGCATTTCTGGTGGGGCTCTGTCTTTTTGATCAATGTGCCCATCGTTGTTGCGGCGTTCATCAGCGCTTTGGTCATCACACCGCGTGCGGCAATCGACTCGTCGAAGTCTTGGGACGTTTTCTCGTCTTTGCTGGCACTGGCGTCTCTCTCGGGTCTGGTCCTGGCGATCAAGAGTGTTGCTTCGGGTCAGCACTCATGGGCGATGGCCATCACTTCGCTGGGCTGTTTTTTGATTGCTGGCACTCTGTTCATGCATCGACAGGCACGACTGGCTCATCCGCTCCTTGACCTGTCGCTGTTTCGTAACCCTGCGTTCATGGCGGGCGTGCTTGCAGCGGCGTTCACGTTGTTTGCCATGGCTGGAGTACAGCTGATCACCACTCAACGTTTCCAGTTGATCGCCGGATTCAGTCCCCTGGAGGCCGGGTTGCTTGCCTCCGTTGCGGCATTGGGTTGTCTGCCCAGTGCGCTGCTTGGTGGCGCTTATTTGCATAGAGTCGGACTGTTGCCGTTGATCGCTGGAGGCTTGCTCGTCGCCGCTCTTGGAGTACTCCTGATTTGCTACGACATTAATCGTCTGCCGTGGATCATTGCTGGTCTGGCCATACTCGGGCTGGGGTTGGGCGCGGTCATGGCAGTCGCTTCCAGTGCAATCGTCGGCAACGCTCCGGCCCACAGAGCAGGCATGGCATCCTCGGTCGAAGAGGTCTCGTATGAGTTTGGAAGTCTCTTCGCAGTGGCAATACTCGGCAGCCTGATTGCGGCCGTATATTCGTCGGGACTACAGTTACCGGTCGGTCTGCCAGAAGCTGCGCGTAACGGGATCGCCGAAGCGATGGCTTTGGCTGACACGAGCACTGGTGGATCCCTGCTCAAGGAAGCGGCGTCCGCAGCCTTTGATCGCAGCTATTTGTTTGTCATGAATGTTATTGCGGGTGTACTTGTCATTGGTGCCTTCATCACGGCTTTCCTGCTAAGGCGGCATGGCCCAGGCTCAGTCGTTTACACTACCGCTTCGCACTGATATTCAAGGAGTTCGTATGCGCGTCAGCAATCGCAGCAAGATTCTCGATGCTGCAATCCGAGTTGTTAACCGTGACGGATTAACTGCTGTTACGTTCGACTCGGTGGCCGCAGAGGCGGAGGTGACGCGAGGTGGAATGATTTATCACTTTCCTTCCCGGGAGGCGTTGATCGAAGCGATCAATCAACACCTTGCTGATCTCTGGGAAGCAAACCTCGTAGGGCATGCGGGCAAACCTGCGGAGCAAGCAACGGCACTGGAACGGTACACGGCCTATCACAGAACTTCTGCTTACGGAGCCACTCGGGCGGAACTGCTGTTTCTCCTGGAGTTCTCGAAAAACCCCGAACTGGCGAAACCTTGGGATCGAATCATCGAAACCTGGTCGGCTCCGGAACCTGAGGATCTTGCTGATAAAGCCGCGATGGCCAAGTTCATCGCTCACTTGGCCGCTGATGGACTTTGGTCCTACCAGTATGTTTCCAACAAGCCACTAACCAGCGCCGTTCGTGAGCGAGTTGCAGAGTTACTGATCAAAATGCTGACCGACGACTCTCTGCACAGTGGAGAGGATCACCAGCAGTAGTGGATAGAAATAATTCTACGGTGAGTTGAGTTCCGTCACCTCGATACACAATGACCAATGCCCCTGACACACCATAGTCAAATTAAGGTGCGGGGGCAGTTCATGCCTGAAGACACCAAAATATATACTTGCAGAAGCTGGAGGTGAAAGGCCGTTGTTGCCGAAAACAAAATAAACATTCGCATGAATTTTAGTATGGAAGTTGGAATTAATATTTCGAGGCAATTGAAATGAATATAAAAGCACGCATTACAGTTGGCATACTGTTCGCCACTTTTTCGATGGCTAGCTTCGCCGGCGACGTATCTAGAATTAATCCACCGACACTCAAAGACACCTCGCAGTATGGATTTTCTCAAGTCGTAATTGCGCCATCGAACGCAAGAACTGTCTATCTGTCTGGACAGTTCAGCGGAGATGTAAGTGGGAAGGTTCGTGGTAAGACTATGCAAGAGCAGATTGCCTATTCGTTTGAAAATCTGCGCCACGCCATCGAAGCTGCTGGTGCCAAGCCGGAGAACGTGGTCAAGATACAGGTGCTAATTGTTGATCACGAGCAGGACTATGTGAGTCTTGTACAGTCCCAAATCCAGCAATTATTTGGTGAACATCTACCCGCTAGTACCTTGATTCCCGTTCCCCGACTTGCGCTGGATGGTATGCGATTCGAGATTGATGCTACGCTGGTTATTCCTGAGAAGTAGCCATGTAACTTGAAGATTCGTGCGCAGCCGATTGTCGCTTTCCGGAAGCGGCAATCGAATTCCGTGTCGAAATATAATAACTAATAATTAAAGTGGATGATTTTTGATCCGGATTTTAAGGTGAACTATAAATGGCTCAACTAATGAGGAGACATTTACCCGTGATGGATAGACGGCATAAATGCTGACAGGACGTTCAACCGCCCAGTCTGGAAGAGCCTTAGCCCGACGGACCGCTATTGGCCGCTTTCTGCCCGCGCGACAGGCAGAAAGCGGCCAGTACCGAACTTTCGATTTTTCCGCTCCGACAGCGGCCACTCAGAATGTAAGCGCCCAACCAACCGATTAGAGTTTCATAACGGCGAGCGCCCTGCGCAGCGGTTCGTCGGATATCTGGATAGGACCGTGAAATGGCACATCCATGTCCAATACAAGGTAAACAGAAGCCGCGATTAGCAATGACGAGATGATGAACATTCCAATCACCATCGAATTGCGGGGAGCGCGGTATCCAAAACTGGCGAAGATAAGTGTCAACCAAGCAACCAGCATCCCAATCAAAGGACCTGGAATCGCCCCCTCTGACTGCTCGACAATCCTCCAGCGTTGTTCGATGAGCGAGTGATATTGCTGACGGATATCCTGAAGCATCGTTTCATGGAAGCGATCCGGGGGCTTTATGCTGGTCAAAGACTTGCCTATGTCATCCAGGTATTTAGCCGCTTCGCTGTTGCGATGCTGTAATGCCTCGTCACCCCGATACGGATTCTCGATAGCGTGCTCAAGATAGGTGATCAGACGGTTGCGCGTGTCTTGTGTCGCATCTCCATAGCCTCGAAGCGTGCGGTCAAAAATAATCAGGCTGGTTGCATACCCGTGGAAGTTTGCATCAATGGACTCGAAAGTGTTCTTGGCAGAGTTGATCATCAGACCAAACACCAGCGATGTCATGACCACAAAAATGTTGGCTACCAGGCGAATGACGGTGTTGGTGTCGTCATCCCTGTGGTGGGACGCCAGCTTAGGGTACAGATGCATCATGCAAAGCGAGGCAGCAGCCAAGCACCCGAAAATGGCCAGTGCGATCCAGAGAGAGTTCATGCATTGGCGCCCCGAACGAGTGGTGTCAAGTCTTGAAGAGTAGACTGTCGGGTGTTTTCGCAGGTTTACTCTTCAGATACAGGTTTAGCTTTTGGGGGATGACTGCGATATTGGCTCGATTGGAGCCCTTCATGGCGGGCAGTCTTCAGCCAAAATCAGGCGCTCGTGAGCAAATCTACGACACCAAGGGCGCGATGTAGCTCCTGCTTTCGACTCAACCTGCATGGCTCCGAGGCAGAATTGGCGTTAGCATTCCATTAACTTGGTATAAATAGATTGTTTTTCGGATCAGGGTCGCATTGTGGAAAAGCTAAAACGCCTTCAAAGCGGAATAGAAGGGCTCGATGCTCTGCTCAAAGGCGGGCTAGTCGAGGGGGCTTCATACATAATCCAAGGACGTCCGGGGTCTGGAAAAACGATCCTCGCCAACCAGCTTGGGTTTCATCATGCGAAGACCGGGGGACGGGTTCTGGTCGCCACACTGTTGGCTGAATCGCATGATCGCCTTTTTCAGTTTCTTTCGACGTTAAGCTTTTTCGACTCTTCCAAAGTCGGGGCTGAAATACAGTTCGTCAGCGCGTTTGACACTCTGGAAAACGAGGGACTGGACGAGGTGGTGAAATTGCTTCGGCGCGAGATCAGCCGACAGAAAGCCACTGTGATGGTTGTAGACGGCTTGCTAAATGCGCGTTCAAAAGCTGATTCGCACATTGATACGAAGAAATTCATTTCAGAGCTGCAAGGTCATGCAGCTTTCGCTGGTTGCACGGTGCTGTTTCTTACCAGCTCCCGCCTCGACGATGGCAGTCCTGAGCACACCATGGTTGATGGTGTGATTGAGATGGGTGAGGAGCTATACGGCACTCGCTCAGTGCGTCGAATCCAGCTTCGTAAAACTCGCGGCAGCTCAGCAATGACCGGTCTTCACGAGTGTGAAATTACCGAAAATGGTTTGGTGGTTTACCCGCGACTCGAAAGTCTTTACAGCCATCCTTCCTCTCCCGACAGCGCCGACATGACGCGTATCGCCAGTGGCATTGAATCATTGGACGACATACTAGGCGGGGGCCTGCACAGCTCCAGTGTTTCTCTGGTAATAGGCCCCTCCGGGATTGGTAAAACAACACTTGGTCTCAAATTTTTGTCTGAGTCGACCGTGGAAGTTCCGGGACTGCATTTTGGGTTCTACGAAAGTCCACAACGGTTGCGACTGAAAGGCCAGTCATTGGGTATCGATGTCAAAGATATGGAGGACAGCGGGGCCCTGAGCATTGCCTGGCAGCCTACAACTGAAGGCCTGCTGGATGGGCTGGGTGCACGACTGCTGAGTATCGTTGAAGAAAAGGGCATCAAGCGTTTGTTCATCGATAGCCTGAGCGGCATGACGCGGGTTACAACCAATCCGGCGCGGATAACTGACTTTTTCAGCGCTTTGATGAACGAGCTGCGATCCAGGGGCGTTACGGTATTTGCCTCCTGGGAAATGCGCGATCTATTTGGTTCCGAGGTCAGCGCACCGAACTCTGACCTGTCTAGCATCGTCGACAACCTGATGCTGATGCGGTTCTCTGAGAATCACTCTGAACTAAGCAGGACGCTTTCCATTCTTAAAGTACGAGACAGTTCCTACGACCCTTCGCGATTCGAGGTCGTCATCCGTGATCAAGATGTTTTCCTGAGAAAGGCTTCAAGAAATGAACCATCAGTCCCCGCTGACTCATCGCCCGGTTCAAAATCTTAAGCCTTTGTGCGGGTTGAATTAACATGACTACCATCCTGGTCGTCGACGACGAGTATTTGATCGCTGACATTCTCAGCTTCGCTCTGGAGGATGAGGGTTTCATGGTGGTGACTGCCAGTAATGGGCGAAAGGGGCTCGAGGTGCTGGATAGAGAGCGGCCTGCCCTGATCATTACCGACTTTATGATGCCGGTCATGGACGGCCTGGAGTTCGCCACAGCGGTTCGGGCTCTCCCTTCTGCTAGTCAATTGCCGATCATCTTGATGAGCGGTGCTCAGGCGCATATCGGTATGCAGAGGTCAGATCTGTTTGATGCGGTATTAGCGAAGCCATTCAACATCGACTTGATGATTGCCGAGGTTAAAAAGCTACTATCTTCTAATTAGTCAACAGTACTTTGACCCACGTCTGGGGGATTGGATGCTCCCGTTCGACTCCTTTCGCTTTCTTCCCGACCAGCTTTTGATCCCATTTCTCGCGGAATACCAGCCTACTTCTAGACTGGCACCTTGCTGATGGATTAGCACGGTTTTTCGTGACTCTCCCCGAGCCCGCCAATGCGGACTTTTTCATTTTAGCCACGAAAGGGATGAACGGTTCTGGTTCGGCTTGTCGAAACCGCAATGCACAGTACTGCCACCACCACCTATTGCCGATCAGCGTAAGACAACGCTGAGTTTTGGAGCATGCCCATTAATGGAGGCGTCCGTCCGTAAACCATTCACTTGACTGCGTAACGGTCGAGATTAGAGATATTGTGATAACTCCTACAAACCTCGCGCGTGCTTTCAAGAACATGATGTCCGCTCTGGCCTCGTGCCTAGAGCTTTCGTCGACGGATAGGAAATATTGACGGTGAGGCCTCTCATGTCTGCTTAGGTATGCGCGTGCACCATCGCCCTCAACTCCAGAGTTCGTAAGATGACTTTGCCGAACGTTTAAAGATAATCAGCGGCGCGGTAGCATTCGGCGCAACGTGTTATCCCCCACATAGTAATGATGGAATAGACCTGCCGCCGCATGCAGGCCTATGAGCCAATAACCGGCACTGCCGAGCAGTTCGTGCCAATGCTTGAATTGCTTGGCTAATTCCGGGGCTATGGTTACGGGCAGCGGCAGGGGAAATTCAAAATAAGGTATGGGTTTACCGGCAACCGATAGCATCATCCAGCCCAGTACCGGGGTGACGATCATCAGCCCATACAATGCCAGATGCACTACGTGCGATATACCTGTCTGCCAAGCTGGTGGTGTTGGTGTAATAGGTGGCCGTGGAGTGAGCCGAGCAAGTAGCCGGAACCAGACCAGAACAAAAATGCTCACCCCGAACAATCCATGCAGGCCCAGAAACAGCGTCCTCAAATGACCACCGCGGGGCAGCAGGCCTTTGAGTTCGATGCAGCCATACACGCCGACAAACAGTGCCAGCATCAACCAATGCAGGGTAATCGACAGTCTCGCGTAACGATGGGGTATAGATTGGCCCGTCATGGTCGTCCTCTTGAAGGTCAGTGCAGACTGCGACGTCACAGTCCAATTGAGCGCACCCTGACCGCGCAGCCTTAAGGCAGTCTGAAGACAATCCGCACACCGATTTTTACGCCTTCAGACTTCGTTAAGAAATCCCTCGGATACTCCTCCCAGACTTTTCCGGGAGGCGTCAGCCCATGCCCTTTTTCGACTGGAACATACCCTTGCCACTGCACTTCGGTGACGCCGAAACCCCGCAGTTAAGCCTGGAGCGGGCATTGCCCGACGATCCACAACGCG
>NZ_JAIQWX010000153.1 GCF_020164475.1 Pseudomonas sp. REP124 | reverse complement strand
CCACACAAACCCCAGACAAACAAAAACGCCCCCGGCCTTTCGACCGGGGGCGTTTTCGTTCAGCCGGGGCTAATTAGGCCTTGGCTTTCTTGGCAGCGCGGGTACGCTCGCTTTCGTCCAGGATCTTCTTGCGAAGACGGATGGACTTAGGAGTTACTTCGCACAGCTCGTCTTCCTGGATGTATTCCAGAGCCTGTTCCAGGGTGAAGCGAACAGGTGGAACCAGAGCGATGGTTTCGTCTTTACCCGAAGCACGCATGTTGTCGAGCTTCTTGCCCTTGGTAGGGTTCACGCCCAGGTCGTTGTCACGGCTGTTCTGACCAACGATCTGACCGTTGTAGATCTCCTGACCGTGTTCTACGAACAGCTTGCCACGAGCCTGCAGGGTTTCCAGGGAGTAGGTCAGTGCCTTACCGGTTTCAACCGAAACCAGTACGCCGTTCTGACGGCCGGACATGTGGCCCGACTTCACTGGAGCGTAACGATCGAAGATCGAGGTCAGGATGCCAGCACCGTTGGTCAGGGTCAGGAACTGGTTACGGAAACCGATCAGACCACGAGCAGGGATGTTGTATTCCAGACGCACACGGCCTTTGCCATCCGGCACCATGTTGCTCAGGTCGCCTTTACGCAGACCCATCTCTTCCATCACCTTGCCCTGAGATTCTTCAGGGATGTCGATGGTTACGTTTTCGAACGGCTCTTGCTTGACGCCGTCGACTTCACGAATGATCACTTCCGGACGGCCCAGGGCCAGTTCGAAGCCTTCGCGACGCATGGTTTCGATCAGTACCGAGAGGTGCAGCTCACCACGGCCGGAAACCTTGAACTTGTCAGCCGAGTCGCCTTCTTCAACGCGCAGTGCAACGTTGTACAGCAGCTCTTTGTCCAGACGATCCTTGATGTTACGGGAGGTCACGAACTTGCCTTCTTTACCGCAGAATGGCGAGTCGTTTACCTGGAAGGTCATGGAAACGGTTGGCTCGTCGACGGTCAGAGGCTTCATCGCTTCGACGGTGTCCGGGTGGCACAGAGTGTCGGAGATGAACAGCTCGTCGAAACCGCTGATGCAGACGATGTCGCCGGCTGCAGCTTCTTCAACGTCTACACGGTGCAGACCGTGGTGACCCATCAGCTTCAGGATACGACCGTTGCGGCGCTTGCCGTCGGCGTCGATGGCGACAACCGGAGTGTTCGGCTTGACGCGACCACGAGCGATACGGCCAACACCGATAACACCCAGGAAGCTGTTGTAGTCCAGTGCCGAGATTTGCATCTGGAAAGGACCGTCACGGTCAACGGCTGGCGCTGGAACGTGGTCGACAACCGCTTGGTACAGCGCGGTCATGTCTTCGCCCATGGCGGTGTGATCCAGACCGGCGATACCGTTCAGGGCCGAAGCGTAAACAACCTGGAAGTCCAGTTGTTCGTCGGTGGCACCCAGGTTGTCGAACAGGTCGAAGATCTGATCCAGAACCCAGTCAGGACGCGCGCCCGGACGGTCAACCTTGTTGATCACGACGATTGGCTTCAGACCGGCTTCGAAAGCCTTCTTGGTCACGAAACGGGTTTGCGGCATAGGGCCGTCTTGAGCGTCAACCAGCAGCAGAACGGAGTCGACCATCGACATTACGCGCTCTACTTCGCCGCCGAAGTCGGCGTGGCCCGGGGTGTCCACGATGTTGATGTGGTAGCCGTTCCAGTTGATGGCGGTGTTTTTCGCCAGAATGGTAATGCCGCGCTCTTTTTCCTGGTCGTTGGAGTCCATCACGCGCTCGTCGTTGAGCTCGTTGCGCTCCAGGGTGCCGGATTGACGCAGGAGTTTGTCTACCAGGGTGGTTTTACCGTGGTCAACGTGGGCGATGATGGCGATGTTGCGTAGATTTTCGATCACTTGTGTATCTCGATCAGAGGATTCGGTGTGCTGACAAGTCTTGGCAGCGATTAACAGTAGCGTCCGTGAAAGCCGTTACAGCTTGACGGCGGCGTCGGGGGGCCGGTGACGCAGGCCACAGGCAAACAGCCCCGGGCACTTAGCTCGGTCGATAAACGCGCACATTGGCATGCCCCTCACTGAGCAGATGGTGGGCATGCAGGCGACTCATCACGCCTTTGTCGCAATACAACAGGTACTGGCGAGTAGGGTCCAGTTCCTTGAAACGAGCGTTCAGTGCATAAAACGGCATCGTTTGTACCTCGATACCAGCGAGCTCCAGCGGGTCATCCTCGGCGGCATCCGGGTGGCGGATGTCGATCACGATCTGACCGGCCAGCGCGTCGCTGACTTCTTCAATCTGAATGTCCTGGCCCAACTCGTCGATCACCCGATCGATAGGGACCAGCTTGGCATTCTCGAGCGCACGCTCGAGCACAGCCATGTCGAATTCTTTCTCTTCGTGCTCCACGCGGTAGCGCTTGGCCGCGGTTTTCGGATTGACCGAAATGACGCCGCAATACTCCGGCATGTGCCGGGCAAAATCGGCGGTACCGATTTCGTTGGCCGTATCGATGATGTCCTGCTTGTGGCTGGCGATCAGCGGACGCAGCACCAGCTTGTCGGTCACGCAGTCGATCACCGACAGGTTCGGCAGCGTCTGGCTGGAAACCTGGGAGATCGCCTCACCGGTAACCAGCGCGTCGATGTGCAGTCGATCGGCAATCTGCGAGGAAGCGCGCAACATCATACGCTTCAATACTACGCCCATATGACTGTTATCGACTTTGCCGAGAATTTCTCCCAGCACTTCCTCGAACGGCACACTGACAAATAGCACGCGTTGCGAGCTGCCGTACTTCTTCCAGATGAAATGCGCGACTTCCATGACGCCCAGTTCGTGGGCACGTCCGCCCAGATTAAAGAAGCAGAAGTGAGCCATCAGGCCGCGACGCATGATCTGGTAGGCCGCCACGGTGGAGTCGAAACCGCCGGACATCAGTACCAGGGTCTGCTCCAGCGCACCCAGCGGGTAGCCGCCGATGCCGTTGTGCTGGCTGTGGATCACGAACAGCCGCTGGTCGCGAACTTCGATGCGCACTTCGATTTCGGGCTTTTTCAGGTCGATGCCGGCGGCACCGCACTGACGGCGCAACTGGCTGCCGACATATTTTTCGATATCGATCGAGCTGAAGGTGTGTTTGCCGGCGCGCTTGCAGCGCACGGAGAAGATTTTCCCGGCCAGTGCATCACCGTAGTGCTCTTTGCACTTTTCGACGATGTCGTCGAAATCGCCCAGCGGGTACTCGTCGATCTGCAGGAAGTGCGCGATGCCCGGCATGCAGCTCAAGCGCTCGCCCATCTCTTTCAGGGCCTTGGGATCGTCGACGCGGGTTTCCAGCTCGAGGTTGTCCCATACGCCGTTCACCACCACAGCCGGGTCCAGATCGCGGAGCACGGCACGGATGTTCTTGGCCAGCTGACGGATGAAACGCGTCCGAACAGGGCGGCTTTTGATGGTGATCTCGGGGAAGACTTTTACGATTAGTTTCATGAAAACAGCGCGCGCAGGGCCAGCCGAAAAAGGGGGGCGCGGATTATAGCGGAAATTGCTCAAGGTTTAACCAATTAATGTGCAGAAGGTTTCGCATGCACCAAAACGGTTCACTTTACATTTCCAGCGCCACATTAAGGGGCGAGAAATTCCGCTTTTAAGGCCCGAACACCTCTATAAGCGTGAATTTGGGGCAAAAAACCCATGCTGGGGCACTGGCATGCAATTTGCTCCCTTGTGAGGCAGGTTGCCTTGGCAGAGTATTCGCGCCGGCATCACAAACATTTAAGGGCATCCATTACCGCCCTAAGCCACCCCGGAGGACAGTATGTCGAAGTCGGTTCAACTCATTAAAGATCATGACGTCAAGTGGATTGATCTGCGCTTCACGGACACCCGCGGTACTCAGCACCACGTGACCATGCCGGCTCGCGACGCGCTGGAAGACGACTTCTTCGAAGTCGGCAAGATGTTCGACGGTTCCTCCATCGCTGGCTGGAAAGGCATCGAAGCCTCCGACATGATCCTGATGCCGGTCGACGAAACCGCCGTTCTGGACCCGTTCACCGAAGAGCCGACCCTGATCCTGGTCTGCGACATCATCGAACCTTCGAGCATGCAGGGCTACGACCGCGACCCACGTGCGATCGCCAAGCGCGCCGAGGAATACCTGAAGTCCACCGCCATCGGTGACACCGTATTCGCAGGTCCAGAGCCTGAGTTCTTCATCTTCGACCAGGTGAAATTCAAGTCCGATATCTCCGGCTCGATGTTCAAAATCTACTCCGAGCAAGGTTCCTGGATGTCCGACCAGGACGTGGAAGGCGGCAACAAAGGCCACCGTCCAGGCGTGAAAGGCGGCTACTTCCCGGTTCCACCGTTCGACCACGACCACGAAATCCGTACCTCCATGTGCAACGCACTGGAAGAAATGGGCCTGACCGTTGAAGTTCACCACCACGAAGTGGCGACTGCCGGCCAGAACGAAATCGGCGTCAAGTTCAACACCCTGGTGAAGAAAGCCGACGAAACCCAGACCCTGAAGTACGTTGTGCACAACGTTGCCGACGCTTACGGCCGTACCGCTACCTTCATGCCTAAGCCGCTGTACGGCGACAACGGTTCGGGTATGCACGTACACATGTCCATCTGGAAAGATGGCAAGAACACCTTCGCAGGCGAAGGCTATGCCGGTCTGTCCGATACCGCTCTGTACTTCATCGGCGGCATCATCAAGCACGGTAAGGCCCTGAACGGCTTCACCAACCCGGCTACCAACTCCTACAAGCGTCTGGTTCCAGGCTTCGAAGCTCCGGTAATGCTGGCCTACTCGGCTCGCAACCGTTCCGCTTCGATCCGTATTCCTTACGTGTCGAGCCCTAAAGCCCGCCGTATCGAAGCCCGCTTCCCGGATCCGGCTGCCAACCCATACCTGGCCTTCGCTGCTCTGCTGATGGCTGGTCTGGACGGTATCCAGAACAAGATCCACCCAGGCGACGCTGCTGACAAAAACCTGTACGACCTGCCGCCTGAAGAGGCCAAAGAGATCCCACAAGTTTGCGGCAGCCTGAAAGAAGCCCTGGAAGAGCTGGACAAGGGCCGTGCGTTCCTGACCAAAGGCGGCGTGTTCTCCGACGACTTCATCGACGCTTACATCGCTCTGAAAAGCGAAGAAGAAATCAAGGTCCGCACCTTCGTACACCCACTGGAATACGACCTGTACTACAGCTGCTAATCCAGTAGCGCCTGCGCAAGCGGCGTAAAAAAGAGGCCTCCTTCGGGAGGCCTTTTTTATGCCTGCAATTTAACGGCACACACAGAACCCTGTGGGAGCGGGCTTGCTCGCGAATGCGGTGTGTCATTCAAAGGGATGTCGACTGACCGGACGCATTCGCGAGCAAGCCCGCTCCCACAGGGGATTTGCGGCGTTTGGAGGATTGGGTATTTCATGACCAAGTGTTAACGGTTTGAGACAACCCCCATCCCTGACCTATGCTGCAACCCAACGCTTTCGCTTGCGGTCATTCTCATGGGTCGTGGTTTTCTCTACATATTGCTGCTGATCGCCCTGCCCGTCGCAGCGCAGATCTACAAATACACCGATGCCAACGGCAACACCGCCTACAGCAATCAGCCGCCTGACGGGGTGACTGCGCAACCGGTCGACCTGCCGCCGCTCAACAGCGTCGAACCCCAGGCGCCTAATAATCCTGCGCCAACCGCCAGCACCGAGAGCCGAGAACCATCGAAGGGCGTCTACGAAATCCTGGAACTCACCAACCTGCCCACCACCGAAGCCCTGCGAGCCAACAACGGCACCTTCACCGTCAACGTGCTGATCAAACCGCGCCTGCAAGGCCCACATCTGTTCCGGCTACTGCTGGACGAGCAGCCTTACGGTCAACCGGGCAACGTACCGGCTCTGCAACTGGTCAATATCGACCGCGGCCTGCACAGCCTGGCCGTGCAAGTAATAGAAGGCGAGACAGTCATTCAGCAAAGCCCCACCGTGACCTTCACCGTGCAACGGGTGCACAAGCCTTGAAGGCCTGGCTGCTGATCGCCTGCCTGATCGCCCTGCCCGCTTCGGCGGAGGTCTTCACCTATGTCGATTCCGAAGGCAATCGGGTGTTCACCGACCAGCCAAAACCCGGCAACGCCAAGCGCGTGCCGCTGGGCACTGGCAATCGGATGCCCGCCCCGGAAATCGCACCTTCCCTCGCCACCACCCACAAGCCCGTGGAAAAACCGCAGTTCCGCTACGACATGTTGCGCATCCTGGTGCCGGAACCGGACGCCACCGTACGCAGCACCGCCGGGGAGATCATCGTCAGCGTGACCAGCGAACCGGGCCTGCAAAAGGGTCATCGCTATCGCCTGCTGCTCGACGGCCAACCCACTGCCGAGCCAGGCCTGAGCCCGGTGTTCCCGCTGACCAACGTCGACCGGGGCACCCATCAACTGTCCGTGGAAATCCTCGATGAACAGGGCCGAATCGTCGAACGCACCGCCAATCAGCCGATGCACATGATGCGCATGTCCCTGGCGCAAAAGCGCAAAGCCAAACCCTGCACCCTCGACGACTTCGGCCAGCGCCCCGAATGCCCCATCGCCGAGAAGCCCGTTGAAGAAAAAAATCCTCTTTTGCGCTTCTTTTAACCCCGCCCTGGTTTACGCACTATATTGGTGCGAATAGTCGCCTCATTTTTTCGTCGCAACCCATTTTGGTTCGAAACGACCCGCGAAAGCCGACGAAGCGCCACGCAATCGAGCGTCAAACGCCTGTTTCACGGGTTTGGCGCTTCTTTTCGGAGCCTTGGTTTGGTTTTTGCATTTTCCCCGCATCGGCTTTTTATTCATGCGCCAAAAGAGGTCCTGAATGACCATCAGTGACGCACTACACCGCTTGCTGCTCGACAACCTGACCACCGCGACGATCCTGCTCGACGCCGAGTTGCGCCTCGAGTACATGAATCCGGCGGCGGAAATGCTTCTGGCTATCAGCGGCCAGCGCAGCCATGGTCAGTTCATCAGCGAACTGTTCACCGAATCCACCGAAGCCCTCAATTCCCTGCGCCAGGCGGTCCAGCAGGCGCACCCATTCACCAAGCGCGAGGCCATGCTCACCGCGCTGACCGGCCAGACCCTGACGGTGGATTACGCGGTCACGCCGATCCTCAGCGGCGGCGACACGCTTCTGCTGCTCGAAGTCCATCCTCGTGACCGCCTGCTGCGGATCACCAAGGAAGAAGCGCAGTTGTCGAAGCAGGAAACCAGCAAAATGCTGGTGCGCGGCCTGGCCCATGAAATCAAGAACCCGCTGGGCGGGATTCGCGGCGCGGCCCAATTGCTGGCCCGCGAACTCCCGGAAGAAAGCCTGCGCGATTACACCAACGTGATCATTGAAGAGGCCGACCGCCTGCGCAATCTGGTGGATCGCATGCTGGGCTCCAACAAGCTGCCGTCGCTGGCCATGTGCAACGTTCACGAAGTACTGGAGCGCGTCTGCCAGCTGGTCGAAGCCGAAAGCCAGGGCTGCATCACGTTGGTGCGCGACTACGACCCGAGCATTCCGGACGTGCTGATCGATCGCGAGCAGATGATCCAGGCGGTATTGAACATCGTGCGCAACGCGATGCAGGCCATCAGCAGCCAGAACGAGCTGCGCCTGGGCCGCATCAGCCTGCGCACCCGCACCATGCGCCAGTTCACCATCGGCCACGTGCGCCATCGCCTGGTGACCAAGATCGAAATCATCGACAACGGTCCGGGCATTCCTGCGGAACTCCAGGAAACCATCTTCTTTCCCATGGTCAGCGGTCGTCCGGACGGTACCGGGCTGGGCCTGGCCATTACCCAGAACATCATCAGCCAGCACCAGGGCCTGATCGAGTGTGACAGCCACCCAGGCCACACCACCTTCTCGATCTTTCTGCCACTGGAACAAGGAGCCACATCGACATGAGCCGTAGTGAAACCGTGTGGATCGTCGATGACGACCGTTCTATCCGTTGGGTTCTGGAAAAAGCCCTGCAGCAGGAAGGCATGACCACCCAGAGCTTCGACAGCGCCGATGGCGTGATGAGCCGTCTGGCGCGCCAGCAGCCGGACGTGATCATCTCCGACATTCGCATGCCCGGCGCCAGCGGCTTGGACCTTCTGGCACGGATTCGCGAGCAGCACCCCCGGCTGCCAGTGATCATCATGACTGCGCATTCCGATCTGGACAGCGCTGTCGCGTCCTATCAGGGCGGCGCGTTCGAATACCTGCCCAAGCCGTTCGATGTCGACGAAGCGGTGTCACTGGTCAAGCGCGCCAACCAGCACGCCCAGGAACAGCAAGGCCTGGAAGTCGCACCGGCGCTGACCCGCACCCCGGAAATCATCGGCGAAGCGCCGGCGATGCAGGAAGTGTTTCGCGCCATCGGCCGCTTGAGCCACTCCAACATCACCGTGCTGATCAACGGTGAATCGGGCACCGGCAAGGAGCTTGTAGCCCACGCCCTGCACCGCCACAGCCCGCGCGCGGCCTCGCCGTTCATCGCGCTGAACATGGCAGCGATTCCCAAGGACCTGATGGAGTCCGAGCTGTTCGGTCACGAAAAAGGCGCGTTCACTGGCGCGGCCAACCTGCGTCGCGGGCGTTTCGAGCAGGCGGACGGCGGCACGCTGTTCCTCGACGAAATCGGCGACATGCCGGCCGACACCCAGACCCGCTTGCTGCGGGTGCTGGCCGACGGCGAGTTCTATCGCGTGGGAGGGCATGTGCCGGTGAAGGTCGATGTGCGGATCATCGCCGCGACTCACCAGAATCTGGAAACCCTGGTGCACGCCGGGAAATTCCGTGAGGACTTGTTCCACCGCCTGAACGTGATCCGCATCCACATCCCGCGCCTGTCGGATCGCCGTGAAGACATCCCGACCCTCGCCAAGCACTTCCTCAGTCGCGCCGCCCAGGAGCTGGCGGTCGAGCCGAAGCTGCTGAAGAACGAGACCGAGGAATACCTGAAAAACCTGCCGTGGCCGGGCAACGTGCGTCAGCTGGAGAACACCTGCCGCTGGATTACGGTGATGGCTTCGGGTCGCGAAGTGCACATCGGCGACCTGCCGCCGGAGCTGCTGAGCCTGCCGCAGGACTCGGCACCGGTGACCAACTGGGAGCAGGCCCTGCGCCAGTGGGCCGATCAGGCGCTGGCCCGCGGGCAGTCGAGCCTGCTGGACAGCGCGGTGCCGACCTTCGAGCGGATCATGATCGAGACCGCGTTGAAGCACACCGCCGGCCGCCGTCGCGATGCCGCGGTCTTGCTGGGTTGGGGGCGTAACACCCTGACGCGCAAGATCAAGGAGTTGGGGATGAAGGTCGATGGTGGGGATGATGATGAGGGGGATGAGGGCTGATCTGCCTTTAGTTCATCGCTGACAGGTACACCCAATCGCGGGCAAGCCCGCTCCCACAGGGATCTCTGGTGTTCACACAATCTGTGATTCACCTTGACCACTGTGGGAGCGGGCTTGCCCGCGATGCTTTTGGGGCCAGCATGCACCACAGCAAGGCACCTTGATCCGCTATCGCGCATCCGACACCTCGACCAAACCCGCGACAAACCCAACAAAACCCCATCACCCAAAAACCCGAAAGCCCCGAATCACGGGGCTTTCAACGCTCATGCGCAGCTTTCTGTATCAACCTGTTAAAAACTGGCACGCCCCCTGCAACGGTCTCATCAGTGAATCAGTTCACTCTCCGGTTTCGGGGACCTTGGTACAGGCAGGCCGGGGAATCCCCTCTTTTACACCGGGCTCACACCGCACAAGCGACGAGCCCAAAGTTTTGGGGCCCTTGATACAGGCAGGTCAGGGGTTCCACTTTACACCGGGCTCACAGCGCCATGCGCGAGCCCTGCCGGTTTGGGGTCCTTGGTACAGGCAGGCCGGGGATTCCCTCTTTACAACGGGTTCACGACACCGTGCGCGAACCCGCCCTTTTTGGGGACCTTGGTACAGGCAGGCCGGGGATTCCCTCTTTTATTGCTCCCGGAGATGGATCTCCAGTCGCCAGCGGTCATCGACCTCGCTGCCGGCCCAGTCGCCCTGCAGCGGTCGGGCCGCCACCGCCGTCAGCAACAAGCCCCCGTCACTCAAACGCACCCGCCAGTTCACGCTCCTGTCGTTGAGCTTGAGCTGGCCCTGTTGGGCCTTGCCTTTCGCCTCGAACAGCAGGGCAACGCTGCCATCGACGACTTCGCCATGGGTCTTGGGTTCGTTGTTGAACCACACCACCAGACCGTCATCCGTTACCTCGACCTGCTGCAGCTCGCTGGGGTCCGGAGTGGTCAGGCGACCGATCATCAGCCCCACCATCAACCCGACAATCGCCAGCGACGCCAACACCCGAGGGAATTGTTTCGAACGGGAGTCGGCTTGCGGCGTAGAATGCCGCTCATCTTTACCTTCGGAGCCGTGCATGTTTCACGTCATCCTTTTCCAACCGGAAATTCCGCCGAATACCGGCAACGTTATCAGGCTGTGCGCCAACAGCGGCTGCCACCTACATTTGATTGAACCGCTGGGCTTCGAAATGGACGACAAGCGCCTGCGCCGGGCCGGCCTCGACTACCACGAGTATGCCACCCTGCAACGCCACGCGGACCTGGCCAGCTGCCTGGAAAGCCTGGGACAGCCGCGGCTGTTCGCCTTCACTACCAAGGGCTCGCGGCCGTTCCATGACGTCAGCTTCGCCCCCGGCGATGCATTCCTGTTCGGCCCGGAAAGCCGCGGCCTGCCCCCAGAGGTGCTGGACGCCCTGCCCGGCGAACAACGCCTGCGCCTGCCGATGCGCGAAGGCTGCCGCAGCCTGAACCTGTCCAATACCGTGGCAGTGGCCGTGTACGAAGCCTGGCGCCAGAACGGATTCAAGTAACAGCGCATAACAAATGTGGGAGCGGGCTTGCTCGCGAAGGCGGTGTGTCAGTCGACATCAACGTTAACTGACACACCGCTTTCGCGAGCAAGCCCGCTCCCACATTGGACTTGCTGCGACGCTCAGGACTGCTTATTGAACAGTTGGCGTCTCGCCAGCTTCCTGCATGCGCTGAAGCTCTTGCGCGTATAGCGCGTCGAAGTTCACCGGAGCCAGCATCAGTGCCGGGAACGAGCCACGGGTCACCAGGCTGTCCAGCGCTTCGCGAGCGTACGGGAACAGGATGTTCGGGCAGAACGCACCCAGGGTGTGGCTCATCGAAGCGGCGTCCAGGTTCTTGATCAGGAAGATACCGGCCTGTTGCACTTCGGCGATGAACGCCACTTCTTCACCGTTCTTCACAGTGACCGACAGGGTCAGCACGACTTCGTGGAAATCGTTTTCCAGTGCCTTCTGACGGGTGTTCAGATCCAGACCGACGCTCGGCTCCCACTGCTGGCGGAAGATCGCCGGGCTTTTCGGGGCTTCGAAGGACAGGTCACGTACGTAGATGCGCTGCAAGGAGAATTGCGGTGCGGATTCTTCTTCGTTAGCTGCAGTGTTCTGTTGGTCAGTCATCTCAGATCCTTTCTGATCTTGGTTCTTTTATTGGGTAGGAAATTCAGGCCTTGAGCAACGCATCGAGCTTGCCGCTGCGCTCCAAGGCGAACAAATCATCACAGCCACCGATGTGGCGCTCACCGATCCAGATCTGCGGTACGGAGGTGCGTCCCGCTTTCTGAGCCATGGCGGCGCGCACCTGTGGCTTGCCATCGACCTTGATCTCCTCGAAGGCCACGCCTTTGTTCTCGAGCAGAAATTTTGCTCGCGAGCAGTAGCCGCAGTAATCGCTGGAGTAGATGACGACGTGGCTCATGTCACTTCACCAGCGGCAGATTGTCGGCTTTCCAGCTGGAAACGCCACCGGACAGCTTGGCGGCGGTGAAACCGGCCTTCACCAGTTCGCGAGCGTGGGTGCCGGCGGTCTGGCCCATGGCATCCACCAGGATGATGGTCTTGGACTTGTGCTTTTCCAGCTCACCCACGCGTGCAGCCAGTTTGTCGTGAGGAATGTTGACCGCGCCAACAATGTGACCGGCGGCGAAGTCCTTGCTCGGACGGATGTCGATTACAACGCCGGCGTCCTTGTTGACCAGCCCGGTCAGTTCGCCGGTGCTCAGGCTGCGGCCGCCGCCTTGCATCTGATAGGCAATCAGCAGAGCCAGCAGTACGACGAAGATACCGACAAGAATGTAGTGGTTGGTGGCGAATTCAATCAGGTGAGCAACCATCGAAGGAGGTTCCAGGGCATTAAAATGTCGGCCAGTATACACAGCCCCCAAGGTGGGCCAAACCCCGTCCGGCGGTGACGTGGCCGGAACTTCGCTTTAAACTGCCACTCCCATTTTTCCATCGCCCTTTTTAACTTAAGCCAGAGTGGATTCCATGACTACCACGCCTAAACCTTTGGTCCTGATGATTCTCGACGGCTTCGGTCACAGCGACAGCCCTGACTCCAACGCAGTGTTCGCGGCGAAGAAGCCGGTACTCGACCGCCTGTGGGCCACCGTGCCGAACGGCCTGATCTCGGGCAGCGGCATGGACGTCGGCCTGCCGGACGGCCAGATGGGCAACTCCGAAGTCGGTCACATGAACCTCGGCGCCGGCCGCGTGGTGTACCAGGACTTCACTCGCGTGACCAAATCGATCCGCGATGGCGAATTTTTCGAGAACCCGACCATCTGCGCCGCCGTGGACAAGGCCGTTGCAGCGGGCAAAGCGGTGCACTTCATGGGCCTGCTGTCCGATGGCGGCGTGCACAGCCACCAGGATCACCTGGTCGCCATGGCCGAACTGGCTGCCAAGCGCGGCGCCCAGAACATCTACCTGCACGCTTTCCTGGACGGTCGCGATACGCCACCGAAAAGCGCGCAATCGTCGATCGAACTGCTCGACGCCACCTTCCAGGCTCTGGGCAAGGGCCGCATCGCCAGCCTGATCGGCCGTTACTTCGCAATGGACCGTGACAATCGTTGGGATCGCGTAGCCCAGGCTTACAACCTGATCGTCGACGGCAAGGGCGAATTCAACGCCGCCACCGCTCAGGAAGGCCTGCAAGCGGCTTACGATCGTGGCGAAAGCGACGAATTCGTCAAAGCCACTTCCATTGGCGAGCCGGTAAAAGTCGAAGACGGCGACGCCGTAATCTTCATGAACTTCCGCGCCGACCGCGCTCGCGAACTGTCCCGCGTGTTCGTCGAAGACGATTTCAAGGAGTTCGAGCGCAGCCGTCAGCCGAAACTGGCCGGCTTCGTGATGCTGACCCAATACGCCGCCAGCATCCCTGCTCCCTCGGCTTTCGCGCCCGGCAGCCTGGAAAACGTACTGGGTGATTACCTGGCGAAAAACGGCAAGACCCAGCTGCGCATTGCCGAAACCGAGAAATACGCCCACGTCACCTTCTTCTTCTCCGGCGGTCGCGAAGAGCCGTTCCCGGGCGAAGAGCGCATCCTGATCCCGTCGCCGAAAGTCGCCACCTACGACCTGCAGCCGGAAATGAGCGCACCGGAAGTCACCGACCGCATCGTCGACGCCATCGAAAACCAACGTTATGACGTGATCGTGGTCAACTACGCCAACGGCGACATGGTTGGCCACAGCGGCGTGTTCGACGCGGCAGTGAAAGCTGTTGAATGCCTGGACACCTGCGTCGGCCGCATCGTTGACGCGCTGGAGAAAGTCGGCGGCGAAGCCCTGATCACCGCCGACCATGGCAACGTCGAGCAGATGTCCGACGAAACCACCGGCCAGGCCCACACCGCCCACACCACCGAGCCGGTGCCGTTCATCTATGTCGGCAAGCGTGACCTCAAGGTCCGTGAAGGCGGCGTATTGGCGGACGTGGCACCGACCATGCTGAAACTGCTGGGGCTGGAAAAGCCGGCGGAAATGACCGGGACCTCTATCCTGGTGTAATCCGCCCGCCTAAACGCTGCAAATCCCCTGTGGGAGCGGGCTTGCTCGCGAATGCGGA
>NZ_JAIQWX010000152.1 GCF_020164475.1 Pseudomonas sp. REP124 | reverse complement strand
CTTTGCCCAGAACACGCAGGCGACTCACGCCACCATCCGGGAACACGTTCAGGCGGATGTGGGTGATCGGGCCCAGGGCCTTGATCTGCTCGGCGAAGGTGTGTTCGGCGTGCATTTCCAGCTTCTGGCTTGGCAGCAGTTCGCGCCAGAACAGCGACTGGGTTTCGATCTGGCTGTCGGTACCGCCTTTGACGAAGGCGCCCTGGATCGAGCAGCTGTCCGGGTAGTTGCCCTTGAAGTGCAGGGTGTCGACGATGACTTTCTCGACTTCACCGGCATGGCCCAGGGCGACGATCACCCAGTCATTGCCAGGAGTACGACGACGCGCGGTTTCCCAGCCGTCGCCCATGTTGATGCCACGGCCCGGGTTGAGGATGTTGCTCATGCGACCGAAGTGCTCGTCGGAGCAAGCTAGCGCGCGACCACCATTCAGGGCAGCGGCCAGGTCGACCTGTTCGTTGTCGCCGATGGCCGACCAGTCGCGGAACGGTACGCCGTACACACGCAGACGGGCCACGCCGCCATCCGGGTAGATGTTGAAGCGCAGGTGGCTGAAGGCCTGGTCGTTGTTGATCTCGTGGTAGTGGTGGCTGTTGCCTTGCAGCTCGACGGCCGACAGCACTTCAACCCACTGGGTGTTTTCGTTCGGCTCGCCTTCGGCCAGGAAGCATGCTTCCAGGGACGCCGATGGCGGGAAGTTGCCGGTGAAGAATGAAGTGTCGATGTCCACGCCCTTGATCGAGCCGGGCACGCCCAGGCGGATCACGGCGCTGTCATAGCCTTCGAAGCGCTTGCGGCGCGACTCCCAGCCATCCATCCACTTGCCGTTATCATCGAACACGCCCTCCTTCCATACGGCCGGGGTCGGTTGGAACAGACGGTTGGCGTCTGCGAACCAGTCATCGGTGACCGAGATGATTTTGGTGCCCAGGCGGGCGTCGGCCAGGTTGACGAACTTCTCGAAAGGTACGGCGTAAGCTTTCATTCTTCTTGTCTGCCTTTAAATAAGTGGCTTGGGATGCTTGCAGGGCCCTGGGCGGTTTCGGCGTTCTTGAATCCGCTCGGGCCAGGCTCGCTATAGGGTCAGTAAACGGAACAGGGCGATCTTGTTGATCTCCGCCAGCGCGCATTTGAATTCGGTATCGACCGAATTGTGAATGCGCGTTTCGAACGCTGCGAGGATCTGATGCCGGTTGCTGCCTTTTACCGCCATGATGAAGGGAAACTTGAACTTGGCTTTGTAGGCGTCGTTCAGCTCGGTGAAGCGCTGGAACTCTTCGGCCGTGCATTGGTGAATACCGGCGCCAGCCTGTTCATTGGTGCTGGCTTCGGTCAGTTGGCCCTGGACGGCAGCTTTGCCGGCCAGGTCCGGGTGAGCGTTGATCAATGCCAGTTGGCTGGCGTGATCGGCGCTCAACAGGATGTCGCTCATGCGCTGGTGCAGGGTTTCGATCTGGTCGATCGACGCGTCCTGGCCCAGGTCGAAGGCCTTTTCGGCCACCCATGGCGAATGTTCGTAGATGTCGGCGAAAGCGGTGACAAAGGCGTCGCGGCTCAGGCTCGAAGGTTTGACGGTTTGGAAGGTGCTCATTTGGCAGCCCCTTGGTACGGGTGGGTTTCGTGCCAGTGACGCGCGATATCGACGCGACGGCTGAACCACACCTGTTCATGACTTTTAGCGTATTCGATAAAGCGCTTGAGCGAAGCCAGACGCGCCGGACGGCCAACCAGACGGCAGTGCAGGCCGATCGACAGCATTTTCGGCGCTTCTGCGCCTTCGGCGTAGAGCACGTCGAACGCGTCCTTGAGGTATTCGTAGAAGTCGTCGCCCTTGTTGAAACCCTGGACCTGGGTGAAGCGCATGTCGTTGGTGTCCAGGGTGTACGGGATCACCAGGTGCGGCTTGCCGGTCGGGTTGTTCGGTTCCCAGTAGGGCAGGTCGTCGTCGTAGGTGTCGCTGTCGTAGAGGAAACCGCCTTCTTCCATCACCAGGCGACGGGTGTTCGGGCCGGTGCGACCGGTGTACCAGCCCAGTGGGCGCTCGCCGGTGATTTCGGTGAGGATGCGGATCGCTTCGAGCATGTGCTCGCGTTCCTGGGTTTCATCCATGTACTGGTAGTCGATCCAGCGATAGCCGTGGCTGCAGATCTCGTGGCCGGCATCGACCATGGCGCGGATCACGTCCGGGTGACGCTGGGCGGCCATGGCCACGGCGAAGATGGTCAGCGGGATGTCGAATTCCTTGAACAGCTTGAGGATCCGCCAGACGCCGGCGCGGCTGCCATACTCGTAGAGCGATTCCATGCTCATGTTGCGCGCGCCTTGCAGCGGCTGTGCGGCAACCATTTCGGAGAGGAAGGCTTCGGATTCTTTATCGCCGTGCAGGATGTTGCGCTCGCCACCTTCTTCGTAATTGAGTACGAAAGACAGGGCGATGCGGGCGTTGCCCGGCCAGTGTGGGTGCGGAGGGTTACTGCCGTAACCGGTCAGGTCGCGTGGGTAGTCAGCGCTCACTGCAGTCTTCCTTCTTATTCGTGTTGACAGGTGGTGTGGCGTGCCCGCGAATGAGAAGTCAGGCTGGCGTCACAACGATGGGCTGATTGTATACAACTTTATATTCACTTTGTAAGCCTGAATTTTTGCATTTTTCGCTAACGGTCATCTTCCGGTGATAGGAGGGGGAGTCTGCAAGAAATCTGCCTGTCCGCCTAGCTTGCGGTTACAGGGCTTGGCCAGTGCGCACTTCGCCGGAAAACCGCCGGGAAAACGGTGGTTGGCGCTGCCGTTGGTAAATATGTCGTTTTTATTGTGTACAATTTTTTTGAAAAGTGTCTTAATCAATCCATCGCCGCAGCATTTCGGGCTCCGAAACGGTGCGGTCTCCTTTTCAACTGACTTCGGGAGGCGCGAGGTCTGGCTGCTCGATGCAGGCAGGCGCGCAGAATCAATGGGACGTTTGACTACACACGTTTTGGACGCTGCACATGGTTGCCCGGGCAGCTCGATCAAGGTCGAGTTGTACCGCGTCGAGGGTTCGCAGCTGGAATTGGTCGCCAGCGCGGTCACCAACAGCGATGGTCGTGTCGATTCGCCGCTGTTGCAGGGCGATGACTACCGCACCGGGGTTTATCAGGTTCAGTTCCATGCCGGCGACTACTACCGCGCCCGTGGCGTCCAGCTGCCGGAGCCGGCGTTCCTGGATGTGGTGGTGCTGCGTTTCGGCATCTCGGCACAGCAGGATCACTATCACGTGCCACTGCTGATCTCGCCGTACAGTTATTCCACGTACCGGGGAAGCTGATCCCCCAAGCAGCTTCCTCTACCTTGAAGCGACCTGCGCATATAGCTTCTTTGGTCTTTCGCCCGCTCACACTGCGGGCTTTTTTTCGCCCTGGTTTTCTGCCAGCGAGATTGCCATTGGTATCTGATACCCCGCGATCCCTGTGGGAGCGTGGCTTGCCCGCGATGGTAGCCCAGACACCGCTGGGCATCAGGCAACCCGCGTCATCGTTGACGACCATCGCGGGCAAGCCACGCTCCCACAGGATTACAGCCTTGGGTCTTCGGTTCTGACGATGAACACGGAGCTCTCGTGATCCGCTGAAATATGGCTGCCCCCCTTGAGCCAGATCAGCTTGCCCGCCGCTTCCGCATCCTGGGCCGCGCGCAAGGCCGGGTAGCCGATCAGCCCTGGCAGGCTCTCGGGGACGAAGGCGTCCTTGGCGCTTTCGTGAATGTGCATGCGCCTGCCATGCACACGATGCAAGGTCATGTAGAAGACAAAGTCATGCCCGGTGCGGCGGAACACCAGGGCGGCATAGGACGGGGCGTCGGTCGGTTCGAACACGCTGTAGCCATTGCGAATCAGCAGCTCACGCATGAAGCGTTTGAGTTCATTGGCATGCTGGGTGCTGAGAAGGTAATCCCACTGACGGTGGAATTTGTGCGGTGTGTAGGCCAGATGCACCAGAGGCTGATCGGTGGGCGTTGGCAGGCCGAGAATCCGGGACGTCCCCTTGCCGGCGGTTGTCCGAATGACCGGCAGCATCAACAGCGGATCGACCAGTTCCGGCCGGGGTGAGAGATTCCGGGTTTTCCAGTCATTGAACACTTGCCGCAAGGTCGTCAGCCCGGCGTTGGTGGCAGTCTCGGACCTGTTGGCCAGGGCAAACTGTCGCCGGGCGACGTTCAGCAGGGAGATTTCCGAGAGTTCGGGAAAGTAGCTGGCGACATAGTCAGTCAGGGTTCGATCGAAGGGCAGGCCCGGATCGATTTCCCAGTGTCCGCTCGATGGCACCTGGATGGCGCCCCGGGGTTGTTGTTCGGGATCGCGCTTGAGCAGGTCCTGGAACAGATCGAAACCGTAGATCGGGTGCGACGGGTTCTTGATGTAGGCAATCGGATGGTCCGCTGCCGCATCAATCGGCACCGTTTTATAACGAACCCCGTCGACGGTGATGTCTGCGGCTGAGTAGTGTCGGGCCTCGATGCCCCAGTCTTTCCAGGGCCCTGTGACGGTATTGCCGGGCTGAACCTGCCGCCATTGGAGCGTTCCCTCCACGCGCTCCAGACGCGGACCGGAAGGCACCAGTTCCGACGGTTGCCCCGCACGCCAGTGTCCCTGCGGATCGCTGGCCAGCAGCACCGTGCCGCCGTCCACGAGATCGACATATTGGCGCCCCTGGATAATCGAGCGCAGACCGGTTTGCGGGTCGGGCGCGGGCAGTCTTTCCACCAGTTTCGGTGGCAGGTAGTAATGACTGATGGGAGGTTCGACGGTGGTGCGGCTGATCGGTGTCTCGTCCGGCAGGTCGATGATGTCAATGGTTGGCGGCCGGGTTTCCGGTGGGTGGCTCGGGTCCGGCAGCGACGGTCGCAGTGGCAGGTCGGGAAGATCAGTCAGCCCGTGGCCGGGAAGCCCGGGCAGAATGTCAGGGCCGGTTTCGCGCCTGCCGGGTGGGTTCACGTCGGTCGAACCGGGGTTTTTCGGGTGATGGGGGTTTTTGGGTCTCATGAAATCAGTGCTCTTTAAAGTGTTCGGGGAAGGGGTTCTCGCCGGCCAGGCCGGCGAGAAAAGGGCAGGGCTCAACCTTCCCTGACGATAAAGACGGATCCGACTCCCGAGGACGTGGTCTGAACGCCGCCCAGCAGCCACACCACTCTGTTCTGGTCGTAGGCGGTGCGCAGCCTCTCGTGCGCGGCCTCGCCGATACGCGATACCAGATGCGGATCGGACAACTCATCACCCGACGGTGCCATCTGTCTGATGGTCTCGCCGTTGACATTGCCCAGCTTAAGGAAGAACACCCGATCATGGTTGGCGCGGGTGAACACCAGCGTCGGTCCGCGGTGGTCGCTGGACATTGGAAAAACGTCGTAGCCATTGCGCACCAGCACGGCGGTGAGCAATTGCTTGAGGTTGTAGTTGGAAGGATCGATGACGAAGTTGTTCCACTGCGCCGCGAATCCCTCGGGGGTGAAATCCAGGCGTCGCAATGCAGTGTTGGCGTCGGCGGGCAGCAGGGTCATCCAGACGTTGTTGGCGCTTCGGGTTCGGGGAATGATCGGTAGCATCAAAATCGGGTCAGCCAGTTCCAGGCGAGGAATGCTGGCGCTGGTGTTGTCGGCCCAGTTGCGAAGCGTCTGCTTCAACACGGCCAGGCCGCGGCTGTCGATCACTTCGGAATGATTGGCCCGGTTGAAAAGCGATCTGGCGACCGTGGTCAAGGAAGTCTGCGACAAGTCCCTGTAGGAATTGGCGACGTAACCTGTAAGCGGCCTGTTGAAGGGGAAGCGATCCTCGAGAACCTGCCACTGACCGTCTCTTTTCAACGCCCATCTAGGTTGCAGAGTGGGTTCGTCATGCAGCATCTGTTCGAAAGCCTCATAGCGCGCCGGTGAAAACCTTGGATGTTGCAGGTACGCGATGCTGTGGCTCTGCGGTGATCCATTGGGCACCAGCGGATAGTGAAGGCCGTTGATTTCCAGGGACTCTGAGGCAAGCGGTCTGGTCGAACTGCCCCAGTTGCGCCATTGCGCCGCCGACAAATCCAGGGGCGCCAGGTGTTGCGCCAACTGGTCGCTGACCTGTGCGGCCTCCCCGGAAGACGAGTCGGCGCTTTCATCCACGCGAGGACGCTTGCTGACGCTGGGGCCGGCCTGTTCGTCGACGACTTTCCTGCGCCAGAAGGGCGTGTTGCCGACTCTTTCCAGTACCGGCCCCGAGGCCACCAGTTCGGTAAGCAGCGCGGCCCGGTACTCGCCATCGGCGCCAAGGCGGACCAGGGTGATGCCTTCGTTTTCGATTTCCGCGTAGATCGTCTGTCGTTTGCCGTAGCGCAGTCCATCGAGGTCGGCGGCGGGCAGGTCTCTGGCGAGGAAGTCCGGCAGAAAACTGAAGCCAGAGCGGGTGCCGGTGTCGCTGACAAACTGCCCGGAGAGGGGAATGTCAGCCACTTCAAGCTGCGGCTGCCGGGGGACGTTGTCGGATTCGCCTTCGGCAGGCCTGCTGGTTGATGGGCCCTCGGCGCCGGGGATGTCGGGAAGACGGCCGGGCAGTTCGATATCGGGTATTTCCCGGCGCGGTGGCGCTCCGTCATCGGGGCTGTTCGGGTTGTCCGGTGTATTGGGTTTGGTGACTTTCTTTGGTGGCTTCATGTAATGACTCCTTTCATTAACGTGAATCAGGCACTGGGTTGGTCTTGCGTCCATGGATAGATTTGCTCGAACAGCAGATCGACCGCATAGGTAATGCCCGAGGAAGTGGTGACGTGGATTTGCTCGATGGGTGTGTCTTCGTTTTCGTAGTGCGGCAGATAAACCAGGGTTCGGCCGATCAGCAGTTTGTTGTCCCGCAACTTGATGTCAGCCAGGTCGGTATGCCTTGAGTGAAAGATCCAGGTCGAGGCATTGGAGGTTTTGTCCCGCGCGCCCGGGGTGGAAATCCGCAGGGTGCTGTCTGCATGAAAATGCACGTGATAGGTCGAGCCCTTGCCTTCGAGCGTCGCCACCGTGTTTTGCAGGCGAGCCGGGAACTCGACACGTTGCGCGCGAGCTTCCAGCACGATCGGCCGGCTGTCTTCAGGGGCGAGCAGCAGGTAGTTGCCGGCGCGCTTTTCCAGCATGTGCCGGCCATCGAACCATTTGACGCCGGGGTTTGTGACGTCATCCAGATAGTTGGGCGAAGGCAGCTTGATCCGATAGGACACGCCGTCGCGCAGGACCAGGTTGAAGGTCTGGTTCAACGCCAGGCCCTTTACCGCATACGAACTGCCACGCACGTTCGTGTAAGTGTCGGACGCAGCCGTAGCAAGATTCCTGATTACGACGGTCTTCTCTTTGAAGCGCAGTTCCAGATTGAACAGGCCGTAGTCCAAGTAATGGGCGCTGTTGCGCTCGTTGACTTCAACCGTGTAAGCGGCCAGGGCCTGGATCAGGTCGCCGCTGTCGCAATCGATGTGCAGTGTGTGGACGTTCTTGTCGTCTCGTTGGCTGATGTTGATGACACTGTGCTGGATATCGCGGTGGATGAAGCAGTGGGAAGCCTTGCCGGGCAAGGTTTCATGCACGGGGCTATTGAGAATCAGCGGCGCCGGGCGAGTGCCCTTGGCCAGAATCAGTGCTTCGATGGTGTGATGTTCGCTGCCGGTCAGTTCAGCGGGAAAGTCCGGGGTCAGCTGGAAACCGTCCTGGGTCAGCAAGCGCAGTTTCTGTTCCTGGAGCAGGCGTTTTCCCGCGACTGTCTTGTAGATGTCCTTGATGATCAGCCGTTGCTGCGGCCACTCGCCGTCGTCTCCACAGAGCGAGGAAATCACCAGCGAAGTGTCTTCGATCGACCATTTCTGAATGCGCTCGAAGGGCCAGTCCATGATGATCAGGCTCTCGTCCTGCGGATCTTCGGTGATGGTGACGGTGCCGCTTTTGTGGGCCACGAAGTAGGTGTCCTTGCCGGCACCGCCGGTGGCGTGACCGTAGCCGCCCATCAGGTAGATCGTGTCATCGCCGGCGCCGGCATCGATTCGGTCGTGGCCTCGGGAGACGATGCGATTGGCGCCGGCGGAGCCTTTGATGATGTTGCTCGCACCGGCCAGGGTTTCGACGTTTTCAATGCTGGATAGCACGGTGTGGGGCGTTGTGTCGTTGTCGCTCAAAAGGCCGATGCGGCCATGCTCCAGATCGATTTCGAAACCTTGGTAGAGAGTGTCGTCGCGGCTGTCCAGCGTGCCCTGGAAAACCAGCGTGTCGTTGCCCTGTCCGCCCTGCAGACGGCTCTGGAGAAGTGAGGTTTGCTTGAGCGCCGGGACGGCCCCTTCGAACAGGAACTGGTCATCCTTGTCGCCGCCGGTGAGGTGTTTGCTGCCGGTGCCGTAGCTGAAGTGATTGGGTTTGTTTTCCAGGCCCAGGACGTTGTCGTTACCGCCGCCAAGTAGCCAGAGAGTGGCTTTCGATTCGCCGCGAGTGCCTTTGACCACCCCGGAAAGATCCGCCGGAACACCGTGGCGGGCATCGATGCTGTCGTCGCCGTCCTCGACCGAGGGCACCTTGATTTCCCTGGATGGCATCGATTCACGGCCTTGATCATCGCTTTCAAACCAGAACACCTGGGCGGCAGTCAGGCCGACCTGGAATTTGCCGTTGACGATGGCTTCGATGCTGTCCTTCATCTGGCCGTTCAGCCATTTGCGCGCGCGGTTGTTGAGCAGTTTGGAGTGGTGGTCGGTGGTCAGTGCGATGTTGTAGCGGTCCTGGATGCGTTGCGGCGGGCTCTGGTTGATGAAGGCGAGAAAGCCGCTGACGAGACGTTCATCGACGCTCAGTTCGATGTAGTCGTCGATATCGTCCACCTGGCGCACGGCGCTGTAGATTTGCGAGCCGGTGATCAGGATCGCGGCTGCGGCGATACCGATGGGGCCGGCGTGGGCGAAGCCGGCGAGGGCGGCGGTACCGAGAATAAGGGTCAGGGCGGCGCTGGTGAGGTTCATGCCGGCGGCGACGTAGTGATCCAGCGCCTGCTTGCCGGTGGACCGGGAGGCGTCGTTCAGCGCCTTGACCGCGAAATAGATATCGAAGGGCAGGGTCAGCACGCCGGCGATCAGCCCGGCCGCCCGCGACAGCTGCAGGCCGAGCCTCGTCCCGGCAAAACCCTGATAAACGAGTGCGCTGCGTTCGATCAACTCTTGGGCGGTTTTGATCAGGCCCAGTTCGATGACAAGTGATCCGACCTCGGTTACCACCGCACCGGCACTGACCGCCGCTTCGGTGCGATCGCCGCGCTTGATGGCATCGGAAATGCACATCAGGCCGCTGTAGATCCCGAACGCCTGGAGTCCGACACCCATGCTGTTCACCACTTTGCTTTTCTGCCGGTTGACCCAGCCGGGGACGTTTTCCGGCAGGCGGGTATCGACGACATCCAGTTTCTGCGCGGCTTGCAGCAGCCTGTCGAGCTTTTGCGTGTGGGTGCCCTGTTCCTCGCTGAACAGTGGCGGGGCGTTGACCGAGCGCTGGGTGGCGATCTCGAACAGCAGGGTCGGCAGGGTGTAATCGCCCGGTTTGCCACTGGCCCAGATGCGCTGTTCGACGTCGACGGGGTTGAGCTTCAGCCCATCGATGAAGGCCTGGGGAGGGCGGCGGAAGTTGCTGTTGCCGATGTCCAGCGGCGCGCCGTCGACCGTTGCGTTCATGAGGTGCAGTTCGGTGCGGGTGACGGTGAAATGGCCGATGGCGAGCGGGCCGTAGTGATGGTCCAGGGCTCGCAGCACGCGCTCGCGTTTTTCCGGGGCGCGCGGGGTGTGTGGGTTGATGGTGCTGTCGCCGTGGCTGCGGATGAAATCGACGATTTCCTGGTCGGCGTTGTTCAGGGACGGGGGATCGACGTCGGAGATTTTTACCGGTTCGTCTTCGGTGATGGGGAAAAGTTGGGTCATGGGAGCTTCCTGGTTCGGCGTGGGGGAGGGTGCTGAACTTTAGGGAAGCGTGGTGGGCTGGATGCGATAACTATGTAAGGCGAGTATTTCCGAGGGTGACGATTTTCAAACTGTAGGAGCGAGCATGCTCGCGATGAACCCAAGAACGCCGCGGGGTATCAGGAACCCAGCGTCATCGTTGACGACCATCGCGAGCATGCTCGCTCCTACAGGGGCTGGGTGTAACCGATTAGTGGCCGCTAAGTAGCGAAGCCGCCCCCGCCCCACCAAACAACCCGGCACTGATCCGGTTGAACCAGCTCTGGCCCTTGCCCGTGCGCAGGTACCGTGCCGCACCGTGGGCGCCGAGGCCGTAGGCCAATTTGCACAGCAGATCCAGCACCGTCCAGGTCGCAATCATCACCAGCAACTGCGGCAGGAACGGTTGCTCGGCACTCAGGAACTGAGGCAGGAAGGCTGCGAAAAACAGAATGTCCTTGGGGTTGCTGCCACCCAGCATGAACGCCCGGCCGAACAAGGCACGAAAGCGTGGCACCGGCGCAGCTTCAGGCACTTCGGCGCCGTGGGAAGGCAGGCGCGATTGTTTCCAGCTTTGCCAGGCGAGGTAGAACAGGTACAGGCCACCGACGATTTTCAGGGCGCTGAACAACTGCTCCGAAGCCAGCAACAACGCACCGAGCCCAAGAGCAGAAGCGCTCAACAGGCAGATCGAGGCGAACACGCCACCGAGGAACGCCGGGTACGAACGGCGCAAACCGTAATTCAGACTGTTGCTGATCATCAGCAAGGACAGCGGTCCCGGGATCAGGATCACTACCAGCGCAGCGCCGCTGAACAGCAGCCAGGTTTCCAGACTCATCACTTTCCTCCATTTGCACAAAAGCCTCACCCGACGGGGTGAGGCTGTTTTGAATCGTGTCCGACTTACAAGAAGATGAACTTGGCGATGAAGATCGCGCAGAGCACCCACAGGCTGACGGAAATTTCCTTGTACTTGCCGGTACCGGCCTTCAGCGCCACATAGGTGATGAAGCCCAGGGCGATACCGTCGGCGACCGAGAAGGTCAGCGGCATCATGATTGCGGTGACGATCGCCGGAATGCTGTCGGTGGCTTCGTCCCATTCGATGTGGGCCATGCCGCCCATCATCAGCATCGCCACGTAGATCAATGCGCCGGCGGTGGCGTAGGCAGGAATCATCCCGGCCAGCGGTGCGAAGAACATGGCTGCGATAAATAGCACGCCCACGGTCACGGCGGTAAGACCGGTGCGACCACCTGCGGCTACACCCGCGGCACTTTCCACATAACTGGTGACCGGCGGTACACCGACCACGGCACCGAACACGCTGGAGGCGCTGTCGGCTTTCATCGCACGGGAAAGGTTTTCGATGCGGCCGTCAGCGCCTACCAGGTTGGCGCGCTGGGCGACGCCCATCAGGGTGCCGGCGGTGTCGAACATGTGCACGAAGAGGAACGCCAGTACCACGCTGATCATGCTGACGTTGAACACGCCGGCGACATCCATGGCCATCCAGGTCGGGGCCAGGCTCGGCGGGGCCGACATGATCCCTTCGTAATGCACCAGGCCCAAGCCCCAGCCGGCCAGGGTCACGGTGATGATGCTGATGAGGATCGCGCCGAATACCCGGTGATAGCTGAGAATCGCGATCATCAAAAAGCAGATGCCGGCGAGCAGCGGACCTGCCTCGTGCAGCGAGCCGAGTTTGATCAGGGTGGCCGGGCTATCGACGACGATGCCCGCGGTTTTCAGACCGATCAGCCCCAGGAACAGGCCAACACCGGCGCCCATGGCGTGACGCAGGCTGACCGGGATGCTGTTGAGCAGCCATTCGCGGATCTTCGAGAAGGTCAGGATCATGAACAACACACCGGACACGAACACCGCGCCGAGGGCGGTTTCCCAGTTGTAGCCCATGGTGCCGACCACGGTGTAGGTGAAGAACGCGTTCAGGCCCATGCCCGGCGCGAGGCCCACCGGCCAGTTGGCGTAGAGGCCCATCAACAGACAGCCCAGCGCTGCGGCGATGCAGGTGGCGACGAACGCCGCGCCATGATCGATGCCGGCGTCGGCCATGATGTTGGGGTTGACGAAGATGATGTAGGCCATCGTGATGAAGGTTGTCAGACCGGCAATCAACTCGGTCTTCACCGTGGTGCCATGCAAGCTGAGTTTAAACAGGCGCTCCAGCAAGCCAGTGCGTAAAGGCGGCGAGAGATCCAGCGTCGATGCTTCGGATTTGCGGCTTTCCACAGCGAGTACTCCTCAAGAGTTTTATTTTTATTTCCAGGGCCGGATCCCGAGGGGTGGCAGCGGCCCTTTGAGGTGCTTGCGAATTTGTTGACTCATTGGTCAGAAACTCGCACGAAGTGGATTATGCTTTTGTATACAAAGAAAGCAAATAATGTTTTTGATTTTGTCGACGAAAGTTTTGTCGATTGGGATATATCGTTTGTTCAAAAGGCACCTTAGGAGCTAGCTTGCTCGCGATGGTCGTTAACGATAACGCTGGCTGCCTGATACCCCGCGGTGCCTGAAATTCCATCGCGAGCAAGCTAGCTCCTACAGAAGCGGGCTTTTGCCCAAAGCCAGATTCACCGCCAACCACCCATTCACCGCCGCTTCCCCAGCTTCGGCAAACACGCGCTCCAGCAATTTCACCTGCTCCCGACGCAGCGCCTGTTCGAATCGCGCACCTTCATCGGTCAACTCCAGCAGCCGCTTACGCTTGTCCGTCTCGGACGCGACGCTGTTCACCAGGTGCATTTCCAGCAACTGCCGCAACGGCATGTTCAACGCCTGTTTGGTCACGCCGAGCAATTCCAGCAGCTCCTTGACGCTGAGATTCGGGTAGCGGGCGACGAAAAACACAATGCGCTGATGCACCCGGCTCAGGCCACGGCGTTCGAGCATTTCGTCGGCCTTGGCGGTGAAGGCCTGGTAGCCGAAGAAAAACGCTTCCATGGCCTGTTGCTGGGAATTCGGGTTTTTAAGGTCAAGCATGTTGACGTATCCGCTCGGGCTGTCGTAATTTCGGTCAACAAGTTTGACTCATTTTCCTCATGCCTCGCTACCGGTGATCCCCATGGCTTTTTCCGAACGTGTCTCGCGCCTTAAAAGTTCTCTGATCCGTGAAATCCTCGCCGCCGCGCAACGCCCGCAAGTGATGTCGTTCGCCGGTGGTCTGCCGGCCGAAGCCATGCTGCCCAAGGTCGAGTGGGACCAGATGCCTGTGTCCATGGGCCAATACGGCATGAGCGAAGGTGAGCCTGCACTGCGCGAGGCTTTGGCAGCCGAGGCGCGGTCTCTGGGTTTGCCGTGCGAAGCGAGTCAAGTATTGGTGGTCAGCGGTTCCCAGCAAACCCTCGATCTGGCGGCCAAGCTCTATATCGACAAAGGTACGCAGATCGTCCTCGAGGCCCCGACCTATCTGGCGGCGTTGCAGATCTTCCAGCTGTTCGGTGCCGACTGCGTGACTGTCCCGCTGGAGGCCGATGGCCCGAACCTCACGCAATTGCGCTCGTGTCTGGAGCAACATCGGCCGGCGTTCATCTACCTGATCCCGACGTTCCAGAACCCGTCGGCCGTGCGTTACAGCGAGGCCAAGCGCGAAGCGGTGGCGAGCCTGCTCGATGAGTTCGGCGTGACTCTGATCGAAGACGAGCCGTACCGCGAACTGACGTTCGATGGCGGCAGCGCCAAACCGATTGCCGGGCGCCTGAAGAAGTCCAGCTGGATCTACACCGGCACCGTCTCCAAAACCCTGTTGCCGGGTTTGCGCGTGGGTTACCTGATCGCCAGTCCGGACCTGTTCCCACACCTGCTAAAGCTCAAGCAGTCGGCGGATCTGCACACCAATCGGGTCGGCCAGTGGCAAGCGTTGCAATGGATCGGCAGCGAATCCTATCGGCAGCATCTGGGTGAGTTGCGCGGCTTTTACCGGGAACGCCGCGATGCGTTTCAGGCGGCGCTGCAAATGCACTTTGACGATCTCGCGGACTGGAACATGCCCCAGGGCGGGCTGTTTTTCTGGCTGACGCTCAAGCAACCGCTGGATACGCGGACCTTGCTCAATGCGGCGCTGGCCAATGATGTGGCGTTCATGCCGGGCGAGCCGTTCTTTCCGGATCCGGATAACAACCACGGGCACCTGCGGCTGAATTTCAGCCACATCGATCCGGCGCGGCTGGATGAGGGGTTGGGGCGATTGGCGGCGGTGGTGCGCCAGGCACAGGCGGCGCAGGCGGCCTGAGGGGAGAAATGAATAAACCGGCTGTTGCGGCCGGTTTATTTTTGGGTGGGATTTGTGG
>NZ_JAIQWX010000151.1 GCF_020164475.1 Pseudomonas sp. REP124 | reverse complement strand
GACCTGTAGGAGCGAGGCTTGCCCGCGAAGCTCTTCAATCAATCACCCAACGCATCCTTCAGAAACCCCGGCGCGATATATCGCTGATAGTGCGCCTCGGACAGCAGAAAAAACTCCCGATCGATCGCATCGCGCAATTCCGGCAGGTTCCACTCGCGAAATTCCGGCAGCAACACCATCCCGTAGGCTTCCAGATTGTTGATCACCCTCGCCCCCCGCGCGATCAACTGATACGCCCAGCAATACGCCGATTGATGGGGCACGAAGCGAATCTTGCGCTGCTCCAGCTGGGTCCTGAGCAGCGCCGTATCGAAAATTTCCACCTTGGCCGCCATCACCTGGGACAGCAACTGCTCCAGACGCAACCACACCGCGCGCTTTTCTTCCTCGTTGTAGCCGTTCCAGTGGATCACTTCATGGTGGAATCGCTTGCAGCCACGGCACACCAGATCACCGTAAACAGTGGAGCAAAGGCCGACGCAGGGAGTCTTGATGGTCTGATTGGGCATAGGGAGGCAGAAGGCCAAAAAGCGAAACAGGGCAGCATGTTAGCCCTTTGCCCGCCATTGATCACCCCTCAAAGTTCAGGGCCTTGGTCAATCGTGTCTTGCGGGACGCTCCACCAAAGTCCAATAAACCGCGACTTACCTTTAATTTTTTTTTGCCGTAGAATCAGCCAGCCTTTTTAGGCGCCAATGTCCGTTAGAAGCTGTTTTCAAAGCGTCACGAGCACAGTCGTTCCTTCAGAGCGGTGTTGGCGAGGGGTTTTTCCAGCGGGGAAAAGCCCAACGCCAACCCTCATCAGCTCCCGTTCTGCAGGCGTAAAACTTTGAAAGCAGCTTCTGTAAGGAATTGTCGGTAATTCTGGCTAAGTGGCTCACAACGCCATGCAGCGCATGAGTACGGCAATTTCGGGATGAGCGTCCCGGACACCCATTTGGGACCACTGATGAGGGTAATAACTGTGCTTGAAGCCTACCGCAAACATATCGAAGAGCGTGCAGCACTGGGTATCGTTCCCCAGCCGCTTAACGCCGAACAAACTGCAGGCCTGGTCGAGCTGCTGAAAAATCCCCCGGCTGGCGAAGAAGCTTTCCTCGTTGACCTGGTTACCAACCGTATTCCGCCAGGCGTGGACGAAGCTGCCTACGTCAAGGCCGGTTTCCTGTCCGCCATCGCCAAAGGCGAAGCCAACTCCCCCCTGATCGACAAGAAGCGCGCTGTCGAACTGCTCGGCACCATGCAGGGCGGCTACAACATCGTGACTCTGGTAGGCCTGCTGGACGACGCCGAACTGGCACCAGTAGCCGCCGAAGAACTCAAGCACACCCTGCTGATGTTCGATGCTTTCCACGACGTGGCTGAAAAAGCCAAGAACGGCAACGTTCACGCCAAGGCCGTGCTGCAATCCTGGGCTGACGGCGAGTGGTTTGTGAAGCGTCCAACCCTGGCCGACAAGATCAGCCTGCGCGTATTCAAGGTCACCGGCGAAACCAACACCGACGACCTGTCCCCTGCTCCGGACGCCTGGTCCCGCCCTGACATCCCGCTGCACGCCCTGGCCATGCTGAAAATGGCTCGCGACGGCATCGTGCCTGACGCACAAGGCGTCACCGGTCCGATGAAGCAGATCGAAGAAATGCGTAACGGCGGCTTCCCTGTTGCCTACGTGGGCGACGTTGTCGGTACCGGCTCTTCGCGTAAATCGGCCACCAACTCGGTTCTGTGGTTCTTCGGTGACGACGTTCCTTACGTGCCGAACAAGCGTGCCGGCGGTTTCTGCTTCGGCAGCAAGATCGCTCCGATCTTCTACAACACCATGGAAGATGCTGGCGCACTGCCAATCGAATTCGACGTCTCCAACATGCACATGGGCGACGTGATCGACCTGTACCCGCATGCTGGCAAAGTCTGCAAGCACGGCACCGACGAAGTCCTGACCACCTTCGAAATGAAGACTCCGGTCCTGCTGGACGAAGTCCGCGCCGGCGGCCGTATCCCGCTGATCATCGGCCGTGGCCTGACCGAGAAGGCTCGTGCCGAGCTGGGTCTGGCACCTTCGACCCTCTTCAAGAAGCCTGAAGCCCCTGCTGAAAGCACCAAGGGTTTCACCCTGGCGCAGAAAATGGTCGGCAAGGCTTGCGGCGTGACCGGCGTTCGCCCGGGCACCTACTGCGAACCGAAGATGACCACCGTGGGTTCCCAGGACACCACCGGTCCAATGACCCGTGACGAACTGAAAGACCTGGCGTGCCTGGGCTTCTCGACCGATCTGGTGATGCAGTCCTTCTGCCACACCGCGGCTTATCCTAAGCCGATCGACGTGACCACCCACCACACCCTGCCTGACTTCATCATGACCCGCGGCGGCGTTTCCCTGCGTCCGGGCGACGGCATCATCCACTCGTGGCTGAACCGCATGCTGCTGCCAGACACCGTCGGTACCGGTGGTGACTCCCACACCCGTTTCCCGATCGGCATCTCGTTCCCGGCCGGTTCCGGCCTGGTAGCGTTCGCCGCTGCCACCGGCGTCATGCCGCTGGACATGCCTGAGTCGATCCTGGTTCGCTTCAAGGGCGAACTGCAGCCAGGCGTCACCCTGCGTGACCTGGTTCACGCCATCCCTTACTACGCGATCCAGAAAGGCCTGTTGACCGTAGAGAAGAAAGGCAAGAAGAACGCCTTCTCCGGCCGCATCCTGGAGATCGAAGGTCTGCCTAAGCTGACCGTCGAGCAAGCGTTCGAACTGTCCGACGCCTCGGCCGAACGTTCGGCTGCCGGTTGCACCATCCAGCTGTCCAAAGAGTCGATCACCGAGTACCTGCAATCGAACATCACCCTGCTGCGCTGGATGATCGGCGAAGGCTACGGCGATGCACGTACCCTGGAACGTCGCGCTCAAGCGATGGAAGCCTGGATCGCCAACCCTGAGCTGATGGAAGCGGACAAGGACGCCGAGTACGCCGAAGTCATCGAAATCGATCTGGCCGACATCAAGGAGCCTGTGCTCTGCGCGCCGAACGACCCGGACGACGCCCGTCTGCTCTCCAGCGTTGCCGGCGAGAAGATCGACGAAGTGTTCATCGGTTCGTGCATGACCAACATCGGTCACTTCCGCGCTGCCGGCAAGCTGCTGGATCAGGTCAAGGGTCAGCTGCCAACCCGTCTGTGGCTGTCGCCGCCGACCAAGATGGACGCTCACCAGCTGACCGAAGAAGGCTACTACGGCATCTACGGCAAGGCTGGCGCCCGTATGGAAATGCCAGGCTGCTCGCTGTGCATGGGTAACCAGGCACGTGTAGAGCCGAACTCGACTGTCGTGTCGACTTCGACCCGTAACTTCCCGAACCGTCTGGGTGACGGCGCGAACGTCTACCTGGCTTCGGCCGAGCTGGCGTCCGTGGCTTCCATCCTGGGTCGCCTGCCGACCGTCGAGGAGTACATGGAATACGCTGGCAAGATCGACAGCATGGCGGCCGATGTATACCGCTACCTGTCCTTCGACCAGATCGCCGAGTTCCGTGAAGCTGCAGCGAACGCCAACATCCCGGTCGTTCAAGCCTAACGTTACAAAGCAATGAAAAACGCCGCCCTTCGTGAGAGGGGCGGCGTTTTTTTATGCCTTCAGAAACATCGCGTCATCGTTCTTCGCGGGCAAGCCACGCTCCCACAGGGATATGTGAGATGCCCGGTATCTTAGGTAGTACCGAAAACAATGTGGGAGCGGGCTTGCTCGCGAAAGCGGTGGGTCAGTCGCTATTGATGGTGACTGACACTGCGCCTTCGCGAGCAAGCCCGCTCCCACAGGGATTACCGCATTATTTCGGGATCAGGCACTCAGCGAATAGATCAACGCCGAAATCGCCACCAGCCCAACCGCCACCACAAACACGTTCGACGCCTGGCCACGATAACGGGCCATCGCCGGGATCTTGCGCACGGCATACATCGGCATCAGGAACAGGATGGCCGCAATCACCGGACCGCCCAGGGTTTCGATCATGCCCAGAATGCTCGGGTTCAGGGTGGCGACGATCCAGCACACCACCAGCATGAACGCTGCGGTCATGCGATCCAGGGTCTTGGCTGCCGGGCGCTTGCCGCTTTTGACGATCAGGCCCTTGAGACCTTCGCTGGCGCCGATGTAGTGGCCCAGGAACGACTTGGAAATCGCCACGAAAGCAATCAACGGCGCCGCGAAGGCGATGGTCGGGTTGCTGAAGTGGTTGGCCAGGTAGGACAGGATCGACAGGTTCTGCGCCTTCGCTTCGGCCAGTTGCGCTGGCGACAGGGTCAGCACGCAGCTGAAGACGAAAAACAGCACCATCACCACCATCAGGGCGTGGGCGCGGGACAGGATCTGCGAGCTGCGCTGTTCGGCGTGTTCACCGTAACGACGCTTCTGGTCCACCGCGAACGCCGAGATGATCGGCGAGTGGTTGAACGAGAACACCATCACCGGAATCGCCAGCCACAGGGTGTGCAGCAACGCCGAAGGCTCGGGCAGCGTGCTGGCGGTGGTCAGGATGCCGCCGTTCCAGTGCGGAATCAGGAACACCGCCAGGAACAGCAAGGCGACGATGAACGGATAGACCATCAGGCTCATGGCCTTGACGATCATCTGCTCGCCGCAACGCACCACGGCCAGCAGGCCGAGGATCAGCACCAGCGACAGCACGGCGCGCGGTGGCGGCATGATGTGCAGCTGATGCTCCATGAAGCTGCCCACTGTGTTGGTCAGGGCCACGCTGTAGATCAACAGAATCGGGAAGATCGCGAAGAAGTAGAGCAAGGTGATCAACGCGCCGGCCTTGATGCCGAAGTGCTCTTCCACTACCTCAGTGATGTCCGCGCCTTCACGACCGGACAGCACGAAGCGGGTCAGGCCGCGGTGTGCGTAGAAGGTCATCGGGAACGCCAGCAACGCCAGGATCAGCAACGGCCAGAAGCCGCCGAGACCCGCATTGATCGGCAAAAACAGGGTGCCCGCACCAATAGCCGTGCCAAACAGGCCCAGCATCCAGGTGGTGTCATGACGATTCCAGCTCGATAAGGTTGCTGGTGTCGCTGCTGCATAGCGTTCGTTGACGCTATTGACCTGATCATTCATCCGGTCGGATCTCCGCTTTCCGGTCTTTTGCCACCCGGCCAGGACGAGTCGGAAAAATCCGACAGGCAGCGCCCTGGCCGAAACAGCGTGCGATTCTCCGGGATTCCCGATCAGAAGCAAAGACTTAGGTGAGGAACGGTTGTACCAGGTTGCACCGAACCGCTATCCCTTGTAGGAGCAAGCTTGCTCGCGATGGTCGTCAACGATGACGCGGGAAACCTGATGCCCCGCGGTGTTCCTGCGTGCATCGCGAGCAAGCTCGGCTCCTACAGGGGGCGGTGTCATTTCTGCCATGGCGTTTCGTCGGCGAGCGATAGATCGGACTTGATAAAGGTTATGCGTAATGTATTTTGAATGAACCTGCCCTCAACCCGGAGTCATGCCATGCCACTGGTTCGCGTCGAGATCAAAAAGCAACAGGACCCTACCTACGCCAAACGCATCGGCGAGCTGATTTACGCCGCCATGCACAGCACCATCGGCGTGCCCAAGGACGACCATTTCCAGATCCTCGCCGAGCACGACGAGCATCATTTCATCTTCGATCCGCAGTACCTCGGCATCCCGCGCACTGACAAACTGGTGATCATCCAGATCACCCTGAGCGAAGGCCGCACCGTGGAGCAGAAAAAACTGCTCTACAAGACCATCGCCGAGAGCCTCAACCAGGAACTGGCCGTGCGTCTGGAGGATGTTTTCATTAATCTGGTGGAAGTGAAGAAGGAAAACTGGTCGTTCGGCAACGGCATCGCCCAGTACGCCCTCTGAGATCCCATTTCGATATCTGTGAGCCACCCATGCCTCGAGTTTCCCGCAAGCAAGCCGACCTCAACCGCGAAATCATCGTCGATGCCGCGACCCGCCTGTTCCGCGAGCGCGGGCTGCACGGGATCAGCGTCGTCGATGTGATGGCGGCGGCTGGGCTGACTCATGGCGGTTTCTATGGTCATTTCGAGTCCAAGGAAGCCTTGGCCAAGGAAGCCAGCGAGCGGGCGTTCAAGCAGGTGGGCGAGCGCTGGAAGCTCAGGGCCGAAACCGGAGAAAGCAAGGCGGAGGCGCGCAAGGCCCTGATCGACCCTTACCTTTCCACCCACAGCCGTGACAATCCCGGCGAGAGCTGCCCGGTGGTGGCTTTCGCCGGGGACATGTGTCACGAGAGCACCGACAGCGGCTTGCGCGAGCCGTTTCTGGCGGGGTTGAATCGACTGCTCGACTCGTTCGGCAAGATGATGGATTCGGACAACCCCGAGGAGCAGCGTCAGCAGGCGCTGGTGCAGTATTCGCTGATGATTGGCGCCCTGACTCTGGCCCGTGCGACTCGGGGCGAGGCGCTGTCGGATGAGATCCTTGATGCGGCGAAGCGCTACCTGACCAACCCCGAAGCCTGAGGCACCCGTAGGAGCGAGGCTTGCCCGCGAAGGCGCTAGGTCAGTCACATCTGCTTTTCCTGACACACCGCCTTCGCGGGCAAGCCTCGCTCCTACAGGTTTTGCGGTGTTCCTGGTAATGGTGTTGAAGCAACCATCGCAGTTTGCGGCAGCTCCTACACTGGTTCGAATGTGACGATTGCCAAATCGCCCGGCAGGCAGCAATCTCACTGGACGTTCGAGCCCGATATCCATGCCTAAAGGAGCCAAGCATGACCGCAACCGTACTGGTACTGGTTGAGACCATCAACGATTACCTGCCCATCCTCGAACATCAGGGGTTCCACCTGATTCTGGCCCCGACCCCCGCCGAGCGCGCCGAAGCCATCAAACGCCACGGAGCCGGGATCGACGCGGTGCTGACCCGCGGCCCACTGGGCCTGACTGCCAATGAAATCGCCGCCCTGCCCAAACTGAAGATCATCTGCGTGATCGGCGCAGGTTATGAAATGGTCGACCTGCAAGCCGCCGCCGACCGCGGCATCACCGTCACCAACGGCGCCGGGGTCAACGCCTCCTCCGTCGCCGACCACGCCATGGCCCTGCTGCTGTCACTGGTGCGCGACGTGCCACGCTGCGACGCCGCCGTGCGCCGGGGCGAGTGGCCGAAAATCATGCGCCCTTCCCTCGCCGGCAAACGCCTTGGCATTCTCGGTCTGGGCGCGGTCGGCCTGGCCATCGCCAAGCGCGCCGCGGCGGGGTTCGACATGAGCGTGTGCTACCACAACCGCCAGCATCGCGACGACGTGCCCTACGAGTTCTGTTCGACCCCCACCGAACTGGCACGCGCCTCGGACTTCCTGATCATCGCCACCCCCGGCGGCCTGGGTACCCAGCACCTGGTCAACCGCCAGGTCCTCGACGCCCTGGGGCCCAACGGATTTCTGGTGAACATCGCCCGGGCCAGCGTGGTGGTCACCGCCGACCTGATCACTTCTCTGGAGCAACGGCGCATTGCCGGTGCGGCCCTGGACGTGTTCGATGCCGAGCCTCAGGTGCCGGACGCGCTCAAGACCCTGAGCAACGTGATCCTGACTCCGCATGTCGCCGGCCTGTCGCCGGAAGCCACCCAGGGCACCGTCGAACTGGTAGGCCGTAATCTCGTGGCGTTCTTCTCCGGCAAGCCCGTGCTGACCCCGATCGAGTTGCCGCGCGGCCTGAAAAACGCCATGGTGTAGGACAATTCAAACAGGTGTATCAAAAGCAATGATTGCCCGGCAACACGCTCACCTATAAGGGCCGTTCGTGGTTGTGGCTGCCGGGTACGCGCATTAGATTAGCCAATAGTTTGAGGCCTCCAGAATAAGCAGAAGGGATAAGCATGGCGCTTACTGACCAGTCCACCCGTATCCGCTCCGGCGAAGAACTCGATGCCAGCCTGATCGATCCGTACCTCAAGGCGCACATTCCCGGCCTCACCGGTCTGCCGCAGATCAGCCAGTTCCCCGGCGGTGCGTCGAACCTCACCTACTTGATCGAATACCCGGAGCAGGAATTCGTCCTGCGCCGGCCGCCCTTCGGCCACAAGGCCAAGTCCGCCCATGACATGGGACGTGAATTCCGCATCCTCAATCAATTGCGCGACGGCTTTCCGTATTGCCCGAAGGCTTACGTGCACTGCACCGACGACTCGGTGATCGGCGCCGAGTTCTACGTGATGGAGCGGGTCAAGGGGATAATCCTGCGCTCGGAACTGCCGCCGGAACTGGGCTTCGACTCCGCGAAAACCGAAGCGCTGTGCAAGAGCTTCATCGACAAGTTCGTTGAACTGCATCGCGTCGATTACAACGCCTACGGCCTGGGCGATCTGGGCAAGCCCGAAGGTTACGTGGCCCGGCAGATCAAGGGCTGGAGCGACCGATACGAGAAAGCCCTGACCCCGGACGCGCCGCACTGGGAAGCGGTCAAGGCCTGGCTCAACGACAAGATGCCGGCCGATCACCCGACCTCCAGCATCGTGCACAACGACTACCGTTTCGATAACGTGATTCTCGATCCGAACAACCCGATGCAGATCATCGGTGTGCTCGACTGGGAGTTGACCACCCTTGGCGATCCGCTGATGGACCTGGGCAATACCCTCGCCTACTGGATCGAAGCCGGCGACCCCGCGCCCGTGCAGCTGATGCGCCGCCAGCCGAGTCACGCGCCGGGCATGCTGACCCGCCGTGAGTTCGTCGATTACTACGCCGAACGCTCCGGGATCCAGATCGACAATTTCGATTTCTACTACACCTACGGCCTGTTCCGCCTGGCCGGCATCGTGCAGCAGATCTACTACCGCTTCTACCACGGCCAGACCCAGGACAAACGCTTCGCGCAGTTCATTCACATGAACAAACTGCTGGAGCAGATGAGCTTGCAGGTCATCCAGAAATCCAGCCTCTGATCGCTTCTTCCATTGCACATCAGGCCTATAACAAGACTCTCAAGGGAATTCCATGTCCAAGACTCAGTTGTTCGACCTCGACGGCAAGATCGCTTTCGTCTCCGGCGCCAGCCGCGGCATTGGTGAGGCCATCGCCAAACTGCTGGCCCAGCAAGGCGCCCACGTGATCGTTTCGAGCCGCAAGCTCGAAGGCTGCCAGCACGTGGCCGACGCGATCATCGCCGCCGGCGGCAAGGCCACCGCCATCGCCTGCCACATCGGTGAAATGGAGCAGATCAGCCAGGTCTTCGCCGGCATCAAGGAACAGTTCGGCCGCCTGGACATCCTGGTCAACAACGCGGCGACCAATCCGCAGTTCTGCAACGTGCTGGACACCGACCTCGGCGCGTTCCAGAAGACTGTCGACGTCAACATCCGCGGCTATTTCTTCATGTCGGTGGAAGCCGGCAAGCTGATGCGCGAGAACGGTGGCGGCAGCATCATCAACGTTGCGTCGATCAATGGCGTCTCGCCGGGCGTGTTCCAGGGCATCTACTCGGTGACCAAGGCGGCGGTAATCAACATGACCAAGGTCTTCGCCAAGGAATGCGCGCAGTTCGGCATCCGCTGCAACGCCCTGCTCCCGGGCCTGACCGACACCAAGTTCGCCTCGGCGCTGGTCAAGAACGAGGCGATCCTCAACACCGCCCTGGCACAGATCCCGCTCAAGCGCGTGGCCGACCCGAGTGAAATGGCCGGCGCGGTGCTGTACCTGGCCAGCGATGCGTCCAGCTACACCACGGGTGTTTCGCTGAACGTGGATGGTGGGTTCCTCTCCTGATCCCGTAACGCCTGCCACAAGTAACTGTGGGAGCGGCGGTGCGACGATTCGACTTGCTCGCGAAAGCGGTGGGTCAGTCGCCATTTGAATCGACTGACATACCGCATTCGCGAGCAAGCCCGCTCCCACAGGGGACAGCGTCAGGCCGGGATAATTTTGGGCAGCTGCCAACCAAAATGCACCGACAGCAAGCGCAACGCCAGGCAGGCCGCGCCCGCCAGTAGCGCCGCTGCCACCGGCGGCACCCCGCAGCGTCGGGCGATGATCAGCACCGCAGCGCCGACGAACGCCGAACTCGCGTACAGATCCACCTGCAGCACCACCGGTATCCGCGCCAGCACGATATCGCGGATAACCCCGCCACCCACGCCCGTGATGGTACCCATCAGCATCGACACGAACGGCGAGATTCCGTGGTTCAAAGCCTTCTGCGCCCCCGCCACAGCGAACAGCGCCAGGCCTGCGGCATCGAGCACGATCAGCGTCGAGCCAGACCAACCCAGTACCTGCTCATGAAAAATGAACGCCAACCCGCCCATCAAAAACGCCAGGGCCGGATAACGCCAGTTGGCCACGGCGTTGGGCGGCGTGGCGCCGATCAGCAGGTCCCGGGTCACGCCGCCACCCAAGGCAACGATGAAGGCGATCACCATCACCCCGAGCAGGTCGAGGCCGCTGCGCATGGCACTGATCGCACCTTCGATGGCAAAAACAGCCGTGCCGACAAGATCGGCGACAAGAACGATTTTCTCGACACGGTGCTTCAAGGACGGCGGCGCCCGACGTTACTGGGTGACGCAGCGCGTGGTGGTCGTGACGCGCGTTATCTCGCCGTTTTCGTCACGCGCATCGCCCAGCACATCGGTTTTATCCATGTCCTGGCAGGTGCGAACCGGAGCAGGTGGCGGTGCGGCGGGAGGAGGTGGTGGCGGACTGGAGCAGCCGGCGAGCAGCGCCGTGCAGAGTGCCAGAGGTGCAAAAACGCGTTTCCCAAGAGTTTTCATAGGTTGACCCGCGATAAGTGGTAGACACCCTTTTTGTGACCACGGCACCTGCGCGAAAAATCCGCGTAGCTGTCACAAAAAAAGTATTTGCGTAACACTTATAGCCCAATCATTGGCCAACGCCATGAAAACCTGACAGTTCTTACATCACCGGATCCGGGCGATTCAGGGTATTGCTCTCCAGTTCGTATCGCAGCTCTTCGATCAGCGCGGCCACCGAATCCGCTGACTGCAAGGTGGCCATGTTCAAGCCGCTGACCACCAGATCCACCTGCCCTGAGAGGGGGTGGTAGAGCTTGACGGTCAGGTAATGATCGCCGGTGATGCTGCAATCACAGGCGCGGGGCGAAAAACTGCGTTCGATCAGCATGCGCAGTTGGGCCAGCGTCATCATGGGTTCAGATCCCGGCACAGGGATAATTCGGGGTGCAGATTCATCAGGGCATTCCTTCGGTTGTTTCGCAGGGACACGCAGGCATTGGCAAACACCTGTCGTACCCTTGCAGCCTAGGAGCCGTCGCCCGTGCTCAACACATCAAATTGCACCCCTCCAGCTAGTGCATTTGCACCTTACCCTCAATCCTTCGATTTCCCGCTGCCGGAGAACAAACCGCGTTCACGCGCCCAGACGATCGCCTCGCTACGGCTGTGCACATCGAGCTTGGAATACACCGTCGCCACGTGATTGCGCACTGTGTTTGGCGCCAGTTTCAGCCGTGCGGCAATTTCCTTGTCCGCCAGACCTTCACAGATCAACCCCAACACATCACGCTCCCGGGCGGTGAGATCGGTGAACGACACGCTGGGCAGCCGGGGCGAATTGACGTTCTTCGCATTGGCCAGTTTTTCGATCAGCGTGCGGCTGAACCAGGACGCGTCCTTCATCACTTCTTCAATGGCCGACACCAGCTCCAGTTCGGTGCGCTTGCGCTCGGTAATGTCCATCAACACCAGCAGGTAGCAGGGACTGTCCTGGATGTTCACGGTGTCTGCCGACACTGCGCAATCGATCAGCCCCGCGTCTTTCCTGCGCACCCGCACATCGATACGGTCCAGACGCCCGGTTTTCTCCAGAGCCGCGAACAGGCGCATGCGCGCGCCTTTATCTTCGATGAAGTCGATCTGCGTGATGCTCTGCCCCAGCACTTCCTCGCTGGAGTAACCGAGGGCATCGAGGAAGGCTTCGTTGACATCGAGGACGGCCTGATCGCCCGCGCCGCACACCAGGATCGGCACCGGCGACAGGCGGAATGCCTTGGCAAAACGCTCCTCGCTCTGGCGCAAGGCGAGCTCGGCCTTATGACGCGGTTCGATGTCGACAAAGGAAAACAACATGCAGGGTTCGTCGTTGAGCTCCAGCGGCTGACCAGCGACGATCACTTGCTTGCTGCTACCGTCAGCCTGCCGCAACTCGGCCTGCATTTGCGGAATGGTCGTGCCTTCCACCAGACGCTGCTTGGCCAAGTCCTTGTTTTGCGCCTGCTCCAGCACGTCCAGCTCGTAGGTGGAAGTGCCGATCACCTGGTCCCGGGTGTAGCCGGTCATCTCGAGAAACCCGGGATTGACCTTGATGTAGCGCAAATCGCTGAGACGGCAGATCACCGCCGGCGCCGGATTGGCGGCAAAGGTTCTCTCGAAGCGCTGCTCGGCGCTGACCCAGTCGGTGACATCATCCATGATCAGCGCCAGCGACTCGGGCTGATCCTCGCGATCGGTCAACACCATGCTGCGCACGCGAAGAAACCGGACGCGCTCCTGCTCATCCGCGACGGCGCTGACCTCAACCAGTACATCGCTGAAAATCTCGCCACGGGTCACGCGGTTGATCGGATAACTGTCAGCAGGGACCACATGGTTGTTGCGGTAGCGCAAGGCGAAACGGCTGGTGTAATCCTCGGCATCGGCGCCCAAGTCGCTGATCTGCGCCACGCCATGCATGGCCAGCGCGGCATCGTTGGCCCAGACAATGCTTTGATCGGGATCGAGCAGAATCACCCCGTCCGAGAGGCCGGCGATGATTTGCTGCAATTGGCGGCGATTGGTTTCGGTGATCAGGACATCCTGGTTCATTGCATCTCCACTCGGTCGACGGGGCCTGAAATGTACGACCACCGGGGGCTGCAATCGTGCGAAGAACCTTTGGTGCAGGTATTTACCTGTGGCGAGGTGGCTTGCCCCCTCGCCACAGGTTCGAATACAAGATGGAGAGATGTGTTACGTCAGGCAGCCAGTTCTCCTTTGGCCACCGCCGCAGACGCCGCCAGCATCGCCCGCAACAACACCGCACACCCGGCCGCCAAATCATCCGGCGCGGCGTTTTCGATTTCGTTGTGGCTGATGCCGCCTTCGCACGGCACGAAGATCATCCCCGCCGGGCCAAGCTCGGCGAGGAAGATCGCGTCGTGCCCTGCCCCGCTGACGATATCCATGTGCGACAGGCCCAGGCCTTGCGCCGCGCCGCGCACGGCCTCGACGCAGCCCTTGTCGAAATACAGCGGCGGGAAATCGGCGGTGGGGGTCAGTTCATAGGTCAGGCCGTGTTCCTGGCAGGTGGTGTCGATCACCTCGCGGACTTCGGCGATCATCGAATCCAGGCGCGCCGGTTCCAGATGACGGAAATCCAGGGTCATGCGCACTTCGCCGGGAATCACGTTGCGTGAACCCGGATAGGCTTGCAGGCATCCGACGGTGCCGCAGGCGTGGGGTTGATGGCCCAACGCCGCGCGATTGACCGCACCGACGATCACCGCCGCCCCCACCAAGGCATCCTTGCGCAGGTGCATCGGGGTAGGCCCGGCATGGGCTTCGACGCCGCGCAGTTTCAGGTCGAACCACTTTTGCCCAAGGGCGCCCATCACCACGCCGATGGTCTTGCGTTCGTCCTCGAGAATCGGCCCCTGCTCGATGTGCGCTTCGAAATAGGCGCCCACCGGGTGACCACTGACCACTCGCGGCCCCGCATAGCCGATGGCATTGAGCGCCTCGCCCACAGTCACGCCCTCGGCGTCGACCTTGGCCAGGGTTTCTTCCAGGGTGAATTTTTCCGCAAACACCCCCGAACCCATCATGCACGGGGCGAAACGCGAGCCTTCTTCGTTGGTCCACACCACCACTTCCAGCGGCGCCTCGGTTTCCACGCCCAAGTCATTGAGGGTGCGCAGCACTTCGACGCCGGCCAGCACGCCGAAGCAGCCATCGAACTTGCCACCGGTGGGCTGGGTGTCGATGTGGCTGCCAGTCATCACCGGTGGCAGGTCCGGATTGCGCCCCGGACGACGGGCGAAGATATTGCCCACCGCATCGATGCTGACGCTGCAGCCCGCCTCTTCGCACCACTTCACAAAGGTGTCGCGGGCCTGGCGGTCGAGATCGGTCAGGGCCAGGCGACAGACCCCGCCCTTGACCGTGGCCCCGAGCTTGGCCAGCTCCATGAGCGACTGCCACAGGCGATCGCGGTTGATGTGCTGATGGGCGGATTGCAGAACGTCTACGGCTGCGTTCATGGGGATCTCCTCAGGCAGTTCTTGTGTATTTCTTCAGACAGCTTTCTGGTGTCTTCAAGGCCG
>NZ_JAIQWX010000150.1 GCF_020164475.1 Pseudomonas sp. REP124 | reverse complement strand
CACTGACACACCGCATTCGCGAGCAAGCCCGCTCCCACATTGGATCAGCGCATGGCGTTGAATCGTGCAAAATGCCAGATCTGCGCGCGCCCTCGTGCAGAATCAAACAGGCCCCATGCCATCACCCATTCCCCAATCATCTGATTTGAAAAGCCTTTCTCCACAACCTCGATTGGCCTGATCCCTGCACCCCTCACGCTACATTCATCTAGCGCCGATTGAAGGGGGATGCATGACCCCACCAAACGCCAGAAAGCTGGTGGTCGCCCATTCGGTGCGGCCCGAAGCACCGCTGCATGAAGTGGAAACCAACCGCGCCCTGGCCAAGTGGCTGGCGCAGATTCTTGGGCTCAGGTTCGGCGGGAGCTTCGATCCTCAGCAGCATCGCGGCAAGGATCTGTACGTGCTGCCGACCCAGACTCTGGTGGGCGAGACCGCCGCGCGAGAACTGGCGGTCAAAGGCCCGGAGGATCTGTGGGGCGGCTACGTCGAGCATGATTTCATCTGCACCAAAGCCATCACCCACGGCTTGCGCAGCCATCAGGCCCATGCACCACCCGGTTGGGCGCCGCTGTTTTCCGAGCGAGTGCGCAGTGTCGTGCTCGACGGTCTCAGCGTGTTTTCCCTGGAGGACGCGCGACCAGCGGCGGAGCATCTGCTGTACACCGGCCCGATCCGCCTCAAGCCGATTCACGCCTGCGCCGGTCGCGGACAGGAAGTGATCGCAAGCCTCGACCAGTTCGACGAGATACTCGCCCGCCCCGAAGCCAAAACCCTGTTCACCGAAGGCGTGGTGCTCGAGCAGGACCTCGACAAAGTGGTCACCCACAGCGTCGGCCAGAGTTTTTTCGGCGACAAGATGCTCAGCTACTGCGGTGATCAATACCTGACCGAGGACGCCGAGGGCGAAGAGGTTTACGGCGGTTCCAATCTGATGGTGGTGCAGGGTGGCTACGATGAATTGTTGAAGCTCGACCTGCCCGAAGACGTGCGCCTGGCCATCCAGCAGGCCCAGGTGTTCGACAGTGCGGCAGATGAAGCCTATCCGGGTTTCTATGCCTCGCGACGCAACTACGACATCGCCCAAGGCATCGACAGTAACGGCAAGCAGCGCAGCGGTGTGCTCGAACAATCCTGGCGCATGGGCGGGGCCAGCAGCGCGGAAGTCGCGGCCTTGCAGAGCTTCGTCAACGACCCGCAGATGCGCGCGATCCGGGTGTCTTCCGTGGAGACCTACATCGATCAGCCGTTGCCGGCGCACGCCATCGAGGTGTATCGCGGACCTGCGGAAAATAGTGAATTCCTCCTCAAGTATGTGACGGTCAAATCCCATGACGGCTAGAAGCGAAAGCATTCAAATCGACATTGATGATGAACAGATGAGCGGGACCTTTCTCAGTCCCAAATCGAAAGTCCCTGGCGTGCTGTTCGTGCACGGCTGGGGCGGAAGTCAGGAGCGGGACCTGGAGAGGGCCAAGGGCATTGCCGGCCTTGGCTGCGTGTGCCTGACCTTCGACCTGCGCGGCCATACCGGCGGCACCGGCATTCCGCTGACCCGGGTCACCCGCGAAGACAACCTGCGCGACTTGCTGGCGGCCTATGACCGCCTGCTCGCGCATCCGGCACTAGATACCTCGGCGATTGCCGTGGTGGGCACCAGTTATGGCGGTTACCTGGCCTCGATCCTCACTTCGTTGCGCCCGGTGCGTTGGCTCGCATTGAGGGTGCCGGCGCTGTATCGCGACGATCAATGGCACACGCCCAAGCGCGACCTGGACAAGCTCGACTTGCGCGATTACCGCAGCACGCTGGTGCGCGCCGACAGCAATCGGGCGCTGCATGCCTGTTCGCAATTCACCGGGGATGTGTTGCTGGTCCAATCGGAGACCGATGATTTCGTGCCCCACGCGACGATCATGAGTTACCGCGCAGCGTGCCAGCAGACGCATTCGCTGACGCACCGAATCATTGATGGGGCTGATCATGCGTTGAGTGATCCGGTTTCGCAGCAGGCTTATACCTCGATTCTGGTGGACTGGATCACGGAGATGGTGGTTGGGGAGCGGTTGAGCATTATTCAATCCAGGTGATGTGGTTTTCTTGCGGGCCTCTTCGCGGGCAAGCCTCGCTCCTACAAGGGACTTCAGCGGACACAAATTTCGTGATCGACTCGGAAACTGTAGGAGCGAGGCTTGCCCGCGAAGAGGCCCGCCCAGACACCGCAACTCACTTGGGCTTGGCAATCCGCAACGACTTCGCCTTGGCCTCTACCACCAGATACATCACCAGCGTGATCAACAACGGCAACAGAAAATAAATCGCCCGATAAGCCAGCAATCCCGCTACCAGACTCCCGCGCGATACCTCGTGTTGCAGCAACGCCACGAACACTGCTTCCAGCACCCCGAGCCCCGCCGGGATGTGGGTGATGACCCCGGCGATGGCGCTGATCAGCAACACGCCCAGCACCAACGGGTAATCGAGTTTGCTCGGTAGCAGGGTGAAGATCACCGCCGCCATCAACGACCAGTTCAGTGCGCCAAGACCCAGTTGCAGGATCGCCATGCGCAACGAGGGCAGGTTGATTTCCACGCCGCGAATCGCCCATTCGCGCCGCTTGGAAAACTGGCACGCCGCCAGATACCCCGCGCTCACCAGCAGCAACAACACTCCGACCCCTTGCAGCGCATCGCTGCTCAGCTTCCAGCCGGGCGGCATGCGCACGAGCCCGCTGCTGAAGATCGCACCGGCGATCAGCATGTAGCCGAACCAGTTGGTCGCAAGGCTCAATCCGAGGATTTTCGCGATGTTGCTCTTGCTCACACCGAGCCGCGAATACAGCCGATAACGCATGGCGATGCCGCCGACCCAGGCACTGAGGTTGAGGTTGAAGGCGTAGCTGATGATCCCCACCGGCAGGATCTGTTTCCACGTCAGGTCCTGGCGGATGTAGGTGCGCCCGATCAGGTCGAAACAGGCGTAGACCAGAAAACTGGTCAGGGTCAGCCCGGCGGCGATGAGCAGGGTACGCATCTTGAATTCGGTCAGCGTGTGCAGCACTTCCGCCCATTCGATGCGTGAGGCGAACATCGTCAACAGCACGATCAGCGCCAGGAAAAACAGCATCGTCAGCGGTCGTTTCCAGCGGCTGAAACGTGACTTGGCCGGGTGTTCGGCGTGGGCTGTCGCCTGGGCGTCACTTCGGCTCATGCTGATCGCTCCCGGTCGGTGAGGTGTAAGTCTTCAGGCGCGGTTTATGTGCCGGCAGCCAACCGGCCATTGCCGGGAAATGGCGCAGGAAGTGGAACACCAGAAAGCCCACGGTCATGTGCCAGATTCGTCCGCGCGGAGCGGTGTCGACCGACATCAGCTTGCAGTGGTTTTCGCTGAGCTCTTCCAGCCGCTCGAACAGGTCGCGATTGAACGCGCGATCGCGGATCAGCACGTTGGCTTCCAGATTCATCGACAGGCTCAACGGATCGAGATTGCTCGAACCCACGGTGCTCCAGTCTTCGTCCACCAGCGCGACCTTGCCGTGCAGCGGCCGATCACAGTATTCGTAGATTTTTACTCCGGACCTGAGCAGGTAGTCGTAGGTCATGCGCGCGGCGAGTTTGGCCACCAGAACGTCGGGTTGACCTTGCAGGATCAGGCGCACATCGACGCCACGGCGCGAGGCGTTGCGGATCTCGCGCAGCAGTCTGTAGCCCGGGAAAAAATAGGCGTTGGCGATCACCACGCGGCGTTGCGCGGTGCGCAAGACCTGACGGTAAATCTCCTCGATGTCGGTCGTGTGTTCGGCGTTGTCGCGATACACCAGGCGCACCTGTCCATCGCAATCATTGATGACCAGTTCCGAGCGGCGCTGCCGACGCCGTTGCCACCAGTATTTGGCCCGTGCCGGACGCCCACATTGCAGCAGAGCGAAGTGGTGGATGTCGGCCACTGCCGGGCCCTGGATTTCCACTGAATAGTCCTGCTTGGCTTCGGGGCCGAAGTCGGCCAGATGGTCGCCGGAAAAGTTGATCCCGCCGATGAAGGCGATGGTGCCGTCCACCACCACGATCTTGCGGTGCAGCCGACGGAACCAGTTGGTGCGGATGCCCAGGCGCTTGGGGGCCGGGTCGAACATCTGAAGATGCACGCCCGCGCCGCTTAGAGCAGTGAGATAACCAGTGCTCAGCTCGCCGCAACCGAACCCGTCGAAGCTGGCGGTGACGCGCACACCGCGCTGGGCCGCTTCGATTAGGACGGTTTTCAGTTCTTCGCCGACCTTGTCCTCGAACACGATGAAGGTTTCCAGAAGGATCTCGGTCTTGGCCTGACGCATGGCCTCGAACACCCTTGGGAAATAGGCCTCGCCGTTTTCAAGCAATTCGACGCGGTTGTTGCCTTGCCAGCGGTATTCGACATCGACCGCTGCCGGTTCATTCGCCGGCGGTGAGGCAATAGATTCCATGGCGGTTTTTTCCATGGGCGAGGTGCTCATAGTTCGATCTCCACCGACAGAGGGGCGTGGTCCGAAAGGTGCGACCAGGGACGGGTGGTCAGCACTCGTGCAAGCGTGGCTTTGAGGTTGCGTACGTAGATTCGGTCCAGGCGCAGCACCGGCAAGCGGGCGGGGAAACTGCGAGCTGGTTTGCCGTGCTGCTCGGCGAATACCTCGCGCAAACCGTGGGGCGTGAGCAGGGCATCGGCGCGCTGGCGCCAGTCGTTGAAATCGCCGGCGATGATGACGGGGGCATCGTCTGAAAGTTCGCGCAACCGTCGCGCGAGCAACTTGAGTTGGGCATTGCGATGGCTTTCGCGCAGGCCCAGATGAACGCAGATCGCATGCACTTCCGGGCCGTCGCCAGGCATGCGCAGCACGCAATGCAGCAGGCCACGGTTCTCGTGACCGCTGATGGATACATCGAGATTCTCATGGCGCACGATCTGAAATTTCGACAGCAGCGCGTTGCCGTGATCGCCCGCCGGATAGACCGCATTGCGCCCATAGGCGAACTGCGGCCACAGAGTGTCGGCGAGAAATTCATATTGCGGAACCACCGGCCAATTGTCGTAGCGCTTGGGATGCTGTTCGTGGGTGCCGTGGACTTCCTGCAAAAAAACTACATCGGCCGAGACACTGCGCACGGCTTCGCGCAGTTCCGGCAGGATGAAACGCCGGTTCAGCGCGGTGAATCCCTTGTGGGTGTTGACCGTCAGCACCGTGAAGCGGTGCACCGTAGTGTCGACGGAGGCCTGCTCATCAGTGACGCCGACCGGCTCGGGAATCGTCATGGCAGCGCTCCTTCGGCAACAGGCTCACCGGGGGCGGTGGCCAGGTGTTGGTCGAGGTCAAAATGCTCCAGCAGACGACGGGCATCGAAGGGCGCGCGGACCTTGATGTCGTTATCGAAATAGCAAAACACTTCACGGGATTTGCGCACCCTGGGTTTCTCCCGGGGCGCGATCAACTGCGGGTCACTCGGTTGCCGGCCGTTGTGCCAGGCTTCGATCCTTTCGCCCCAGCGCTTCAAGGCCTGCGGTGTGTAACCGCTGGCGTAGAGCTCTTCGGCACCGTGCAGGCGCAGGTAGACGAAGTCGCTGGTGATGTCTTCGCGATAGGGCCATCTGCCGGCGGTGTCGGCAATCACCAGAGCGGTGTTGTAGCGCTTGAGCAGACGGACGAAGGCGGGGTCGATGAAGCTGTCATTGCGGATTTCCACCGCGTGGCGCACCGGCTTCTTTTTGTAGGCCTTCTGGCTCGCGTGGCCTTTCAAGTGTGAATCGTGCTGACGGGCCAGGGTGGCGGCCTGTTCGGTGTTGTGGGGCAATTGCTCGAGAAAGCTCTCGAACAGTTCGGCATCGAATTTGAAGTTGGGCGGAAACTGCCAGAGGATCGGGCCGAGTTTTTCCCTGAGTTCCAGCACACCGGATGCGAAGAAATTTGCCAGAGGTTTATGGATATCGCGCAGGCGTTTGATGTGGGTGATGAACCGCGGGGCCTTGACGCTGAACACGAAGTGCAGGGGCGTATCGCCGTACCACTGGGCGTAGCGTTCAGGCCGTTGCAGGGCATAAAACGATCCATTGATTTCGATGCTGTTGACGGCCCGCGACGCGAATTGCAACTCGCGTTTCTGCGGCAACCCCTTTGGGTAGAAATCCCCCCGCCAGGGCGTGTAGCGCCAGCCTGAAATACCAATATGAATCGCCGCCATGTCGCCTCCCGTCCGAATGCCCCATTTCTTTGCTGACTGTGAGGTGGCGGGGAAAGTTTCGGTGGGACTACGGACGGTAAAACGACTTGCCCCCTGTAGGAGCGAGCATGCTCGCGATGGTCGTCAACGATAACGCGGGCTGTCTGAATGCCCGCGGTGTCTGTACCTCCATCGCGAATAAATTCGCTCCTACAGTGAAGCGCGGTGAATCAGTGACCGGTGATCACGCGGGTCGAGGACTCGGCGTATACCGGCCCCAACCGGTCCAGGCGCCCACTCCATGCAGTCAATGCCAGCGCCACCAACACCACCAGACCACCGATCCACGCGGTATGGATCAGGCCCATGTGGGCGACGATCAAACCACCGCCCCAGGCGCCGCCGGCGATACCCAGGTTGAACGCGGCGATGTTCAGGCCCGATGCCACGTCCACCGCACGCGGGGTGTGATGTTCGGCCTGGCGCACCACATACACCTGCAGGCCCGGTACATTACCGAATGCCACGGCGCCCCAGACCAGCACGGTGGCCAGCGCCAGCCATGGATTGCCGGCGGTGAAGGTCAGCGTGAACAGCACGGCGGCGAGCAGGGCGAAGATGATTTTCAGGGCGCTGATCGGGCCGCGTTTGTCCGCCAGTTTGCCACCCCAAATGTTGCCGACCGCCACCGAAACGCCGTACACCAGCAGCACCAGGCTGACGGTGCTGGCGCTGAAGCCCGAGAGGTCCTGAAGGATCGGCGCCAGGAAGGTGAAGGCGATGAACGAGCCGCCGTAGCCGATGGCGGTCATGGCGTACACCAGTAGCAGCCTAGGTTGCTTGAGCACCTGCAATTGCTGCAATAGCGAAGCGGGTTTGCTGTGGGCGATGTTTTTCGGGACGTAGAGCAGGCTGCCGATAAAGGCGATCACGCCCAGGGCCGACACCGCGAGGAAGGTTTCACGCCAGCCGAAATGCTGCCCGATGAACGTGCCCAGCGGCACGCCGGTGACCAGCGCCACGGTCAGGCCGGTGAACATGATGGCGATCGCGCTGGCGGCTTTTTCCTTGGGCACGAGACTGGTGGCGATGGTCGAGCCGATCGAGAAAAACACCCCGTGGGCAAGGCCTGTAACGATGCGCGCCAGGATCAGCGACTCATAACTCGGCGCTTTCCAGGCCAGCAGGTTGCCGAGGGTGAACAGCACCATCAGCGACAAAAGCAGCAGTTTGCGCGGGACTTTGCCGGTCAGTGCGGTCAGCACCGGCGCGCCGATGGCGACACCCAAGGCATACAGGCTGACCAACAGCCCGGCGGACGGCAGGCTGACCCCAAGGTCGGCGCCGATGGTGGGTAACAGGCCAACGATGACGAACTCGGTCGTCCCGATGGCAAAGGCGCTGAGGGTCAGCGCGAGCAAGGCAATGGGCATGGCTGCAACTCCGGTGGGTTGATTCGATGGAGCGCAGTGTCGGGGTTTGGGTTGTGCGGAAAAATAGAGGGATGGGCATTTGATATTTGCGTAGCGATCAAATATCCAGGCGGAATGCGAACTTGCCCCCCATTTATCGATCAGTTCCTTACAGTCTCATCCAAGGGAGCGGGTGCTTTGATCAAGTTCAAGACCGCGATATTACTGGGTGCGCTGCTGTTTCTGGGCAGCGAGCAACTGGAAGCCGCGTCGATTCCTGGCGTTCCGGCCGCGACACCGCCAGCGCATCCGCAACCGCTGGTGGAGGGCGGGTTGCTGGGCGCTATCAGCTCCAGTCTCGATGAGGTACAGGAGAAACTGGACCTCAACGAAGACCTTCTAGACGCCTGGCGTTTGCGCGCTGACCGCGCCGCCGATGAGGTGGATCAACTGGTCAATCGCCCGTCGGCCCGTTCGGCGTGGAGCGTGTCCGGCGATTTCCTGTTGTTGACCGCCGTGTGGGCGGGCGTCTTCGGCCTGCTGTGGATGTTCGGCAAGTCGCTGGCCGAACGCCTGTGCCGACATCGCCTGCTGCTCAGCCGCGAGCGTGGCCAGGCATTGCTGGGTTACGTACTGCCTTACAGCATTCCGGCGGTGATCAGCCTGCCACTGACGATTTATGCCAGTCACTGGCTGCCGATTTCCGCTGGTCGTGCCCTGGCGTTGTGTTTCGCCTATGCCACTAGCAGCGGTGTGTTCGCCGCCTCCCTGGTGATGTCACTGGTGGTGCTGTTCAACGCCGGCCACAAGCGCCGCGCGGTGCAGATCATCCGCCAGCACAGCCCGCGACCGCTGTTCGGGATCGGCTTTCTCGTTGCCCTGAGCGATGCCTTGACGAGCCCGCAGATCGCCCACCAATTGGGCGGCAACCTCACCAGCAGCATCGCGGTGTTCACTGGGCTTACGGCGTCGATTGCTTTCGGTTGGCTAGTGATCCGCATGCGACGGCCGGTCGCTCATTTGATCCGGATCCTGCCGTTGGCGCAGCGTCGTTCGAAGCCGGCCCTGCGCGAAACCCTGCGGATTTTTTCCGGGCTCTGGAACTGGCCGATTCTGCTGATGGTGCTGGTGTCGATCATCAACCTGATCGGCGTCGGTGATGACAATCAGAAGGTCTTGCGCAGCGCCCTGTTCACCACCGTATTGCTGATTGCCGGGGTATTCCTCAGTACCACGCTGCATCACCTGTTCAGATCGCGGAATCAGTCAGACGTACGTCGCAGCAGCGCTTACAAGGAGCGTTTCCTGAGTCTGTCTCACGCGTTGCTGCGCATCGCCATGGCCATCGTCTTCATCGACATCCTCGGGCGAATCTGGGGGGTGTCGCTGTTCGAGTTTGCGGTGGGCAATGCGGTAGGCCGGGCGATCAGTGATTCATTGAGCCACATCGGCCTGATCTTCCTGGTGACCTGGATGGTCTGGGTGGTGCTCGATACGGCGATTCAGGAAGCCCTGAAACCGCCGGTCAACAAACGCTCGGTGCGTCAGCCCAGCACGCGGGTGAAGACCATCCTGCCGTTGCTGCGCAATGCGATCAAAATCGTCCTGGTGGTGATTTGCGCGATCACCACCATGGCCAACCTGGGGATCAACGTCGCGCCGTTCCTGGCCGGTGCCGGGGTGATCGGGCTGGCAATCGGTTTCGGTTCCCAGCAACTGGTGCAGGACGTGATCACCGGCCTGTTCATCATCATCGAGGACACCCTGTCCATCGGCGACTGGGTGGTGCTCGACTCCGGCCACGCGGGCACCGTCGAAGGCCTGACCATCCGCACCCTGCGCCTGCGCGACGGCAAGGGCTTCGTGCATTCGGTGCCGTTCGGGCAGATCAAGGCGGTGACCAACCAATCCCGGCAATTTGCCTATGCGTTCTTTTCGGTGCAGTTCACCTACGACACCGATGTCGACCGGGCCATCGAACTGATTCGCGAGGCGGGGCATGAGATCAGCAACGATCCGTTTCTCAAGTACAACCTGCAGGGGCCGCTGGATGTGTTTGGGGTCGACAAGATGGATCTGAACGGGGTGGTGCTGACGGCGCAGTTCCGGACTGTGTCGGGTGGGCAGTATGCGGTTAGTCGGGCGTTCAACCAGCGATTGAAGAAGCTTGTGGATAACCATCCAGAGGTGCATTTCGCGCAGACTTATCCACAGCAGGTTTTGATGCCCAGGCGGGCTGAGCCGGTGATGGATGGGGTGGATGAGGTGGGGCATTCGGCGGTGTTGATACCGGAGGGGATTAGGTCTCAGTAATTTGTCGTCTGTACTGGCCTCATCGCGGGCAAGCCCGCTCCCACAAAGATCTGCAGTGATCACAAATTACGTGTACACCAGCAAACCTGTGGGAGAGGGCTTGCCCGCGATGAGGTCAGCACAGTCAACATCAATGCCGGATCAATTTGCTGCGCACTTCAGCCATCCCCTGCTGATCCAGCTCCAGCCAAAACTGCTGCTTGCCGGCAATTTCGGCAGCCGCCGGCAATCCATCCCGATACACCAGCCGATTGCTCGCCAACGCCGGTACTTTCACCCCGGGCAACAAGGTCCCCGCGAGGTTCAGCGGATCAACCCCGCACACCGCAATCAAACTGCCGTCATGGGGCCGGCGACGCACTTCGCGCAATAGCGGAATAGCTTCGGGCAGGGCGAATTGCTCCCCCGCCAGGCCACTGACAAAACGCCCGCCACGAATCTCGCCCCGGGCTTCCAGCCGATGGAACGTGCGCAACAGTTCGCGCCAGCTCGGCAACCAGTCCGCCTCCCGTTCCAGCAAGCGCCAGAACACCACGCCATAACGACGCAGCAAGGTCATGGCGATGTGTTCCAGGGTCTCGGGTGAATAGGCGGTCGGACGTGAATCCTCGGTCCCCGCGCCACGTCGCAGCAACGCCCAGCGCCCGGCATCGTCCATGCCACCGATAAACGCCCCGCGCCCGCGACGGCTGCTGCGATTCTGCCGTTTGCTCGCCGGGGTGATCAGCGCGCGCAGGCCGGCGAAGCTGTCGGCGTTCACAAGCCCCGCGCCCACCAGTTCCTGCAAAGCGATTTCCAGTTCGGTGCGCAGCACATGGGCTTCGTGGGTCAGCTCATCGAAAAACAGCGCGCCGTGCTGGCGCAGGGCTTCGTAGACTTTCTGCGTTTTCGGCGACAGCTCATTGACCGGCGTCTGCTCGGTCAAATCGCTCCACAGCCCGACCCGGTTGCGCGGCAGCAGCACGATGGGCGTATTGCGCAGGGCGCTGCTGGCGCTCTTGTTGCGCGCGGTCAGTCGGGTCCAGACCAGCTTGCCGCTGCGACACAAGTCATCGAGCCAAGTGGCCGAATAGTCCTTGATGCGCGCCGGCAACATGTCGCTGTCCCAGGCGGACGCGGCGGCTGGGTAACCCTCGAACTGCGCAATGATCGATGGCAACACCGCGCTGCCCTGGCCCAGGCTGGCGCTGGACAGATGCTGCCAGTCAAACAGAAAACGCATGAAATCCTGCAGCGCCACCGGCTCGATTTCCCGCCGCAGACGCTTGACCGTGTAGCGATGAATCCGCGCCAGCAAATGCCGCTTGCACCATTGCTCCTCTTCGATGCCGGGGATGAAGCGACCGCGCAACACGTACCCTTCGCGCTCCAGTTGCGCCAGTGTCTGGATGACCTGTGCCGGCGGTAATCCCAGTGGTCCGGCGATCGCTTCGAGGGACAGCGGCGCGAACGCGCTGAGCCGGGCGCGAATCACTTCCAGCACCGCTTCATCGTTTTCCCAGGGCTCATCGAAACCGGGCAAGGCATCCACTGCCGGCCACACGGCGGCCTGTGGATAAATCGCCAGCAGGCAGGTCAGCCGCTCCCGGGCCAGCCATAACCCTTGATCGAGACGACAGGCGCGGCCACTGTCGGCCAGCGCCTTCAACCAATCGACCCAGTGCGGGTTGGCCTGCGCCTCGGTCTCGGTGATGCACGCCAGGCTCATCAGCGCTTCGTGCATCTCGTCGACGCTGTTGGGTGTCGGCCAGGCTTCCTCACCCACCGCGACGATGGCCTCGGCGTCCAGCGCACCGAGGTCGTCGGTGGATTGCGGGTCGCTCCAGCGGCGGTTGATCACGGCTTGAGTGCGGCGCTCTTCCAGCGGTGCATCGTCGAGAAAAGTGTAGGGGCGGGCGCTGAGAATCTCCGCGGCCAACGGCGAGGGCGCCGGCAGATCGCGACTGATCAGGCGCACCTCGCCACGTTCCATGCGCCTCAACAATGCCAGCCAGCCTTCGCTGTCCATGGCTTCGTGCAGGCAGTCGTCGAGGGTTTGTTCCACCAGCGGATGATCGGGAACCTCCCGTTCACCGGCGAGGTTTTCCACGCAGGCGATCTGATCGGGGAACACGCTGGCGATCAGGTCCTCGCTTTTCATCCGCTGGATCTGCGGTGCGACCTTGCGCCCGCCGGTGAAGCGCGGCAAGGCCAGCGCCACTCCAGCATTCCAGCGCCAACGCACGCCGAACAGCGGCGCCTCGAGTACGGCCTGGATCAGGATGTGCTCGGCGCTGTTGCTGTGCAGATAGCGCCAGACGTCGTCGAGTTCAAAGCTGTGGCTGGTGGACAGCGACAGCACGATGGCGTCTTCACTGGCGGCGGCCTGTAATTCGAAATTGAAGGTGCGGCAGAAACGCTTGCGCAGGGCCAGGCCCCAGGCGCGATTGATGCGACTGCCGAAGGGTGTGTGGATAATCAGTTGGGTGCCGCCGGACTCGTCGAAAAACCGCTCCATCAACAAGGTGTCCTGAGACGGCAGGGCACCGAGTGTCTGGCGAGCGCGGGCCAGGTATTCCACCAGTTGTTCGGCGCTGGCGAAGTTCAGGCCCAGGGTCGTGGTCAGCCAGTCGAGGGCCGGTTGCAGATTGCCCGGCGTGTCGCCCAACAGCTCATCGAGTTGCGCCTGCAGGCGCGCGACGGCGAACGACAGTTCCGCACTGCGCCCCGGCGCTTCACCGAGCCAGAATGGAATGGTCGGCGACTGGCCCTGGGCGTCCTCGACCCGCACCTTGCCGGTTTCGACCCGCAGGATGCGGTAGGAGGTATTGCCCAGTTGGAACACGTCACCGGCGATGCTTTCCACGGCGAAGTCTTCGTTGACGCTGCCGATGTTCAGGCCCTGGGGTTCGAGCAGCACGCTGTAGTCGGCGTTGTCCGGAATGGTCCCGCCGCTGGTCACCGCCGCCAGTTTGCTGCCGCGTCGCCCACGCAGGGTGCGGTTGACGGCATCGCGATGCAGATAGGCGCTGCGGGTGCCCTGGCGACCGTTGTAGCCCTCGGCGAGCATGTGCAGCAGGGCCTGATAGTGTTTTTCGTCGAGCGCGGCGTAGGGCGAGGCCTGGCGGAACAGCTCCAGCAACGCCTGCTCCGGCCATTCCTGGCAACTCACCTCGGCGATGATCTGTTGCGCCAGTACGTCCAGCGGCGCCTGTGGTATCTGCAGGGTGTCCAGTTCGCCCCGGCGCACACAATCGAGCAGCGCCGCGCATTCGATCAGGTCGTCACGGGTGGTGGCGAACAGCCGGCCCTTGGGCGTGCCGCCGACCTGGTGCCCGGAGCGGCCGACCCGTTGCAGAAAACCGGCAATTGAACGCGGTGAGGCGATCTGACAGACCAGGTCGACGTCGCCAATGTCGATCCCCAGCTCCAGCGAGGCCGTAGCGATCAGCACTTGCAGCTCGCCGCGCTTGAGCCGTTGCTCGGCGTCCAGACGAAACTCCTTGGCCAGGCTGCCGTGGTGGGCGGCCACGGCGTCCTTGCCCAGGCGCTCGCTCAGGTGGCGGCTCAGGCGCTCGGCGAGGCGGCGGGTGTTGACGAAAATCAGCGTGGTGCGGTGTTCCCGGGCGAGAGCGGCGAGGCGGTCGTAGACCAGTTCCCAGACATCCTTGGCCATCACCGCCGAGAGCGGCACCGGCGGTACTTCGATGCCCAGGTCCCGGGGGCGGGCATGGCCGATGTCGATGATCTCGCAGTCGCGATCGCGCCCGACCAGAAAGCGCGACACCGCCTCGATGGGTTTTTGCGTGGCCGACAGGCCGATGCGCACTAGCGGCTCGGCGCACAACGCCTGCAGGCGTTCCAGGCTCAGGGCCAGGTGGCTGCCGCGTTTGCTGGCGGCGATGGCATGGATTTCGTCGACGATCACCGTACGGGTGGTTTTGAGCATCTGCCGGCCGGAATCGGAGCCGAGCAGCACGTAGAGGGATTCGGGAGTGGTGACCAGGATGTGCGGCGCGGTCTTGCGCATCGCCGAGCGTTCTTTCTGCGGGGTATCGCCGGTGCGCACGGCGGTGGTGATGCGCAGTTCGGGCAGGCCCAGGACGCGCAGTTGTTCGGTGATGCCGGCCAGCGGGTCTTGCAGGTTGATCTGGATGTCGTTGGACAACGCCTTGAGCGGCGAGACATAGACCACCAGGGTCTGGTCGGGCAGGCCTTCGGGGCTTTCCAGGCCGCGGTGGACCAGATTGTCGATGACGGCGAGAAATGCGGTGAGGGTTTTACCGGAACCGGTGGGCGCGGCGATCAGGGTCGAGCGGCGCTGGCGGATCAGCGGCCACGCCCGGGCCTGGGCGGCGGTGACCGTGGCGAAGGAGTTGCTGAACCAGGCGCTGACGGCAGGGTGGAAGCCGCTCAGGGCACTGTCGGCGGGGATGGGCAGGTTCATGTTCTGATTTATGAGGGTGGGGGCGGGAAGATGCAAGTACCGCTCGGAGTTGAGGCGCCCTTGAGGGCCACATCGCGAGCAGGCTCGCTCCCACAGTTGATTTG
>NZ_JAIQWX010000015.1 GCF_020164475.1 Pseudomonas sp. REP124 | reverse complement strand
ACAGGTATGCACAATCCCGTAGGAGCGAGGCTTGCCCGCGAAGCTTTTAAAGGCTGATCGAGGTCGCCTCAAACCGCACTCGCGGATGAGCAATCCGGTCCTGCGCACGCACCAGCTCCAGCTCGTAGCTCGCGCAGGCCTGGGTCTCCAGCAACACCTCATGCACCGCCGACGCGGCAAACTCGAACGCCGCCACCAGGCTGTCACCCAGCAGCACCCGCGCCAGAAACAAACCGGACGTCAGATCGCCAACGCCAACCGGCTGCCGAGGAAACGCCAGCAACGGACGCTGCAGATGCCAGCTGCCTTCGGCCGTCACCAGCAACATCTCAAAGAACTCCGGGTTTTTCCCCGGATAATCCAGATGTTTGACCACCACCGCCTTCGGCCCACGCGCCAGCAGCGCCCGAGCCATCGCCAGGCAATCGAACAGCGACTGCGGCTTGCGCCCGGCAAAGCTGTCGAGCTCCAGCTGGTTGGGGCACATGAAGTCCGCCACCGCAGCGGCCTCCTCGAGCAGGAAATCACTGACTTCCGCCGGCACGCTGCAACCTTTGTCCGGATGCCCCATCACCGGGTCGCACAAATACAGCGCCTTGGGATTCATCGATTTGATGCGCGCCACCCCCGTCAGGATGGCGCGGCCCTGGGCGGCGCTGCCCAGATAACCCGACAACACCGCATCGCAGTTGCCCAGCTCGCCGATCGCCGCGATGCCATCCACCAGATCGGGGATCTGCTGCGGAGCCAGCACCTCGCCCGTCCACTGCCCGTACTGGGTGTGGTTGGAAAATTGCACCGTGTTCAGCGGCCAGACATTGACCCCGACCCGCTGCATCGGGAAAACCGCGGCACTGTTGCCAGCGTGGCCGAACACCACGTGGGACTGGATAGCGAGCAGATGGGGCGTGCGTTTCATGCGGTGAGTTTCCGTAAAACGATTGAAATTCGAGCGGGGCAGTATGCGACGAAACGCAGCCTGTACGACAGACCGGCGACGCAGTTAAGCTGACACTCTCATGTTGGAGCACCCTGTTGATGTTGACCCTTGGAAATATTTTCGTGCTGATGCTGTTCGCCACTGCCGGCGCCTGGCTGTGGCACAACCACGGTTTGCGCGAACGCGCTCTGGAGCGGGTCAAGCAGCACTGCAGCAACCTGGGAGTCGAGTTACTGGACGGCAACGTGGCGCTGAAAAAAATCGCCTTCATCAAGGACGGACGCGGCAAGCGGCGCCTGGCTCGCGTGTATAACTTCGAATTCACCGTGACCGGCGAAACCCGTCATAACGGCACCATCACCCAGTTCGGCGCCCACAGCGCGCAGATCGAACTGGCGCCCTACCCGATGCCTTTCGACGATACGCCGCCGGTGGTGGATGTGGTCAAGCACAGCGCCAATGTGGTCGAACTGAGCCATTGGCGGCAAGAACACAGCAAGTGAAGCCCTTGAATTGAAAGATCGCCGCCAGCGATCTTTTGATTTCACCCCAACCGACAGTCGTCCAACCCTTTCTGCAATGTTTCTACCTCCTGCGGCTCACTGAAAATCAGCTCGATTCGTGAATCCTGCCGCCACTCGCTGGCCTTCCATTCCAGCCCCGAGTTATCCACTGCATTCACAGACTGCCATTCCGCGTCGCTGTGGATAACCAGCTTCGCCCGCCGCCAGGCAAGGCTGGAAAGCCATTGAGCAACCCGCGCTGTATCGAACCGCTGGCTCGGATGCCAGCGCCAGCCAATGCTCCAGCCGCCCTCCTGCACCTGACTCAGGCAAATCGGCTGCGTCGGATCGGTCCACACCGCTGGCAACTGCGCCAGGCCTTTGGGCAGCGCAACGTTATCCACGCCCGCGACAGCCTGAGCAGCCAGACCGGGCAACTGGCTCAATGGCATCGCCGCCTGCTGCGTCCAGTACACCGGCCGTACAGGTAGCTGTTTGATCAGGTGCTGGCGATCTGCCTCGCTGAGGTTTTCCGATTTGTTCATCAAAAGCAGGCCAGCGCTGACCAGCGCATCCTGTTGCGCCTGTGGTAGCGACTTGCCCGAAATGAGAGCCTGAGCATCCAAAACCAGTACACTTGGCAGTACGTTTAGTACACCTTGCCACGGTTTTTCACTCAGTTGACTGAGCAATTGCACCGGATGCCCCAGCCCGGATGGCTCGATAAACAGCCGATCCGGCCGTGCCTTGCGCAGCAATCGACCGAGCCCGATTTGAAACGGCGCGCCATTGACGCAACACAAACAGCCCCCGGCCACTTCCCCCAGTGCGATACCATCGGCGTCGCTGGTGAGCAATGCTGCGTCGATACCTATCTGGCCGAATTCGTTGATCAGCACCGCCCAGCGCTCACCGTCCGGGCGCTGCGCCAGCAGGTGCTTGATCAGGCTGGTCTTGCCGGCCCCCAAGGGACCTGCGATGACGTGGGTGGGGATGTTCTGCAGCATGATTGAAGGATTCTGAGGAGGTGAAGATGCGGTGGATGGGATTGTCGTTGTTGCTCACGCTGGTGTCCGGCGAAGCACTGGCCCAGGCCTGCGTGGTACACAGCCAGGCGGAGCGGCTCGACGTGAAAGTCTGTCAGCAGAACCGCAACATCCCGGAAAAACTGTTCGCCGACGGCTTCTGCCAGCCCACCCTGGCCGGGCAGAAAGTCGAGGTGCAGTACGTCGATCAGTGCCCGGGCGGCGCGTTCGGTGTGTGCAGCAACGCTCAAGTCGCCAATATGCCTTACCGGCAGGATATTCACTATTACGGCGTCGCCACGGACGCGGCGTACCTCAAGCCCTTCTGTGAAGCTCAGAGCCAGGGAACCTGGCTCAAGCCCTGAATCCCTCAGGCCGCCTCATCGAACCAGGGACCGAACGGATCCGGCAACAACCGCCAGGCCTCGGCCCCCAGCGCCATTTCCTCGTCGGTCAGCAGGCAATCGTCCAGCTCGGCGGTCAGCTGTTCGAAATCGATGTTCTGGCCGATGAACACCAATTCCTGGCGGCAATCACCGGAGTCGGCCGTCCAGTTTTTCATGATGGTTGCGGTGCTTTCCTCGTCCTGCGGCCACTGCTCCTTCGGCACGAAACGCCACCAGCGCCCGGCATACCCATGGCGCATCATCCCGCCTGCCTGGGACCAGCTGCCGGCGTGCTGGGGTTTGCTCGCCAGCCAGAAGAATCCCTTGGAGCGCAGCAGATTGCCGTTGAGCCACGGGCCGTCGATGAAGTCGAAGAAGCGCTGTGGATGGAACGGGCGACGCGCACGGTAAGCGCGGGAGGCGATGCCGTATTCCTGGGTTTCCGGTACGTGTTCGCCGCGTAGCTCCCGCAACCAGCCGGGCGCCTGCGCGGCTTTTTCGAAGTTGAAGCGACCGGTGTTGAGGATCTTCTCCAGCGGCACTTCGCCCATGACCATGGGGATGATCTCGGCCTCTGGATTGAGCCGTGCGAGGATCGTTATCAGCTCCTCGCGCTGCTGGCTGCCGATCATGTCGATCTTGCTGATAAGGATGACGTCGGCGAATTCGATCTGCTCGATCAGCAGTTCGGTTATGGCGCGTTCATCCTCTTCGCCCAGGGTTTCACCCCGGGACGCCAGGCTTTCCGCTGCCTGGTAATCGGGCAGGAAATTCAGGCCGTCCACCACGGTAACCAGCGTGTCCAGGCGGGCGATATCGCTGAGGCTCTGACCCTTTTCATCGCGAAAGGTGAAGGTCTCCGCCACCGGCAACGGCTCGGAAATGCCGGTGGATTCGATCAGCAGATAATCAAAGCGACCTTCCCGGGCGAGGTTGCTCACTTCCTCGAGCAAATCTTCGCGCAAGGTGCAGCAAATGCAGCCGTTGCTCATCTCCACCAGCTTCTCTTCAGCACGGTTGAGGCTGACATCGCGCTGGACCTCGGTGCCGTCGATGTTGATTTCACTCATATCATTGACGATTACAGCAACACGCAGGTTAGTACGGTTACGTAGTACGTAATTAAGAAGTGTACTTTTCCCTGCTCCAAGAAAGCCCGACAGGACCGTAACGGGCAAACGATTAGGCATTTGGATGTTCCTCACAGGCTCCCGGTCGAAATGTCGGGCTCACACAATGTTATAGTGTAACCACATGTTGTTATAGTGTTACATTGAATGACCTACATTGTGGACCTGCCATGAACGCACTCACTCTCCCGGACATCGCCGCTCAAGCCTCTCACCAAACCCTGCCTCTGGAATGGGTTGGCATGTGCGGCATTGCGCTTCCTGTGTTGTTTGACGGCGAGCGCTTGCCCGCCAAAATCGACGCGGGGGTGAGTCTTGATAACGGTGAAGCGCGGGGCATTCACATGTCGCGGCTCTATCTGGCGTTGGAAATGCTTGAGCACGAAAGCCTTTCGCCGGCTCTGCTGCGACGACTTCTGGAGCAATTCCTCAGCAGCCATGAGGGACTGTCGAGCAGCGCCTTCCTGAAAATCCACAGCCAATTAATGTTGAAAAGGCCGGCGCTGATCAGCGATTTGGCAGGATGGAAAACCTATCCCGTGAGCATCGAAGCCCGTTTGGAAAACGCGATGTTCCACGTGGAACTAAAAATAGAGGTGGCTTATTCCTCGACGTGCCCCTGCTCCGCGGCCTTGTCCCGGCAGCTGATCCAACGGCAATTCGCCGAGGATTTTCCCAACCGAACACTGAATCACGCCGAAGTCCTGGCCTGGCTTGGCTCGCCCAAAGGCATCGTCGCCACGCCCCACAGTCAACGCAGCACCGCACATTTGAATCTGCGCCTGGACGACTATCTGGATAACCTGCCGTTAATCCCGCTGATCAATGATGCCGAAGCTGCGCTCGGCACCGCTGTGCAAACCGCTGTGAAGCGTGCGGATGAACAGGCCTTCGCATTGGCCAACGGCCAGAACCTGATGTTTTGCGAAGACGCCGCGCGACGTTTGAATCAGGCCATGAAACGCTCGCCGGGCATCAGCAGTTTCCACATTCGGGTCGTACACGCCGAAAGCCTCCACGCCCACGACGCGGTCGCTGAGAGTCGCTGGAATCGCGAGATAGGTTCATGATGGCTACCGGCTGCGTTCCGACAAACGTCTAGATGACACCAGCTACCAAATACCTCTAAGGTTTATGGGCATGTGATCGAAGCAGAGAACAATAACCATGATCCAGATCACCCTGCCAGATGGTTCATTGCGTGAATACGATCAGCCGCTGAGCGTGCATGAGATTGCGGCAAGCATTGGCTCGGGACTGGCCAATGCGGCGGTCGCAGGTCGGGTGGATGGCGTGCTGGTGGATTGCGGATACCTGATTAACGCCAATGCCCGGGTCTCCATCGTGACACCACAGGAGCCCGATGGACTGGAGATACTGCGCCGCTCCTGCGCACTGATGCTGGCGATGGCCGTCAAGCAATTGCATACCCATACGCAATGGCGAACCGGTTCGGAACTGGGGGACGGGTTCTATTGCGAGTTCACGGTCGAGCGACCTCTGACCACGACAGATCTGCTGCCTATCGAGCGGCGCATGCAATCGCTGTCGGCAACCAATCATTCCATTCGCCGACGCCAATCCTCCTTCCCCTCTGCCGACGATCCATCCCTGTACCGCCTCGGCGACACGGATTACCTGACGAAGGGCCCACACGTCCCCACCACCCGTGTCTTGCAGGCATTCGCCCTGGATCACATCAGCGGCACCCTGCAACAACGCATCTATGGCACTTGCTGGTCTAGCCATCAGGAGCTGCAGCAATGGCGTCTGCCACCCCACGTGATGGTGGTCAGCATGGACGACCGTCAGACCCACTACGCCCACAGAATTACCGAACGCCTGCGCCGCAGCGGCGTGCGTGCCCTGGCCGATCTGCGCAACGAGAAGGTCCATCACAAGATCCGTCAGCACAGTCAGACGGTGCCGTATCTGGTGGTGGTCGGAGAGAAGGAAAAGGAAGGCGGGTTTGTCAGTGTCCGCAGTCGTAGCGGGGAGGATCTGGGCAGGATGGAGGTCGAGGCGGTGTGTGAGTGGCTGGGGCAGCCGGGGGTTGGTGGTGTCTGAGATGACGTCTTCGCGGGCAAGCCTCGCTCCTACACGGATACGCTGAACCTGTAGGAGCGAGGCTTGCCCGCGAAGCTCTTAAGCCCGCGGTTTAACGGTCCCGCAATCCTGCCCCAACCACACCGCCCGGCTCTCAAGGCTACCCTTCTGCTGAATCCCCGTGGCATTGAACGTGCCGTTGACCTTGGTGGTGAACTCACGGTCACTGAGGAACGTCGCCACACCCGCACCCTGCGCCTTCGGACAGCTGAAGCGGAATTTCCACTGGTTGCCCGTGCGCTCGGTGATCTGCTGCGTGCAGCCCGATTGCGGGTCGGTCAGCGGGATGTCGTCACTCTTGACCTGTTCCGGCGTCAGGCAGGCGCGAATGCCTTTGCCGCCCATGGTGATGCCCTGCTTCTCCAGTTGTGCGCGCTGTTCAGGGGTCATCTGACTCTGTATCTGACCCAGGATCAGTTGCAGATCGGGCAGGTTCTGGTCATCGACCTTCATGTTGCTGGTGGTCAATTCCCACAAACCCGGCTGCAGCATCTGCGCCTGAGCAGCCACAGGAAGTGCCAAACCCAGCGTAATGGCCAAACCCAGCAGACGAACGTTCATCGTGTAACTCCTGATCAGTAGTGGCCGTTAGACGCCGGCCACGGGCTTCGGTTCATAGGCCAATTAAATAGCGACATTCTGCCCGGAACATGGTCTGTTACGCATTGAATCTTCAGGAGCAAGGCTGCCCCATGGATTATTTCGGACCGCATATTTTCGGTTACACCATCGCGTTGCTGCACACGCTCGGGACCATTGCGGCGATCCATGCCGTGCTGACCGTTCGGACCGCCCAGGGCTCGATCGCCTGGGCCCTGTCACTGATCTTCATGCCCTACCTCACGCTCATCCCCTACCTGGTGTTCGGCCGCAGCACCTTCGACGGCTACATCAAGGCCCGGCGCCAGGCCAATGAACAGATGCGCAAAGCCGTCTCGGAGCTCAACTGGCGGCCTTGGGTGGAAGAAGCGCTCACAGCCCGCGCCTCCAATGCCTACGCGTCGCTACGGGCCATGCCGAAGCTTGGGCGTATGCCGTGCCTGGCCAACAACGAAGTGAAGTTGCTGATCAATGGCCGCGCCACTTTCGATGCGATCTTCAATGCCATCAGCCAGGCAAAGGAAGCGGTGCTGGTCCAGTTCTTCATCATTCACGATGACCGCCTCGGCCAGCGCCTGCAAAAACTCCTGCTGGAGAAAGCCGCTCAAGGCGTGACGATTCACCTGCTCTACGACCGCATCGGCAGCCACTCTCTTCCCCACAGTTATGTCCAGGCGCTGCGCGATGGGGGCGTCGAGGTCAAGGCCTTCGCCACACGCAGCGGCTGGCTGAACCGCTTCCAGGTCAACTTCCGCAATCACCGCAAGATCGTGGTCGTCGACGGCATTCTGGGCTTCGTGGGCGGACACAACGTCGGGGACGAATACGTGGGTGAAAAACCGCCTCTGGCGCCGTGGCGCGATACCCATGTGCAGGTCCGCGGTCCGGTGGTCGCCAGCATGCAGGAATCCTTTGCCGAAGACTGGTTCTGGGCCGCCCGCTCCTTGCCGCCGCTGATCCTCCCTGAGGTGTACCCCGACGACGGTGTGCTGTGCCAAATGCTCGCCAGCGGCCCGGCAGACCCCTATGAAACCTGCTCGCTGTTCTTCGTCGAGTCCATTCACGCCGCCACCGAACGGGTGTGGATCACCAGCCCCTATTTCATCCCCGACGAAGCGGTATTCGCCGCCCTGCGCCTGGCCGTGCTGCGTGGGGTCGATGTGCGGATCCTGCTGCCCTCCCGTCCCGATCACCGCATCGTCTACGCCGCCTCCAGCCTTTATGCCTTCGAAGCCGTGCGAGCAGGTGTGCGGGTGTTCCGCTACGAACCCGGCTTCCTGCATCAGAAAGTGGTGTTGATCGACAATGAGATCAGCGCGATCGGCAGTGCCAACATGGACAATCGCTCGTTCCGGCTGAATTTCGAGGTGATGTTGCTGACCGTCGACAGCGGTTTTGCCGCCAAGGTGGAGCAGATGCTCAACGACGATTTCGCTCAGGCCCACGAGATCGCCAAGGAAGAAAGCCGGGAGACCCACCGCCTGCAACAGGTCGGCATGCGGATCGCCCGGCTTATCTCGCCCATTCTCTAACGCGGCCTAGGGGTTATAGATGTCGTCCCGAGACCATGGCAGTTCATGGCTGCCATCGGCGTGGGCCTTCACCGCCAGAATCTGGTGCAGGTTGATCCAGCCCTTGGCGAACGCGTACGCGCAACCGGCCAGATACAGCCGCCAGATGCGCAACGCCTGTTCCGGCACCATTTTGGCAGCCGCTTCCAGGTTGTCTTCCAGACGTTCGCTCCAGTGATCCAGGGTGCGTGCGTAATGCAGGCGCAGGCTCTCGACATCGACAATCTCTAGCCCCGCTTCGCTGATACTGGCGGAGATCATTGACAGATGCGGCAGTTCGCCGTTGGGGAATACGTATTTCTCGATGAATTCACCGGCGCCTCGCCCCACCGGGCGACCATCGGTGTGCTTGGCGGTGATCCCGTGGTTCATCACCAGACCGCCCTCTTTCACCGCGCCGAACAGAATGTTGCAGTACTCCTCCAGGTTGGCGTGGCCGACATGCTCGAACATACCCACGCTGACCACTTTATCGAAACGTCCGTCCTGAGGCAGATCGCGGTAATCGAGCAGTTGCAATTCGACCTGATCTTCCAGGCCTTCTTCTTTGACCCGCTCGCGGGCCAGGGCCAGTTGCTCCTTGCTCAGAGTAATACCGAATACTTTCGCGCCAAACTCACGGGCCGCATACCGCGCCAATCCGCCCCAACCGCAACCCACATCCAGCAGGTACTCACCCGGCTGCAGGCGCAATTTGCGACACAGATGGCGAAACTTGGCTTGCTGGGCTTGTTCGAGGCTTTCGCTGCCGGTCTCGAAATACGCACAGGAATAGGCCATGTCGCTGTCGAGCCACAGCTGATAGAAATCGTTGGAAAGGTCGTAGTGATAGGAAATTGCCGCAGCGTCGGTTGCCTTGTCGTGGGCGGTACGAATGGTGTTCGTATCACCGTCCTCATCCAGCAGCGCCTGGCTGAGCTCATCACAGACGCGGATCACGTCACTGATGGAGCCTTCCAGCTCGAGCTTGCCTTCGACAAATGCAGCTCCCAGCGAGTCCAGGCTTGGATGGGTGAACTCGGTCACCATCCTGGGATCCTTCACCACTATCGTAACGCTGGGCGTGGGCCCCAAATTGAACTCGTGGCCGTCCCAGAGTCGCAGGCGAAGCGGAAGCTGCAGATTCTGTAAGGCCGGTGGAAGTTGCGCGAGCATGGAATATCCCCCTGGGTTCAGACGTCTGCTGAGAGGTTAGACCATCCTTGAAAAATAGCTCCCTATCGAATTAATAGCGCATTTCTATGGGTCTGGCGCTACCGTTGGACCCGCGTGAACTCACAAAAATGATCACTCTTACGGTAGATGACTACGGGCGTTATTAACAGTTCGGTAAATTTTTCTTCATTCAAGACTCGCCGTTAAGCTTGAGCAGCGGCTCCTGAAAACGCAGCAAGCGGCCGGCGTTGCCCAGCACCAGCAGCGTGCTGAGGTTATGCAACACCGCGGCGATCATCGCCCCGGCCGCACCAAGCCAGCCGAACGCGGCGAAAGCGACGATGGCCAGGGTCCATCCAAGGCCGATGATCACGTTGACCTGCAGGGTTTTCCGGCACTGGCGGCTCAAGCGCACGCAGGTGCCGAGACGGCGCAAATCACTGCCGATCAGCACGACGTCAGCCGATGCCAAGGCAATGTCCGCGCCGCCTGCTCCCATCGCCACACCGACCACACCGGCCTTGAGGGCCAGCGAATCGTTGATGCCATCCCCCACCACCATAGGCCGAAAACCGTTACCGATTTCTTTCAGCACGCGGTTGAGTTTGTCTTCGGGCAACGCCTGGGCCTCGACATCGCTGATCGCCACATCCCGCGCCAGTGTGTGCGCCACGCTGTGCCGGTCACCGGTGAGCAACAGTTGCCGACCCAGGCCAAGCTCGCGCAGCTCGTTCAGGGCAAACCGGGCCTCGGGTTTCACGCTGTCGGCCAGCAACAGCCAGGCGAGGAATTCGCCGTTTAGCGCCAGCCCGGCAATCGGGCCGTCGTGTTCGGGAATCGCCGAGGTCGCAATCTTCAACTGGTTGAACAGCTCGGGCCGTCCAAGCGCCGCCTCACCTTGCGGGGTCTCAGCCACCACGCCGAGCCCCTGGCGCTCATGAATATCCGTCAGCGGCAGAAACTGCTCCGGGGTCGCCAACCCAGCGAGCGCGCGGCTGACCGGATGACTGCTGGCCGAACCAAGGCTGGCGGCGAGCCTGAGCACTGGCCCGTGGTCTTTCAGTGGGCTGTCGATGGATTGCAGGCGCAAGGTGCCGTAGGTCAGCGTGCCGGTCTTGTCGACCACCAGCGATGTGAGGTCAGCCAGCTCTTCGAGGAACGCCGAGCTGCGGATCAGGATCCCGTGGCGCGCAGCCACCGCCACCCCGGCAATTGCCGTGGCCGGTGCCGACAACACCAGCGCGCAGGGACAGGCCGCCACCAGCACCGCCAGCATCGCCTGGGCGTTGTTGGTGATGAACCAGGTCACCGCCGCCAGCAACAGCACGAGCACCATGTAGCTGCCGGCATAACGTTCCAGCAGTCGGGTGATCGGCGGCTTGGAACGCTCGGCGTTCTGCATCAGGGCGATGACTTTACCGAGGGTCGATTCACGCCCGGTGCGGGTCACTTCGATGTGCAGCAGGCCATCGAGATTGATCGCCCCGCCGAACACCGTCATCCCGGCGTGCGCCTCCACCGGCACCGATTCGCCGGTGATGGAGGCGGTGTCCAGACTTGCCTGGCCGGACAGCACCAGGCCATCGGCCGGCACCCGATCTCCGGCGCGCACCTCCACCCGATCGCCAGCCCTCAAGGTGCCGTTGTCGACTTCAATGATGGAGCCATCGGCCTGAACCTTGCGCGCGTGGCTGCGGGTCAATTTGCCGAGCGCGTGAATGGCTTCCTGGGAGCCGATGACACTGCGCTCCTCCAGCACGTGGCTGAAGATCATGATGATCGGCAGCAACGCTGCGGTCAGCAGATCGCCGGTCGCCCAGGCACCCAGCATGGCCAGTGCAATCAGTTGATCGGTGATGCCATGCAGGCTGGGATAACGCAGGCTGAACCACGCCGAACGCATCACCGGCACGGCCACCAGCACGGAGGCAACACCCAGCAACAACTGACTGACGTCGTTCTGCTCGGGCGTCAGCCAGCGCCAGATCAGACCAAGTGCGAGCAGCCCCAGCGCCAGCATGGCCAGGGTCAATTGGCGGGCGGCGCTGCGTTGTTCGGTCGAGGACAACAAGCTCGGTGCAGCGGCGGTTTGCGTAGTCATTGTGCAGCTCCCTGGATGATCAGGCGGGAATCGTCTTTGGGATCGACAGTGGTGACCGAGCCTGCCTGACCGAGAATTTTCGGCATCCGCTCGCGGTAGATTCGCAGCAGCATCTGCGGGTCGGTGCCCTGCTGCTGAGCCTTCGCCAGGCTCAGGACGGTGGCAGTGTCGGCGGAGGCTTTGGCCAATCGTTCACTGGCTTGGGCATGGGCGACTTGCAGCGTGCGATCCGCTTGCTCGTTGGCAGACTGGGTGAGTTTCTCGGCCTCCGTTCGCGCGTTGGCCACCGCCTTGTCCGCTTGCTGACTGGCCGTCAGGACCGCGTTGAAAGCGTTCACCGCAGGGCCGGGCAAACTCGATTGCACATCCACCCGCGCCACTTCGATGCCCAGCCCCTGCCCCGTCGCCGACAACTCGGCAAGACGCTGGTTGATGCCTCGCACCAAATCGCCACGCAAACGCTCACGCCTTTGCGCCGCCTGATTGTCCGATCCGATCAGCTCCGGGCGTGCCACGAGGATGGTGTCCAGATCCCGCGCTGCCGTCAGTGCCACGGTGCTGCGGGTGACGAGCCGATCCAATGCCGGCAGCACGTGTTCACCCTGCAACACGAATGCATAGGGATCGGTGACTTTGTAGAAGACCCGCACATCGAGTTGAACCACACCCGCGTCACCTGTCAGCAGATACCCGGAGCCCGCCAGCGCATCGCTTATCGGGGTGGCGAAACTGGCGGCGCGATCGGCTTGCAACGCCGCATCGCTGCGCAGCAGATTTTCCACTCGACGCTCGATCACCCGATCCGCCGCTGGCAGCAAGATGACCTGCTCGAAGGGTCGCGGCCACGCCAACAGCAGGCCGGCATTCTGGATGCGATCGAGCGCACCGAAGTGCAGGACCACCGCGCGATCCTGCGGATCGATCTGTCGCACATTGGAGAAGGCCCAAGCCAAAGCGGCCAACGCCGTCACGGCGTACAAGGCAAAAAATGCCAGACGCCCGGCCTGAATCCAGGGGCTGCTCAACTCATGTGTTCCACGTGGAACGCTACTCATGGTTGCGATCCGGATTTGTTGTCGAGGCTCGGCGGGCCGTCCACCAGAACGCGGAACGGCGCAGCATCGGTACGCAGAATCAATTTGGTGCCCGGCGTGACCACCGTGCCCAGGGTATCGAGGGAGCGCAGCAAGTTATAAAGCTGAGGCGAACTGGCGTAGGCGCGACCGTAAATCTGCGCCGCTTCCACCCGGGATTGCGCTTCGATGTCCGCCGCTTTCACCGTGGCATCGGCTTGCACGATTCGGGCATCACGCTCGGCGGCGGAACGGATTTGCGCCGCCTCTCGTTTGCCGATGGCGGTGCGTTCGGTGGCTATCGTTTCACGCTCCGCGCGCATGCGATCCACCGTGGCGGTGAGGGTCACTGAGGGCAGGGTCAGACGCTCGACGCCCACTTGCAACACTCGCACGCCATAGGTGGTCAGCAACTGCTGATCGATCTGCTGGCGCAGCTGAGCTTCGAAGTCGGCGATACGTACCTGACTGGCGTCGGTATTGACCAGATCGGCCAGGTCGAAACTGCTGGCCGTGGTTTCCAGGGCCGAGCCGACGAAGGTGCGAATCTGCCGCGCCGCTTCGTCCGGCTGATTCTGCACGGCGCGCATGAAGCGCTGCACGTTGTCCGGATCGCCCTGAACCTGCCAGGCCACGTAGGCCTGAACGATGATGCGCAGACCGTCCCGGGTACCGACATCCTGCAAGCCGCTGGAAGTGGTACGCAGGCGCAGATCAACCGGAATCGCCGCCTCGAAGGGTGCCGGCCAGCGCCAGCCCAGACCGGGCTCGAGCAACACTCGCGACGGATTGCCGAAGCGCGTAATCACCGTCGCCTCCCCCGACCTGACCTGTACCAGACTGGCAGCAGCGACGGCGAATGCCACCAGCAACGCGGCCCACCCCATGCGTCGCCAAGGGAAAGGGCCAGCGTCTTGCGGATCGCCGTGGTGATGGTGGTGGTGACCGTGATGATGTTGATGTCCACCATGGCCATGATCATGACCGCTGTGGTCATCGTGATCGTGGCCGTGATCTGAAGTGGGCGACTGGCTCAATTGGAGGCTCCTGGCTGAGCGGTTTTACGCGACGATGCAGGGTCAGCCGGCAACGTAAAATTTCGCAGGTCGATGGTCGGCGCATTGCTGCTGCCACCCAGACGGTGATCGAGTACCAGCAGTTTGGCGTTGGCCAAACCCTGGGAGAGTTGGCTGAGGTACTGCTCCAGCACGAAGGCCTGGCCTGCATTGGCGTAGGCTTTTTGTTCAGCGCTGAACTTGAGGTCGGCGATTTGCGCACCGGCATTGATTTCACGCGCGTTGGCCGTGGCCTGATCGCGGGCGATGCTGGCCTGCAATTGCGCCTGATTGGTGGCTTCAGCGGCGGCGCCACGTTCGCGGGCGATCAACGCCTGGGCTCCGATCTGTGCAGCTTGAACACCGTGATAGGCATTGGCGGCGCCGGCCGGTGGATGAATCGCCTCGACGACCGTAGCGAGGATTTCCACACCGCTGTCGAGCTTCTCCAGATCGGCCTGCACCGCGCGGCCGATCTCCTGGGCAAGCCCTACCCGGTCCTCACCGAGCAAACCGTCCAAGGTGCGCGAAGCGAAATCGTGGACCAGAACGCGACTGGCGGTGCTGCGAATCAGCGTCGGCACATCTGCACTGTTGTAGGTGGCCGCCAGTGCCGCCTGATCGCTCAGACCGATGCGATAGACGAAACGCACGTCCATGTTGACGATCTGAAAGCTCTGCTGCTCGCCACGACTGCTGGCGATCACCTGGGATTTGTCGTTCACATGGCTTGCGTCCCACAAGCGATTGGCCGTGATCGGCGCCGGACCTTCCGCCGGTTCGGCCATCACCGGCGCGGTTGTTTCACCCACGCTGGTGGCCAGTTCGTGGACCACACCGTTTTCGACACTCAGCACCCGACCCAGCGGCCAGGGCAAACCGGCGTGCAGACCAGGACCGAAGACCATGACCGGTTTGCCGAAACGCTCGTAGATTCCCCGCCCTTGCAGCGGGATTTCGTGAATGCCCGTCAGGGACCAACCGACCACAGCCACGACGCTCATCACCGGAAAAAAAGCGCGGCGCATGTAGGTGAAGGCCCAGATCTGTCGCAGGTCGATGCCGAAGCGGTTGTGCAATTCGTGCTGCAACGCCAGCAACGGCTGGGGCGGCCAACGCAGCATGTCGGCGACAAAACTGCGGGCCAGCAGTGTCGGCTCCAGTTGCTCACGCCGCGGACTGAACAATGACAGTACCGCGCGCAACAACAATTCAGCGGCGACCAGGCCCGGCAACAGGCCGATCAGTACCGCGAGGCGCACCGGCCAGATAGCGGATTCGCTGGCGAACAGCAGACACAATACACCCAGCACCAGGCTGATGATCGCCACTCGGACCATCTGCGCCAGGGCGCCCGCCTCAGGCCATTGCGCGGGGTTTTCCTGAGCCAGGTGACGTTCCAGCACCAGCAAGGCGAACGCCAGCAGCAGCGCGATCGCTGCGCCGACAGTGGCCGACAGGCCCGTTGCCGCGGGCGGTAAACCGAGATTCCAGACCTGCTCGACACTTGCCAGCGCCAGTAATGCCCAGCCGCCGAGCCACAACGTCGGTGCACCGATCTGCCTGAGCAGATGAATCCATCGCTGCCCCAGGCGGTCCAGCAGTTGCTCGTACCAACCTAGCGGCCCATCTGTCTCCTGGATGTCGGCTACAGGTTCCACAGGATTCATCGCCCGTGCCCGCCACAGGCTGACAAACCTGGCCGATTGCAGGGCAGACGCGACCACCAGCAGCGCAGCGCTTTGATTGAACAGCAACGCCGGCCACAGGGATTGCGGCGCAAACAGCCCGACAAAGAACCCCACCACCAGCCCCGTGGCCACCAACACACCGCAGCCAATCAGCATCTGACGCAATCGACGGCCTTGAAAAATCGCCTGCTGAAAACGCGGTAGCTCAGCTACCTGCGTTCCCTCCACTTCGAGATCGACTTGCATACCACCCCAGCGCCCGGACCGTTCACGTTCGGACTATCTAAAGACGGCAAAGCTGTCGCGTTGCTGAAGCTGCGAACGAAAAACGTGATTCAACGAAAAATGAAGAGGTGGCGATAGGAGGTGCGTTTTCCCCTTCTCCAAATGATGGTGATTTATCTGCCGTATTCGCGAGCAAGCCCCCTCCCACATTGGATTTGTGTTCGACGCAAATCAAAGGTGGGAGCGGGCTTGCTCGCGAATGCAGGCGACGCGGTCTAAAGCGGCAAATGCTCCAGCGGCAACCCCCCCGGCGCCTTCACCGTATGGATCGCAAAATTGCTGCGGATATCGCTCACCCCCGGCAACTTGAGCAGGCTTCCGGTCAGAAACCGGTCATAGGCTCGCAGATCCGGCACCACGACCTGCAACAGGAAATCCGATTCTCCCGATACCAGGAACGCCGAAATCACCTCGGGCAATGCCGTCACAGCCTGGCGAAAGGCTTCGGCCTGTTCATCGTTATGGCGCTCGACCTTCACCCCGACGAACACCGTCAAACCGAGCCCCACTTCATCGCGATCCAGATTGGCCTGATAACCCCGAATCACCCCCGCCTCTTCCAGCATCCGCACGCGACGCAAACAGGGAGAAGCTGACAGACCGATCTCGTCAGCCAACTGCACGTTGCTCAGGCGTCCGTCACGTTGCAGCGCGGCGAGGATCTTGCGATCAAAAGCGTCGAGTTTCATGGCTTGGCAGATCCTGATAGTTTGATGTGAATTACGTGGCAGGTTATGCCAATCCACAACCCATTAGAAGCGAACTACGCAAGCACCTGCCCTGCCCTTGCGGCATAGACTGGCCCTACCGAATCGACAACGAATGGGGTGTGACATGGCGGGTCTGTGGCTGTTTTTCATGGCGCTGGCGGTGGTTTATCTGCTGCCGGGGCCGGACATGATCCTGTTGCTGCAGACCGGTGCCCGACAGGGCAGAGGCGCGGCGCTGGCCACTGCCGCAGGTTTGGCGATTGCCCGGGGTTGTCATGTCGCACTGGCGGCCTTGGGGCTGGCGGCGCTGTTCAAGGCGGCGCCCTGGACCTTCGATGTGGTGCGTCTGGGCGGTGCCGCTTACCTGTTATGGATCGGCATTCAGTGCCTGCGCACGTCGCTGCTGCCAAGCCTGAATAACGCAGACACAGTCAAAGAAAAACCGCGCTACCGGCAGGCGGTACAACGCGGTTTGCTCACCAACCTGCTCAACCCCAAGGCCCTGCTGTTCTGCTCGGTGCTGTTGCCACAATTCATCGATCCACAGGCAGGAGCGGTGCTGAGGCAATTCGCAACGCTGGGTGTGGTGCTGGTCGCGGTGGGCTTACTGTTCGACAGCGCTTACGCTTTGGCCGGTGTCGCCCTTGGCCGATGGCTGCAACGCAGTCCATCGGCACAACGTGTACAGCAGTGGTTATTCGGCAGCCTGTTGATCGGCTTCGCCGTGCGACTGAGCCTTTTTCAACAGACGTGAGCCCTAGCGGGACTTGCGGCGGCGATTGATCAACAACAGCGCCGCCGCGACCACTGCCAGCCCACCACCGATCTGCAACGGCCTCTTGTAGGGTCGCAGCGCCGAGCGCGCCGCATCGATCGGCTCTGTCACATAGCGCTTGTCGGCATCCTGGAATTTGGGATCCTGGCACTGATGACCGAAATCACCGGCCCATACAACGTAAGGGCCGTTCTCGACATAGCGTTGATAGAACGCGCTTTGCTCCTGAAGACTGGTCCCCCACATCGACGCCTTGCACAGCACCGCCGCAAACGCCTGACTGCTGTGGGGCAAATGATCGGCAGCCTTGTTCGCCAGTGCCGTGGCGACGTAGCGGTAATGAAAGCGCTCGTCCGGTTTTGCCACGCTGGCGTTCTGTCGCTGCACTTCCCCCTCGGCGATCAAAGGCCCGACTTTCAACTCGGTGGTTTCCAGGCTGTAGTTGCCTTCGAAGGTCGCGAAGTCCGGCGCCATCTCGTAGCCCAGCAACTCCATGCCGTTGAAGCGAGCCAGATACCCGGCCTGGTAATAAGCGGACGCCCGCTTGCTCGGCCACCATTTGGATTCGGCGTCCTGACGCAGCTCTCCATACCACTTGGCCTTGGCCTGCAAATCGGCGTTGTCGAAATACGCGGGCGCTTCTTCGTAACGTTCCTCGCGCAACAAACGCCGTCCGAGCAGATTGCGCAGTTTGGCGGCGACCGGCAGCGGCACATAGTTGTCGCGATCCTGCTGGGTCAGCGCTGGCGGCGCGGGCACCTGAGTGTCGACATAATGTTTGAGTTCGTCGGTGGTCAGCACCCGCTCGGCAACGGTAGCGGCATCGAACCAGTAGATGTCCTTGCTGCGATAAAGCTGATCGAACGCCTGCAGGTAATCACCGCGTTGCAGGGCCAGAATTGCGCTTTCACAGTCGACACGACACTTGGGCTGCAAGGTTTCGAAGGCCCAGTCTGGCGTGCGTCGTTCACCCCAGGATTCGTTCTGCGGGAAAGCCTGGGCCGCCTTCGCATACGCGGCGGCCGCGGCATTCTTGTCGCCGTCGCGTACTGCCAGTTTGGCGCGCAACCACCAGGCCAGCCCACCATCACCGGCGTGTTCGAGGAACGCCTTGGCACTGGCGTAATCGCCCTGTTGATAATTCATCGCCGCCAGGCGATCGGCATTATCGAGACTTCCTCGGGTGCTGTTTTGCAGGAGCTTGATGAGCTTTTGTTCGCCCGGCGGTTGATCGCCGAACGACCAGCCCAGGCGACTGATCAAACCGGCGGTCACCAACTGCTGTACGGGTTTGCCCTTGAGCAACTCGGCCAATTGATCCTCAGACATGGCTGCCAGATCCGCCATCAACAGCTTCAACGAGGTGTAGCCCACCGTCGAGCCGTAGCGGTTTTGCGTGGCATACAGTTCGATGGCGCTGTTCCAGTCACCTGCGGTGCGGGCCACTCGCGCCTCTTCACCGAGGCTGGCGACACCCAGGCCCAACGGATCACTGAATCCGTCGGCGCTCAGTTGCCGGGCTTGCTCGAAAGCCTTGCGCGATTGCGCGAGCAGGTCTGGCCCCGCCCCTGCTTGCGTACTCATGGCGAACAACGCCCGGCCCAGCGAGTAAGCGGCCCAGGTGCTGCGCAACGTGCGCTGGTCCGCCGGCAAATCCAGAACCTTGTGGAAATACTCCGCCGCCAGCCTGTGGTCACCGGCAGCAAAGGCCACAGCGCCGGCCAGATACAACCGCAGCTCGGCAGGCAGACTTTCTCCCTGAACCTCGACCTGATGTGCATCCATCAATGCGCGCAACTGTTTGACCAACGCCTGCTGTTCCGCGCTCAGCCCCTCTTCCTCGGCCAGGCTGCGCTGTTCGACATAGTCAGCCGCTTCCAGGCCATAGGTCACTTCGGCGACTTCTTTCAGTCCGCTGATCGCCTGGCCCAGCCGATTGATCTCGAACCGGAAGTTGCCCTCGGGCAATTCCGCCAACGACTGATTGCGGTTGTCGAGCAAGCGCATCGGAAAGTCGGGGCCGCACGCCAACGCCGAACCCAATGGCAGACTCAGGCTCAGGCACAGCAATTGGCGGGACCAGTTACGGGTGAACATTCGACTCTCCTTGATCTATGTTTGCGCAGCGCGCCCAGCCGATAGCGCGCTGTCCGCCGGCGCCAATCCGACCTTCGCGCTGGCGGGTGAAGGTAAGCAGATCCGCATCTTGTTGCAATGTATAACCGGCCAGCGCATCGGCGCCTTCGCAATCGCGCACTTTTAATGTGAGGCGTTCGGGCCAGGCGTTGTCCATATTGCCCTCGTTGCGCAGACCGATGTCATAGAGTCCTTGTTGCGAAGACAGGTTCACCTTGAGTTGGCTTTGCAGCGCGTCACCTCGAGCCACGGCGCGCAATGTTGTCAGACTCCAGGCACGGCGGTCGTTGGCCAGTGGCAGGCGAAACCAGATCAGGCCGGCAAGATGGGACGGAGGATCAGTACGCAACTCGCTGGCGAGCTGACTGAGTTGTTGGGGATCGGCCATCAGCTCTCGACGTTTACCATCGCTTTCGAGGCTGACTTCGCTTTCCACAACAGGCGCACCATTGACGCTCGGCAACAGCGCGACGCCGTAGGCCGGCAGAGCCAGATAGAAAGGTTTCACCGTGATGCTGCTCCAGGCCTTTGCCCATCGACGGGCCTGATCCGGATCGAACAGGCCACGACGAGGATCGGTCACCGCATGAACCTGCAGCACACTGCTATCGACTGTTGATAGCAACGCGGGCAATTCTGGACTGTCGAGCCAGGCTGGCAATGCAGTGATGCTCAGTGGCATCGAGGCGGGGAGCGCCGCGCGCAAGTGCTTCAGAAATTCGCGGTAGGCCGGCAGCCGGGCGCTACCCGCATCGTGATCGATTTCCACGCCGGCAAGGTTCAGGCCCTGCCCTTGCCAATCGTTGATCAACTGCAGAATCTGCGTGGTGATGTCTTGCTGATCCAACGTAGGGAGTTGTCCATCGAGGCGAATCACCGCGATGAGCGAACGACCATCCTGCTTGAGCAGAGCCGGATCGATCCGCGCCCGCGTCCAGCCCGCCTTGGGAAAAGCCTGCAAGGCCAACACGCGCAAGGTCGAAAAATCGGCACGGCTTTCGTTCAGCGCCGCTTCATGGTTTGCCGTCCATTGCCGCTGCCAAACGTAGAGTTGCTGCTCCAACGGTGGTGCGTCTTTTCTCTCGCAACCGCCCAGCAATGCAAGCGCCATCAGCAATGCCGACAGGCGCAGGTAAAAATGCATAGAACTCCCGATCCCTTCTGTTTGGCCGAGTCGCGAGTCTAACGTAGGTGGGGAATAGAAAGACGGCGCTGATGTGTTCCACGTGGAACGTTCATCAGCTCCGTTTTACGTCAGGCGGTTTTTTGCAGGCCAGCCACTGTGCGAGGCATGCCGACAAAACCAGGCAAGTCTTCAACACGGGCCAGCCAGGCGCGGATGTTGGCGTAGTCGTCCAGCGATACGTTGCCTTCAGGTGCGTGGGCGATGTAACTGTAGGCGGCAACATCGGCGATGGTCGGTTCGCTGCCCACCAGATACGGCGAGTTGGCCAGTTCGTGGTCGATGACTTTGAGCACGGTGTGGGCGTAGGCGATGACTTCTTCAGCGTTGTAAGGCGCACCGAAAACCGTGATCAATCGAGCCCGCGCCGGGCCGAATGCGATGGGACCTGCAGCTGCGGACAACCAGCGCTGCACTTTTGCTGCGCCAACCGGATCGGCAGGCAACCAGCGACCGTTGCCGTATTTCTGCGCCAGGTAAACCAGGATGGCGTTGGAGTCAGCGAGTACCACGCCTTGATCGTCCAGCACCGGCACTTGGCCGAAAGCATTGAGTGCCAAATATTCCGGCTTCTTGTGTTCGCCCTTGGCCAAGTCAACGAAGATCAGTTCAGTCGGCAGTTTAAGCAGCGAGAGCATCAGTTCCACACGGTGGGCGTGGCCGGAACGTGGGAAGTTATAGAGTTTGATGGCTTGCATGGTCGACTCCGCGGGTGAGTGGTGTTGTTCGGAAGGATCAGCACCGGATGGCAGCCATCTTCTACCAGTCCCGCGAACAACAGAATCACCAGGGAACGCAATCCATTATTTCAACAGGCGAAATAACCAATCACTCTCGTAAAGCTGGATCTTCCCTCAACGCCTTGACCGTGAAATCGACAAAGCTTCGAACCCGCGCCGGGGCTTTGCGCCCACCCTGATAGACAACATGGATTGGCAACGGTGGCAGTTCAAAGTCGGCCAGGACGATTTCCAATTCTCCGTCCGCGACTTTGCTGGCAACCTGATAAGAAAGTACTCGGGTGTAGCCCAGTCCAAGAGCTGCGGCGTTGATGGCCGCCCGATTTGCTGTCACCACCAACCGAGGATCAGCTCGCACAGAAAGCGGCTCGTCCCCTTCAAGAAACGGCCAGTTCTTGAGCTGGCCAATCGCGGAGGTGCCAATGATTGGCGCCTGAGCCAGATCTTGCGGATGCGTTGGACGGCCATGAGTTTTCAGAAACTCAGGCGAGGCAACGATCACCCGGCGGACCTGGCCCACCCGAATCGCATGTTGATTGCTGTCCGGCAGCTCACCGATGCGCACCGCCACATCGATCCCCTCCTCCACCACGCTGACCACTCGATCAACCAGCAATGCGTTGATCGTGACGTCCGGAAATTGAGTCAGAAATTTCACCATGAGCGGTGTGATGAATAACTCACCAAACAGCACCGGTGCCGTAATCGTCAGTTGTCCGCGAGGCAGGATATGACTGCCTGCCGCCGAATCCTCGGCTTCCTGCACCTCGGCGAGGATCCTGCGGCAGTCTTCGAGAAATCGCTGGCCCGCTTCGCTCAAATGCACACTGCGCGTGGTGCGTGTGAGTAACTGCGTACCAATGCGCTTCTCCAGCCCCGCCACAGCCCGAGTGACGCTGGCCGCCGACATTCCCAAGCGTCGCGCGGCAGCCGAAAAGCCTTGATCCTGGGCAACGGCAGCGAAGACCTGCATTTCCTGAAAGCGGTCCATCGGCGATCCTCGATTCAGATAAAAAAATCGCAGCCGGTTGGCTGCGATTTTCAGGGTTCGATCAACTGTGGATAACTTATTCCACAGTCACCGATTTCGCCAGGTTGCGCGGCTGGTCAACGTCGGTGCCCTTGAGCACGGCCACGTAGTACGACAGCAGCTGCAGCGGAATGGTGTAGAGGATAGGCGACAGGATGTCGTGGATGTGCGGCATGTTCACCACATGCGTGCCTTCTCCATTGGTCATGCCGGCCTTCTCGTCGGCGAAGACGATCAGCTCGCCACCCCGGGCGCGGACTTCCTGAAGGTTGGACTTCAGTTTTTCCAGCAGCTCGTTGTTCGGCGCGACAGTTACGACCGGCATGTGGTTATCCACAAGTGCCAGCGGACCGTGCTTCAGCTCGCCCGCCGGATAGGCTTCGGCGTGGATGTAGGAGATTTCCTTGAGCTTGAGCGCACCTTCCATTGCCACCGGGAATTGCGCGCCGCGACCGAGGAACAGCGTGTGGTTTTTCTCGGCGAACAGCTCGGCGACTTTTTCCACAGTACCGTCCATGGCCAGCGCCTCGCCCAAGCGGCTCGGCAGGCGACGCAGCTCTTCAACCAGAGTGGCTTCGACGCCGCTGGCCAAGGTGCCGCGAACCTGACCCAGGGACAGGGTCAGCAGCAACAGGCCTACCAGCTGAGTGGTGAAAGCTTTGGTCGATGCCACGCCGATTTCGCGACCGGCCTGGGTCAACAGGGTCAGGTCGGATTCACGCACCAGGGAACTGATGCCGACGTTGCAGATGGCCAGGCTGGCGAGGAAGCCCAGTTCCTTGGCATTGCGCAGTGCGGCCAGGGTGTCGGCGGTTTCGCCGGACTGGGAGATAGTGACGAACAGGGTGTCCGGCTGCACCACCACCTTGCGATAACGGAATTCGCTGGCGACTTCAACCTGGCACGGGATACCAGCCAGTTCTTCGAGCCAGTAACGCGCGACCATGCCAGCGTGGTAGCTGGTACCGCACGCGACGATCTGAACATTGCGCACTTTGGCGAACAGCTCGGCAGCCTGTGGACCGAAAGCCTGCACCAGCACCTGGTTCGGGCTCAGGCGACCTTCCAGAGTACGTTGCACCACGGACGGCTGCTCGTGGATTTCCTTGAGCATGTAGTGACGGAACTCGCCTTTGTCAGCGGCTTCCGCACCGTCTGTGTACTGCACCATCTTGCGTTCAACCGCTTTGCCGGTCACGTCCCAGATCTGCACGCTGTGGCGGCGAATCTCGGCGATATCGCCCTCCTCCAGGTACATGAAGCGGTCGGTGACCTGACGCAGGGCCAGTTGGTCGGACGCCAGGAAGTTTTCACCCAGGCCCAGACCGATCACCAGCGGGCTGCCGCTACGGGCTGCAACCAGGCGATCGGGTTGGCTGGCGCTGATGACCGCCAGGCCGTAGGCACCATGCAGATCCTTGACGGTGGCCTTGAGGGCTTCGGTCAGATCAGGCTGATCCTTGAGTTTGTGGTTCAGCAGGTGTGCGATGACTTCGGTATCGGTGTCCGAGGTAAAGACGTAACCCAGCGCCTTGAGTTGCTCGCGCAGCGCTTCGTGGTTCTCGATGATGCCGTTGTGCACGACCGCCACGCCTTCGGAGAAATGCGGGTGCGCATTGCGCTCGCAAGGGGCGCCGTGGGTGGCCCAACGGGTGTGGGCGATGCCCAGGCGACCGACCAGCGGCGATTGCTCCAACGCTTGTTCCAGCTCGCTGACTTTGCCAGGGCGACGGGCGCGCTCGAGCTTTTCTTCATTGGTGTAAACGGCCACGCCGGCGCTGTCATAGCCGCGGTATTCAAGACGCTTCAGGCCTTCGACCAGGATGGCGGTGATGTTACGTTCTGCGACTGCACCAACAATTCCACACATGTTATTTCTCCTGACTGACAGCCGCGCAAATCAGATTGATGCCGCGGGCCTGTATTTGATCGCGGGCCTCGAGGGGCAGGCGATCGTCCGTAATGAGGGTATGGACACTGCTCCAGGGCAGCTCCAGGTTGGGAATCTTGCGGCCGATCTTGTCGGCCTCCACCATCACCACCACTTCCCGGGCAACTTCGGCCATGACGCGGCTCAGCCCCAGCAGTTCGTTGAAGGTGGTTGTACCGCGAACCAGATCGATGCCATCGGCACCGATGAACAATTGATCGAAGTCGTAGGAGCGTAGTACCTGCTCGGCAACCTGCCCTTGAAATGACTCGGAATGCGGATCCCAGGTTCCGCCAGTCATCAGCAGCACGGGCTCGTGTTCGAGCTCGCTCAACGCATTGGCGACATGCAGGGAATTGGTCATCACCACCAGGCCCGGTTGTTGACCGAGTTCGGGAATCATCGCGGCTGTCGTGCTGCCGCTGTCGATGATGATCCGAGCATGCTCGCGAATCCGCGTGACCGCAGCACGAGCGATGGCTTGCTTGTATCTGGAGACAGGCTGACCGATATCGGCCACCAGTTCCTGAGGCATGGTGATCGCGCCGCCATAACGACGGAGCAGCAAACCATTGCTTTCAAGCGCGGCCAAATCCTTGCGAATCGTAACTTCGGAAGTTTCGAAACGTTTGGCCAGTTCATCCACACTCACTTCACCCTGCTCGTTGAGCAAGGCAAGAATGTTGTGCCGACGTTGAGGTGTGTTGCGCTTGGACATGAGGAAGATAAGTTTCGTTTCGAAAGTTAACAGCACCAATCAAAACCTATCAGTGAAACTTCGTCAAGCGCGGTGCGATAAAAAGATCTGTGGATAAAACGTTCGCGAGCAAGGCTCACACCTACCTCTGACTGTAGGAGCGAGGCTTGCCCGCGAATCGCTTTGATCAGCCTGTGAATAACTTCAGCGATTTCACGGCTGTGGACAACTCAGCCCTTCTTGACCTTCTCAGGCCGTTTCCAGCCATCGATGTTCTTCTGCCGAGCACGACCCACCGCCAACTGATCTTTATCCACATTCTGCGTGATGGTCGAACCTGCCGCAGTGGTTGCACCGGACGAGATATCCACAGGCGCTACCAACGAGTTGTTGGAACCGATGAAAACGTCTTCACCCAGCACGGTTTTCCACTTGTTCACACCATCGTAGTTGCAGGTGATGGTGCCGGCGCCGATGTTGGTGCGTGCGCCAATTTCCGCATCGCCCAGATAGCTAAGGTGACCGGCTTTGGCGCCTTCACCCATGTGGGCGTTTTTCAGTTCGACGAAGTTACCCACATGGGCGCGAGCTTCCAGTACGGTGCCCGGACGCAGCCGCGCGAACGGACCGGCATCGCTGCTCTCGCCCAGAATTGCGCCTTCGATGTGGCTGTTTGCCTTGATCACCACACCTTTGCGCAGGGTACTGTCCTTGATCACGCAGTTCGGGCCGATCACCACGTCGTCTTCGATGACGACTTTGCCTTCGAGGATAACGTTGATGTCGATCAGCACGTCGCGGCCGACGGTCACTTCACCGCGGATATCGAAGCGTGCCGGGTCACGCAGGGTCACGCCTTGGGCCATCAGGCGGCGACCGGCGCGCAATTGATAGTGACGCTCCAGTTCGGAAAGCTGCTTGCGATCGTTGGCGCCCTGCACTTCCATCGCGTCGTGGGGTTGTTCGGTGGCCACCACCAGACCGTCCTTGACCGCCATTTCGATCACGTCGGTCAGGTAGTACTCGCCCTGCACGTTGTTGTTCGACAGGCGACCGGTCCATTCAGCCAGGCGATCGGCAGGTACCGCGAGGATACCGGTGTTGCCTTCCTTTATAGCGCGTTGAGCTTCGGTGGCGTCCTTGTGCTCGACGATGGCGGCAACCTTGCCGTCCGCGCCGCGAACGATTCGGCCGTAACCGGTGGCATCGTCCAGTTCGACGGTCAGCAGGCCCATCTGTGTTGGGGTGACCAGTTTGAGCAGGCGTTGCAGGGTTTCGACTTCGATCAGCGGAACGTCACCGTACAGCACCAGCACAGTGTCGGCTTCGATGAAAGGAACCGCCTGGGCGACGGCGTGGCCGGTACCCAGTTGTTTGTCCTGAAGGACGAAATTCAGATCGTCCGCGGCCAGGCGTTCACGCACGGCGTCGGCACCGTGGCCGATTACGACGTGAATGCGCTGTGGATCAAGTTGCCGGGCGCTGTGGATAACATGACCGAGCATCGAATTGCCGGCAATCGGATGCAAAACCTTCGGCAAGGACGAACGCATGCGCGTGCCTTGGCCAGCAGCGAGAATTACGATTTCAAGAGACATGACTGGCTACCAATCCTGGGTGGTCAGCGGCTGCGACCAAAGTGAAGAAAACCGGAAAAGAAAAAAGGGTAGCCGAGGCTACCCTTTTTAATCAATCACACAACAAGCACGACTTAGTGGCCGAACTTCTTGCGGATCTGCTGGACGGTGCGCAGCTGAGCTGCAGCCTCGGCCAGACGTGCGGATGCGGAGCCGTAATCGAATTCCGCGCCACGCTCATGCAAGGCCTTCTCGGCAGCCTTAACGGCTTCCTGAGCGGAGGCTTCGTCCAGGTCGGCAGCACGTTGCACGGTGTCGGCGAGAACCTTGACCATGTTCGGCTGGACCTCGAGGAAACCACCGGAGATGTAATACACCTCCTCTTCCCCGCCCTGCTTGACCAGGCGGATCGGACCTGGCTTCAGATTAGTGATCAGCGGCGCGTGACCCAGAGCGATACCAAGATCACCCAGTGCACCGTGCGCAATCACCATCTCGACCAGACCGGAGAAGATTTCTCCTTCCGCACTGACGATATCGCAATGGACTGTCATAGCCATCTGATTGCCTCAACCTAAATTAGCGCCCGTTGCCGGGCGCCGGGATTACAGTTTCTTGGCTTTCTCGATCGCTTCGTCGATGCCGCCAACCATGTAGAACGCTTGTTCTGGCAGGTGGTCGTAGTCACCGTTGAGGATGCCTTTGAAGCCAGCGATGGTGTCTTTCAGGGAAACGTATTTGCCTGGAGAACCAGTGAAGACTTCAGCCACGAAGAACGGCTGCGACAAGAAACGCTGGATCTTACGAGCACGGTTTACCAACTGCTTGTCGGCTTCCGACAGCTCGTCCATACCCAGGATCGCAATGATGTCCTTCAGTTCTTTGTAACGCTGCAGAACGTACTGTACACCGCGAGCGGTTTCGTAGTGCTCGTTGCCGATCACGTTCGGGTCCAGCTGACGCGAAGTCGAGTCCAGTGGGTCTACCGCTGGGTAGATACCCAGGGAAGCGATGTCACGGGACAGTACGACGGTGGCGTCCAAGTGGGCGAAGGTGGTTGCTGGCGACGGGTCAGTCAAGTCGTCCGCAGGTACGTATACGGCCTGGATCGAAGTAATCGAACCTTGCTTGGTCGAAGTGATGCGCTCTTGCAGCACGCCCATCTCTTCAGCCAGGGTCGGCTGGTAACCTACTGCCGAAGGCATACGGCCCAGCAGTGCGGATACTTCAGTACCGGCCAAGGTGTAACGATAGATGTTGTCGACGAACAGCAGAACGTCGTTACCTTCGTCACGGAACTTCTCGGCCATGGTCAGGCCGGTCAGAGCAACGCGCAGACGGTTTCCCGGCGGCTCGTTCATCTGGCCGTAAACCAGTGCCACTTTGTCCAGAACGTTGGAATCCTTCATCTCGTGGTAGAAGTCGTTACCCTCACGAGTACGCTCACCCACACCGGCGAACACGGAATAACCGCTGTGCTCGATGGCGATGTTACGGATCAGTTCCATCATGTTTACGGTTTTGCCTACACCGGCACCACCGAACAGACCAACCTTACCACCCTTGGCGAACGGGCAAACCAGGTCGATAACCTTGATGCCGGTTTCCAGCAGGTCGTTGCCGCCTGCCTGCTCTGCGAACGACGGCGCAGCGCGGTGGATGCCCCAACGCTCTTCGGTGTCGATCGGGCCAGCTTCGTCGATCGGGTTGCCCAGTACGTCCATGATCCGGCCCAGGGTCGCTTTACCGACCGGTACAGAGATGGCTGCGCCAGTGTTGTTGACGTCCAGACCGCGCTTCAAGCCTTCGGTGGAGCCCATCGCAATGGTACGAACCACGCCGTCACCCAGCTGCTGCTGAACTTCGAGGGTGGTTTCGGCGCCTTGAACCTTCAAGGCGTCGTAGATGCTCGGTACGCTGTCGCGTGGGAATTCCACGTCGATAACGGCGCCGATGATTTGAACGATACGTCCGCTACTCATAGCTGGATCCTCTGAATATTTGAACCGTTAAACCGCGGCAGCGCCGCCGACGATTTCCGAGATCTCTTGGGTGATCGCAGCCTGACGCGCCTTGTTGTAGACCAGCTGCAATTCGCTGATCAAATCACCGGCGTTGTCGGTAGCGTTCTTCATCGCGATCATCCGCGCAGCTTGTTCAGCCGCGTTGTTCTCGACCACCGCCTGGTAGACCTGCGACTCCACGTAACGCACCATCAGGCCGTCAAGCAGCTCTTTGGCGTCCGGTTCGTAGAGATAGTCCCAGTGGTGCTTGAGTTCTTGATCCGGGGTTGCCACCAGTGGAATCAACTGCTCCACGGTTGGCGTTTGCGTCATGGTGTTGACGAACTTGTTGGACACCACGGACAGGCGGTCAATACGGCCGTCCAGATAAGCATCCAGCATCACCTTGACGCTGCCGATCAAATCGTTGATCGACGGCTCTTCACCCAGGTGACTGATAGCCGCGACGACGTTACCGCCGAAGTTGCGGAAGAAAGCCGCACCCTTGCTACCAACCACACACAGATCGATCTCGACGCCGTTTTCACGGTTTACCGCCATGTCCTTGACCAGAGCCTTGAACAGGTTGGTGTTCAAGCCACCACACAGACCACGGTCACTGCTCACTACGACATAACCGACGCGCTTTACTTCGCGGTCGATCATGAACGGGTGACGATATTCCGGGTTGGCGTTGGCCAGATGACCAATAACCTGGCGGATGCGCTCCGCATAAGGACGGCTAGCAGCCATGCGCATTTGTGCCTTGCGCATTTTGCTGACCGCCACTTTTTCCATGGCGCTGGTAATTTTTTGCGTGCTTTTGATGCTCGCAATCTTACTGCGAATCTCTTTTGCGCCTGCCATGTAACACCTATCAGGTTAGCAAGCGGGGGCCTTGCGGCCCCCGCTGCGGCTTACCAGGTTTGGGTGGCCTTGAACTTCTCGATACCGGCTTTGAGGCCAGCGTCGATTTCGTCGTTGAAATCACCCTTCACGTTGATCTTCGCCATCAAATCGGCGTGATCGCGGTTGAAGTAAGCAATCAGCGCTTGTTCAAAGCTGCCGACTTTGGCGTTTTCAACGTCAGTCAGGAACCCACGCTCAGCGGCATACAGCGACAGCGACATGTCGGCGATCGACATTGGCGCGTATTGCTTCTGCTTCATCAGCTCGGTTACGCGCTGACCATGCTCAAGTTGCTTACGGGTCGCTTCGTCCAGGTCAGAAGCGAACTGGGCGAATGCCGCCAGTTCACGGTACTGAGCCAGAGCGGTACGGATACCACCGGAGAGCTTCTTGATGATCTTGGTCTGAGCGGCACCACCCACACGGGATACCGAAACACCGGCGTTCACTGCAGGGCGGATGCCCGAGTTGAACATGGCCGATTCCAGGAAGATCTGACCGTCGGTGATGGAAATCACGTTGGTCGGAACGAACGCGGAAACGTCGCCAGCCTGGGTTTCGATGATCGGCAGTGCAGTCAGGGAACCGGTTTTGCCAGTCACTGCGCCGTTGGTGAACTTCTCTACGTACTCTTCCGAAACGCGGGATGCGCGCTCCAGCAGACGGGAGTGGAGATAGAACACGTCGCCTGGGTAAGCTTCACGTCCTGGTGGACGGCGCAGCAGCAGGGAAATCTGGCGGTACGCCACTGCTTGCTTGGACAGATCGTCATAAACGATCAGCGCGTCTTCACCGCGGTCGCGGAAGTATTCGCCCATGGTGCAACCGGAGTACGGTGCCAGGTATTGCAGTGCAGGAGATTCCGAAGCACTGGCAGCCACGATGATCGTGTTGGCCAGAGCGCCGTTTTCTTCCAGCTTGCGAACAACGTTGGCGATGGTCGATTGCTTCTGACCGATTGCAACGTATACGCAGAAAATGCCGCTGTCTTTCTGGTTGATGATCGCGTCGATCGCCAGAGCGGTTTTACCGATCTGACGGTCACCGATGATCAGCTCACGCTGGCCACGGCCGACAGGGATCATGGCATCGACAGCCTTGTAGCCAGTCTGTACAGGCTGGTCTACCGACTTACGCCAGATCACGCCTGGAGCAACTTTCTCGACCGCGTCGGTCTCGGTGTTGTTCAGCGGACCTTTGCCGTCAACTGGGTTACCCAGTGCGTCGACTACGCGACCCAGCAGTTCCTTACCAACCGGAACCTGCAGGATGCGGCCTGTGCACTTGGCGCTCATGCCTTCAGCCAGACTGGTGTATGCGCCCAATACAACGGCACCTACGGAGTCTTGCTCCAGGTTGAGGGCCATACCGTAGACGCCGCCCGGAAACTCGATCATCTCGCCGTACATTACGTCGGCCAGACCGTGAATCCGCACGATGCCGTCAGATACGCTGACGACAGTGCCTTCGTTACGGGCTTGGGAGGTCACATCGAGCTTGTCGATGCGGCCCTTGATAATTTCACTTATTTCGGAAGGATTGAGTTGCTGCATTGCTCTGCTGCCCCTTCAAACTCAAGATTTCAATGCTTCGGCAAGTTTCGCGATTTTGCCGCGAATCGAGCCATCGATAACCAGGTCGCCGGCGCGGATGACAACACCACCAATAAGGGAGCTGTCTTCCTCGACTTGCAGGCGCACTTCCCGGTTGAGTCGTGCACTGAGAACCTTGGCGAGTTTGTCTTGCTGTTCTTGGTTCAATGCAAAAGCACTGGTCACTTCAACGTCTACCGACTTCTCTTGCTCGGCCTTGTACAGGTCGAACTGAGCGGCAATCTCCGGCAACAGCGAGAGACGGTCGTTTTCGGCAACGACGTGAATGAAGTTCTGCACTTTTACATCAAACTTGTCGCCGCACACGTCAATGAACGTGGCGGCCTTTTCTGCGCTCGTCAGTCGCGGGGCCTTGAGCACACGCTGCATGGTGTCGTCTTGCGACACCGCTGCTGCCAGGCCGAGCATGGCTGACCAATTGGCCAGTTGCTGGTGGGCCTGAGCGTGCTCGAAGGCCGCCTTAGCGTAAGGTCGGGCCAACGTGGTCAGTTCTGCCATGATCGCCCTCGCTTAGATTTCAGCAGCCAGTTTGTTAACCAGCTCTGCGTGCGCGTTTTGATCGATTGTGGCACCCAGGATCTTCTCAGCACCGCCAACGGCCAGGCTACCCACTTGGGCGCGCAGCGCGTCTTTGACACTGTTCAGTTCCTGTTCGATCTCGGCCTGAGCCTGAGCCTTCACACGGTCAGCTTCGACGCGAGCCTGTTCACGGGCTTCGTCGACAATCTGGCTACCGCGTTTCTTGGCTTGCTCGATGATTTCAGCTGCCTGAGCTTTCGCTTCGCGCAGTTGCTGACCCGCTTTTTCTTGGGCCAACTCCAGGTCGCGAGCTGCTCGGCTGGCAGCGTCCAGACCATCAGCGATCTTCTTCTGACGTTCGTGCAGAGCCGCGATGACCGGAGGCCATACGAACTTCATGCAGAACAGTACAAAAATCAGGAACGCAACGGACTGGCCAATCAGGGTCGCATTAATGTTCACGCCAACACCTCGCAGTTACGTTGTCCATCACACCAAATTACCCGGAAGATCCGAGTAATTAGCCAGCGATTTGACCAACGAACGGGTTCGCAAAGGTGAAGAACAGAGCGATACCAACACCGATCATGGTTACGGCGTCGAGCAGACCGGCAACGATGAACATTTTAACTTGCAGCATTGGAACCATTTCTGGCTGACGCGCTGCGCCTTCCAGGAACTTGCCGCCCAGCAGGCCGAAACCAATTGCGGTACCCAGTGCGCCCAGGCCGATCAACAGTGCAACAGCGATAGCGGTTAGACCAACTACAGTTTCCATCTTTCCTCCCGACTTTTACGTCGTATGGTTTAGGTTTTTTTAATTTAAAGCGGTAAAACAAATCGTTTCAGAGGCCTCGTTAAAGGCCCCCTCTCGTTTGACCGAGAGGGACATCAGACTAGTCGAAACTGGTCTTAATGGTTTTCTTCGTGCGCCATCGACAGATAGACGATGGTCAGCATCATGAAGATGAATGCCTGCAGGGTGATGATCAGGATGTGGAACACAGCCCACGCCCACTGCAGAACAACGCCCAGGCCGCTGAGCCAGAGCAGACCGCTGCCGAACATCACAGCAATCAGGATGAACACCAGTTCGCCGGCATACATGTTGCCGAACAGACGCAGAGCCAGAGAGATCGGTTTGGCGATCAGGGTCACGAATTCCAGCAGGAAGTTCACCGGGATCAGCAGGGCCTGAACGAGGATGTTCTTGCTGCCGAACGGGTGCAGGGTCAGCTCGCCGATGAAGCCGCCGAGGCCCTTGACCTTGATGCTATAGAAGATGATCAGTGCGAAAACCGAGAACGCCATGCCCAGGGTCGCGTTCGGGTCGGTGGTCGACACGGCGCGGAACGGGATGTGGGGGTCACCGGAGATCAGGATGGCCAGCTGAGGAATCCAGTCGACCGGTACCAGGTCGACGGCGTTCATCAGGAAGACCCAGACGAAGATGGTCAGTGCCAGCGGTGCAATCACCGGGCTACGGCCGTGGAAGCTGTCTTTCACGCTGCCATCGACGAATTCGACCAGTACTTCAACGAAGTTCTGCAGAGCGCCTGGTTGACCGGAAGTCGCTTTCTTCGCCGCCATGCGGAAAAGAAGAACGAAGATCAGACCCAGTGCGACCGACCAGCCGAGGGTATCGACGTGGAAAGCCCAGAAGCCCATTTCCTTGGCTTCTGCTGCGGTGTGGGCAAAGCCCCAGCCGCCGGTAGGGTGCTGACCGAAAGTCAGGTTCTGCAAGTGGTGCTGGATATAGCCCGAAGCCGTTGTTTCTGCCATGGTTGCCTCAAACGCCCTAAGGTCTCGAAAGTCTTGTTCTCATCAACAGGGGAGCGAACCAGCTGACCGACTGGGTCAGCACGAAGGCACCGAAGACTGCAATCGGCGCCAATGGCTTCACACCTGCAAACACCAGTGCAAACAGCACTGCCGTCAAAATCAATTTCCCTGCCTCGCCGGCATAAAACGACCGGACGATGGACTGGGCTGCTCTGGCGCCGGAAAACCGAAATGCCTTGTGAGCGAAATAAACATTGGGCAGCAAGGCTATCAGGCCTCCGCAAAGTCCCGAATATCCGGCGACGACTCCGTACCATTTCCAAAGCGCCAAAGCGGCGATGAGCAAAACGATAAACTGGGCCATCAACACCGGAAAAACTGCCAGGCGATGGAACGGCAAGCGGTTTGGCGTGCGGGTTTCCATCACTATTGCTCTCCAATGGTCGGCTGCCAGAATTCAATAACTTGGCATAATTTGTGCCGACAAAATGCGCGCAGAGTATAGGGGCGGTTTTGCCCCTATTCAACTGTCAGGTAGTGATTTCCGACTGCGCGCTACATGAGGAAATGTTTCAGCGGATATGAGCAAGTACGCCTTGAAGCTCATCCAGAGAGTTGTAGCCAATCACCAACTGACCCTTTCCCTTCTTACCGTGGCGAATCTGCACCGCAGAGCCTAGGCGCTCGGCCAGACGCTGCTCCAGACGAGCGATATCCGGGTCGGTTTTGGTGGGTTCGACGGGCTCCGGTTTGCCACTCAACCACTGGCGAACCAGTGCTTCAGTCTGGCGCACTGTCAGTCCGCGTGCGACAACATGTCGCGCCCCTTCAACCTGTTGAATGTCCGGCAAACCGAGCAATGCACGGGCATGACCCATTTCCAGATCGCCATGGGACAACATGGTCTTGATGACTTCCGGCAGCGAGATCAGGCGCAGCAGGTTGGCCACGGTCACCCGCGACTTGCCGACCGCTTCAGCAACCTGTTGCTGAGTCAGCTGGAATTCCTGCTGCAGACGCTGCAGGGCAATGGCTTCCTCGATCGGATTGAGGTCTTCGCGCTGGATGTTCTCGATCAGCGCCATGGCGATCGCGGTTTCATCCGGCACATCACGCACCATGGCCGGAATGGTTTCCTGCCCGGCTTGCTGGCTGGCGCGCCAGCGGCGCTCACCGGCGATGATTTCATAGCGACCGCTGCCGATCGGGCGGACCACGATCGGTTGCATGACGCCCTGGGCCTTGATCGACTGCGCCAACTCTTCCAGCGCCTGCGAATCCATGTCGCGTCGCGGTTGATATTTGCCACGCTGGAGCAGATCCAGCGGCAAATGCTGCAACTCGCGGTGATCGGCTTGCGAGGCCTGTTCTTCCAGCGAGCTGATGGTCGGACCACTCAGCAGTGCATCCAGTCCTCGTCCGAGACCTCGTTTCTTGACGGCCATGGGGATTCCTTAAGTTGCCTGAGCGGCGGCGATGCGTGAGTTTTTGCGCTGACGGCGCACCATTTCGCCGGCCAGAGCCAGGTAGGCGACTGCACCGCGGGAGGCCTTGTCATAGGCCAGCGCCGGCATGCCATAGCTTGGGGCTTCGGCCAATCGGATGTTGCGCGGAATGACGGTGTCGTAAAGCTGGTCACCGAAGTGTTCCTTGAGCTGCGCCGACACATCGTTCATCAGGCTCAGGCGCGGGTCGTACATCGTACGCAGCAGGCCTTCGACCTTCAGGTCCGGATTGAGCAGTTCAGAGATGCGCTTGATGTTATCCACAAGGTCGCTCAGACCTTCGAGTGCAAAGTATTCACACTGCATGGGGATAATCACCCCGTCGGACGCGACCAGGGCGTTCAGCGTCAGCATCGACAGCGACGGCGGGCAGTCGATCAAAATGTAATCGTAGTTTTCACGGATCGGCGCCAACGCACTGCGCAGGCGGCTCTCCTTCATCTGCATTTCCAGCAGAACCACTTCGGCCGCGGTCAGGTCACGGTTGGCCGGCAGCAGTTGATAACCGCCGTGTTCGGAAAAATGCATGGCCTGAGCCAGATCGCATTCGCCGATCAGCAGGTCATAGACCGAGTTTTCCAGGCCATGTTTATCCACACCGCTACCCATGGTGGCGTTGCCCTGTGGATCGAGATCGATCAACAGCACCCGGCGCTTGGTGGCGACGAGCGATGCTGCGAGGTTGATGCAGGTGGTGGTCTTGCCCACACCACCCTTCTGGTTCGCAATCGCGAATACCTTAGCCATTCTTGCTTGTGTTCCCAATCATGCCGTGCGGCGCAGTATCAGCAGATGGCGTTGGCCTTGGCAACCGGGTACGGCCAGGGCGTGTTCGCTATCGAGGTGGAAATCTGTCGGCAATGCTACCAGTTCATCGGCTGGATGAACGCCCTTCATTGCCAGCCAGCGTGTATCGGCGTCGCCGAGGTGACGAGTCCAGTTGGTGAAGTTTTCCATGCTGCTGAAAGCGCGGGAAATGATCCCGTTGAATGGCTGTGCAGGCTGGAACGCTTCGACGCGACTGTGGATAACTTGCAGGTTATCCAGCTGGAGTTCGAGTTTGACCTGGGTCAGGAACCGGGTTTTCTTGCCGTTGCTGTCGAGGCAGGTCACTTGCGACTCGGGAAACAGGATGGCCAACGGGATGCCCGGCATGCCGCCGCCACTGCCCACGTCCAGCCAGCGACCGTTTTCGATGAATGACATCACGCTCAGGCTATCGAGCAAATGGCGCGACACCATTTCGTCCGGATCACGCACCGCGGTCAGGTTGTAGGCCTTGTTCCATTTGATCAACAGGGCCAGATAACCCAGCAGCTGCGTGTGCTGGGCTTCTGTCAGCGTGACACCCAGTTGGCGAGCGCCTGTGGATAACTCTTCGGCATGTTGCGAGGTGACCAACGAACTCAAGCGCTTTGCTCCAACTGACGGCCAGCGCCGCGTTTTTTCAAATGAATCATCAGCAGCGAAATCGCTGCCGGGGTAACGCCCGGGATACGCGACGCCTGGCCCAAAGTCTCGGGACGGGTCGTACCGAGCTTGCTCTGGATCTCTTTGGAAAGACCGGAAATGCTCGTGTAATCGATATCCACAGGCAGTTTCGTGTCTTCGCTGGCGCGCAGTCGGGCGATTTCATCCTGTTGACGGTCGATGTAACCGGCGTATTTGGTCTTGATTTCGACCTGCTCGGCGACCTGTGGATCTTCTGCGCCGTCACCGGTGACGGAGATGAGACCAGCGTAGTCGATTTCCGGACGGCTCAAGAGATTGAGCAAGTTGTATTCGTGGGTCAGCGGCGTGCCGAATTTTTCGGCGATCGCGTCGCCCTGCTCGGTGCCAGGTCGAACCCAGGTACTTTTCAGGCGCTGTTCTTCCAGCGTGATGCTTTCGCGTTTTTTGCTGAATGCAGCCCAACGCTCATCATCGACCAGACCCAACTCACGGCCTTTTTCGGTCAAGCGCAGGTCGGCGTTGTCTTCGCGAAGAATCAGACGGTATTCGGCACGCGAGGTGAACATGCGGTACGGCTCTTGAGTACCAAGGGTAATCAGGTCGTCGACCAGTACGCCGATGTACGCTTCATCGCGACGCGGACACCAGGCGTCTTTGCCCTGTGCACGCAGCGCGGCGTTGGCTCCGGCCAGCAAACCCTGGGCGCCAGCTTCTTCGTAACCGGTTGTGCCATTGATCTGACCGGCGAAAAACAGGCCGCCGATCACTTTGGTTTCCAGGCTGTACTTCAGATCCCGCGGATCGAAGTAATCGTATTCGATGGCATAGCCTGGACGCACGATGTGCGCGTTTTCCATGCCGCGGATCGACTGAACGATCTGCAATTGCACGTCGAACGGGAGCGATGTGGATATCCCGTTCGGATACAGCTCGTTAGTCGTCAAACCTTCCGGCTCGATGAAGACCTGATGGCTTTCCTTGTCGGCAAAGCGATGGATCTTGTCTTCGATCGACGGGCAGTAACGCGGGCCGATACCTTCGATGACACCGGAATACATCGGCGACCGATCAAGGTTGGCGGCAATGATTTCGTGGGTACGCGCGTTGGTATGGGTGATCCAGCAGCTGATCTGTTGTGGATGCAACTCTTTGGAGCCCATGAAGGACATCACCGGAATCGGTGTATCGCCCGCTTGCTCGGTCATGACCGAGAAATCCACAGAGCGAGCGTCGATACGCGGTGGCGTACCGGTTTTCAGGCGACCGACACGCAGCGGCAGTTCACGCAGACGGTGCGCGAGGGCGATCGACGGTGGATCACCCGCACGACCACCGGAAAAATTCTGCATGCCGATGTGGATAAGTCCCCCGAGGAAGGTGCCAGTGGTCAAAACCACAGAATCGGCCATGAAACGCAGGCCCATTTGCGTGACCACACCACGGACCTGGTCCTGCTCGACGATCAGGTCGTCGGCGGCCTGTTGAAATATCCACAGGTTCGGCTGGTTTTCCAGGATTTCGCGGATAGCAGCCTTGTAGAGAGCACGGTCCGCCTGCGCACGGGTTGCTCGTACGGCCGGGCCTTTGCGGCTGTTCAATACGCGGAACTGGATACCACCTTTATCGGTGGCCAAGGCCATCGCACCACCCAGGGCGTCGATTTCCTTTACCAGGTGGCTTTTGCCAATCCCGCCAATCGCGGGGTTGCAACTCATGGCACCGAGGGTTTCCACGTTATGCGTCAGCAACAGGGTTTTTACCCCCATACGTGCTGAGGCCAGTGCTGCCTCGGTACCGGCATGACCGCCGCCGATGACGATCACTTCAAAACGGGAAGGGAAATCCACCACGCACCTCGTGCCTGCTTAAGTAGGTAATTCAGGAATAGTTGGGCTCAGGTTTCTGGACCTGGTCGGCAAGTATAGGGACTTCGCCCTTCCTAAAGAACCCTTTGCACAAAATTTAACCAGTTGTGGAGAAGTCGGAGTTATAGAAATTAAAAAGAGAGAAATTTATAGAATCTTTGTTTTTATGTTTATTTCTAGTGCACCTCATATCTGTGGATAGATTGATGTATGCCTTTATATCCGCTGTGTACAGAGATTCATAACCCTGTGCCCATGTGTCAATGAGGCCCTTGGATAACCGGTTTAAACCTGTGGATCAAAGTGATGGTTATCCACAGAGGCAGTTATGTTCAGTTTTCACGCTCTGTTATCAACCGTCCTTAGCTGCGGTTATTCACAGGGCTTAATCCACAGAAATTCGCACGGATCATTGAAATCCGAGGCAAAAAAATTTCTCGTGCAGGGGAAAAGTCGTCGGCTATCGCAAAGAAAGCCATCGAGTCGTCGTCCGAAGGTACGCAGGAGGCTATTGTGGGGATCTGTAACAAAAGCTAATAATATCTATTATCATTAACCAACCCTTCCCTCCTCATGCCCATGCCATCCCACACCTCAGCAATCGAGCGAATCTACGTTCAGCACCATTCGTGGCTGTTTGGATGGTTGAGGGGAAGACTGAATAACGCCTGCGATGCGGCGGACGTTGCCCACGATACGTTTGTGCGAATTCTCGGTTCGCGGGATGCGAGCCAGATTCGGGAGCCGCGAGATTATCTGACGACGGTGGCAAGGGGATTGGTGATCGACCGCTATCGCCGGCGCGCGATAGAGGTGGCTTATCTGGAAACCCTCGCAGCACGCCCCGAGGCCACCCAGATCAGTGAAGAAGACAGGGCGTTGATCATCGAAACCCTGATCGCTGTGGATAAGGCACTGTCCGATCTCGGCGCCCGGGCACGACAAATCTTCATGTTGTCGCAGATCGAGGGGCTGACTTATCAACAGATCGCCACTCAACTGAAGATTTCGCTGACCACCGTGAAGAAACACATGATTCGCGCACTGACCGAATGTTCGATGATCATGGCGGGGCTTTGATGTCTGCCGCACCGGATCGCAAAATCTTCGAAGCCGCTGCCAGCTGGTATGTGCAGTTTCAGGCCGAGCCGCCGACAGCCGCGCAACGTCAGGCGTGGCAGCACTGGCTCGACAGCAGTCCTGCGCATCTGGCGGCGTGGAATCAGATGGAAAGAATCCAGCGCCATATCGGCGGATCTCGCGATCTCTCCCGGCGGGCATTGTCCTCAACCCAACAACGTCGCCAGGTACTCAAACTGCTTCTGATTCTTGCCGGCACCGGTTATCTGGGCTGGAACGTTCAGCAGCACACTTCATTGGGCAATGTCTGGGCGGATTACCGGACCAAAGTCGGCCAGCGACGCAGGATCGAGTTCGCCGATGGCACCCGGATTCATCTCAATACCGGTACCGCCATCGATGTGCTGTTCGATGGCGAGCAGCGATTGATCCGTTTGCGAGAAGGGGAAATTCTCGTCAGCACCGGCAAGCTCGGTGATCAGCGGCCGTTTTTCGTCGAAACCCGCCAAGGGCGAATCAGGGCCTTGGGCACGCGTTTCTCGGTTCGACAGTTATCCGGATCATCGCGAATCGGCGTCCTTGAAGATCGTGTCAGCGTTCAACCAGGCGATCAGCCTGAACAGGCACGCCTGCTGGTGGCCGGCGAAGGTGCGGATTTCGACAGTCTCGGCGTGGGCGCAACCCATCCTTATCGATCAACCGAAGCGGCCTGGATCAACGGGCAACTGATCGTCCTCGATGCCCGCCTGGGGGATGTGATCGCTGAGCTGGGCCGGTACCGCTCCGGAATTCTGCACTGTGACGAAAGCGCGGCGCGTCTGCGTGTATCCGGAACCTTTCGGCTGGACTCGACGGATGCAGTCCTGGCCAACCTTCAAGCCTCATTGCCCGTCAGCGTCAGCTACTTCACCCGTTACTGGGTGTCGATCAAACGAGTCAGCTAACCGACCCGGAAAAAAATCCGCCACAGGGTTATCTTTTTTTTTCCTGTAACGGCCCTACAGGTAATCGCGATCCACGCGGCTTTTGCCACCTTCAGGGCTTTCCTACTCATGCGACTCCCGATCTTGCGTAAGCGTTTCACTCCCCACTGCATTGCCTACAGTTTGCTGCTGACCAGCGCTGCGAGTTATCCACTGATCATTCCTCACGCCATGGCCGCCGATGCCATGCAGCGCTACGCCATTGCGGCCGGCCCGCTGGATAACGCCCTGAGTCAATTCGCTTCCGCGGCCAATGTGATCCTGTCGTTCTCCCCCCAACAGACTGCGAATCTGCGCACTCAGGGTGTGGTCGGCAGTTACTCGATCGAACAGGGCTTTGCGATTCTGTTGCAAGGCTCAGGATTGCAGGCCGTCCCGCAGGGGCCCGACAGTTACATTCTGCAGCCGCTGCCGGAAGCCGGCTCGCTGGTACTCGGTGCGACCAACATTAATGGTCAGCAACCGAATGACATGAATCTGGATTACTCCGAAGACAAGGGCTACAAGGCGAACGACAGCCGGATCGGCACCAAAACCAGCACGCCGCTGTCGGAAACCCCGCGGTCGATTTCGGTCGTCACCGCTCAACGCATGAAGGATCAGAAATCCCAGACCCTGACTGATGTCCTGGGCTATGTGCCGGGTATCTTCGCGCCGCCGTTTGCCGCGGGGGATAGCCTGGCCGGCGACCTGTTCTACATTCGCGGTTTCAACGCAACGGATTACGGTTATGGCCTGCTGCGCGATGGCTTGCGAGTCCAGGGCAATCGGTACGACACCACCACCGAGCCCTATGGTCTTGAACGGGTTGAAGTGTTCCGCGGACCGTCTTCGCTGCTCTATGGTGAGAACGCGCCGGGCGGACTGGTCAATCTGGTAAGCAAGCGCCCCACCGCTGCACCTCAGGGCGAGATTCAACTCAGCTATGGTTCGAACAACCGCCGGCAGCTGGGCGTCGATGTTTCCGGACCGCTGAACGACAACGAAAACGTGCTCGGTCGGGTGGTGATGCTGGGGCGCAACGCTGACACCCAGACCAAACATGTGCCGGACGATCGCATCTACATCGCCCCTTCCCTGACCCTGAATTTCGATGACTTCAATACCTTGACCCTGCTGGCCAGCTACCAGAAGGATCACACCAATATGGAGCTCGGCCTGCCGGCCGCCGGCACCTTGCTGAAGAACCCCAACGGCAAGTTATCCAAGGACACCATGCTTGGCGATCCGGACTGGAATACCTTCGAGCGTGAAACCTGGAGTACCGGTTACGAATTCAGTCACAGCTTCAATGATGACTGGCAGTTCCGGCAGAACTCGCGCTACATGCAGTCACGCATCACCCGCCATGAGACCTGGCCAGGCAACTTGAACAACGCGGGTTTCGGCACGCGTGTGAACATGACCGCCTACGATCGCTTCAACAAATCGATGGTGTACTCGCTGGATAACCAGCTGGAAGGCAAATTCCAGCTGGGAGGGCTGGAAAACACCGTGCTGTTTGGTGGCAGCTTTGACCGCACCTCATTCAATCAGGACTGGAATGCCGGGCTGGTGGGGCCGATCGATATCTACAACCCGGTGTACCTGCGTGATCCGACGACGCCGATTGCTGTGCAGAACACCTTGCTGGAACAGCAGATGAAGGGCGTTTATGCACAGCTTCAGAGCAAGTATGACCACTGGCTGTTCCTGCTCGGTGGCCGTCAGGACTGGGTCGACAGTGATTTCCGCGACAAGGTGGCCAGCGCCGGTAACATCAGCTCCGAGGACAAGAAGTTCACTTACCAGGGCGGCGTGATGTACCAGTTCGACAACGGCCTGACCCCGTATGTCAGCTATTCCACAGCCTTTGTCCCGGTTCAGCAGATCTCCAATGCCGGCCAACCATTGGACCCGATCACCAGCAGCCAATATGAAGTAGGGCTCAAATACGAACCTGTCGGTTGGGACACCGCCTTCACCGCGTCTGTGTATGACCTGCGCAAGAAAGACGACACCTATTTCGACGCGACCACATCCACCTATCGCCAGGTCGGCGAAAGCCGTTCCAAGGGTGTCGAACTTGAACTCAACAGCAACCTGACGCCGAACCTCAATGTGACGGCAGCCTACACCTACACCGATGCGCGGATTACCAAGGATTCGCCAACCTCACTGGTCAAGGATCATCAAATGACCGGCGTGCCGCGCAACCAGGCTTCGGTGTGGGCCAAGTATCGTTTTCTTGAGAGCAGCCTCAAGGGACTGTATGTGGGCGGCGGGATTCGCTACTTCGACAGCGCATTCGCCTACACCTCGCCTTCCCTGTACGGAAAACTCGATGCTGGCGATGTCACTTTGGTGGATGCGGCCATCGGTTATCAGATCGATCGCCATTGGACCGTGGACCTGAATGCGAAAAACCTCTTCGACAAAGAATACGTGTCAGGTTGTAACGATGCGGGCCGCTGTTACTGGGGTGAAGACCGTACCTTCCTGGGATCAGTCTCTTACAACTGGTAAGTCGCAAAAAGCGAGCTGTGGATAACTTCTCCACAGCTCGCTCTGTCATTTGCCAATGCAGAAACTGGAAAAGATTCGCCCGAGCAAATCATCGGAGCTGAATGCACCGGTGATTTCTCCCAGAAATTGCTGCGCCTGGCGCAAATCTTCGGCCAACAACTCTCCGGCACCTGCCAGGGTCAGCTGGGAACGGCCGTGCTCAAGCGAATCGCTGGCGTGGCGCAATGCCTCGAGGTGACGCCGACGGGCACTGAAGCTGCTTTCCGAAGTCTGTTCATAACCCATGCAGGCCTTGAGGTGATCGCGCAGCAGTTCCAGACCGTCCCCTGCAGATTTAGCGCTCAGACTGATGGTGACATGGCCATCGTCGCTGACATCCAGGGCAATGGCTTCCCCGGTCAGATCGGCTTTGTTGCGGATCAGTGTGACTTTCGCAGGGTCCGGACGGGTTTCGAGAAACTCTGGCCACAGCGCAAAAGGATCGAGTGCTTCGGGCGCCGTCGCATCGACGACCAGCAAGACGCGATCTGCCTCGCCAATGGCTTTCAATGCCCGCTCTACACCGATCTTTTCCACATGATCATCGGTATCGCGCAAGCCTGCCGTATCAACAACGTGCAGCGGCATGCCGTCGATGTGGATATGTTCGCGAAGAACGTCTCGTGTCGTGCCTGCAATTTCGGTGACGATCGCAGCTTCGCGGCCGGCCAATGCGTTGAGCAGACTCGATTTGCCGGCATTCGGTCGACCGGCGATCACCACCGTCATGCCATCACGGAGCAACGCGCCCTGTCCTGCTTCACGGATCACTGTGGACAACTCGCCACGTACCTTGTCGAGCATGCTCAACACATGGCCATCGGCAAGGAAGTCAATTTCTTCTTCCGGGAAGTCGATTGCCGCCTCAACGTAGATGCGCAAGCCGATCAACTGTTCTGTGAGGTTATGCACACGCGCTGAAAAAGCGCCTTGCAGCGAACGCAGAGCATTACGCGCAGCCTGTGCAGAACTGGCTTCGATCAGGTCGGCGATGGCTTCAGCCTGGGCCAGGTCGAGTTTGTCATTGAGGAATGCGCGTTCGCTGAATTCGCCGGGGCGGGCCAGACGGCAACCCAGTTCGAGGCAGCGAGTGAGCAGCATATCCAGAACAATCGGCCCGCCATGGCCCTGCAGTTCCAGCACGTCTTCGCCGGTAAACGAGTTCGGCCCCGGGAAATACAGCGCGATTCCCTCGTCCAGCACTTCGTCGTTTTCACCCAGGAACGGACCATAGTGGGCAAATCGCGGCTTGAGTTCGCGGCCGGTGAAGGCTTGGGCCGCAACGCTGGCCAGCGGCCCGGAAATACGGACGATACCGACACCGCCACGGCCTTGAGCGGTGGCGACAGCGGCGATGGTTTCGCGGGGAGCACTCATAAACCGGTATCCAGACAAAAAAGACAGATAGCAAAACGCCCCACTAGGGGGCGTTTTGAGTGGTTATCCACAGTGTAAATCAGGCAGCTGCTTTGGTAGCCGCTTCGATCTTACGAGTGATGTACCACTGTTGGGCGATCGACAGGCAGTTGTTCACTACCCAGTACAGCACCAGACCGGCCGGGAACCACAGGAAGAAGAAGGTGAAGATGATTGGCATCAGCTTCATCACCTTGGCCTGCATCGGATCCGGTGGAGTCGGGTTCAACTGCTGCTGGATGAACATGGTTGCACCCATGATGATCGGCAGAATGAAGAACGGATCCTTGATCGACAGGTCAGTAATCCACAGCATGAACGGCGCCTGGCGCATTTCCACGCTTTCCAGCAGAACCCAGTAAAGCGAGAGGAAAACCGGCATCTGCACGAGGATTGGCAAGCAACCACCCAGCGGATTGATCTTCTCTTTCTTGTACAGCTCCATCATGGCTTGCGACATTTTCTGCCGGTCGTCGCCATGTTGCTCTTTCAGCGCAGCCAGTTTCGGGGCCACTGCACGCATGCGCGCCATGGATTTGTAGCTGGCAGCCGACAGAGGGAAGAAAAGCCCTTTGATCAGCATGGTCAGGAAGATGATCGACCAGCCCCAGTTACCCACAATGGCGTGGATGTGTTGCAGCAACCAGAAGATCGGTTGAGCGATAAACCACAGAATGCCGTAGTCGACGGTCAGTTCCAGACCTGGGGACAACTCTTTCAACACGGCTTGGCTTTTCGGACCGGCGTACAGAATGGCGCTGGTTTCGGCCTTGGCACCGGGTGCAACGGTCAAAGATGGACCGGTGTAACCGATGATGTAGTTGCCGCGGCTGTCTTTACGGGTCTGGACGATATTGTTTTCGCCCTTCTCCGGAATCCATGCGGTCACGAAGTAGTGTTGCAGCCAGGCAACCCAGCCACCGGTGACGTTTTCTTTTAGCGCGCCCTTGTCCATGTCCTTCATGGACACTTTCTTGTACGGCTCGGAACTTGTCCACAGGGCGGCGCCCAGGTAAGTCGCAGTGCCGGTGGCGGTGCTGGAAGAAGGATCGGAACTGGCGTCGCGCTTGAGTTGCGCGAACATCGCACCCGACCAGGGTTGGGCGCTTTCGTTGTCGATCAGGTAAGTAACGGTCACGTCATACAGGCCACGTTTCAGGGTGAAACGCTTGATGTAGTTGACGCCGTCCTTGCTGAACTTCAGGTCCACGACCAATTGGTCCTGACCATCAGCCAGTTGATAAACCTTCTTCTCCGAGGAGTAAACCGGACGACCGGCAGGACTTGCGTCCGGGCCGTTGGTGCCGATCAGACCGCTCTGAGCCAGATAAGTACGCTCGTTGCCATTGTCGAACAGCTGGAAAGGAATTTCCGGATGGTCCTGGCGACGTGGATACAGCGGCAGTTTCAGCTGGGCGACATCACCACCTTGTGGATCGATGGCGAGATCCAGCACATCCGTTTTGACCTGGATCAGATCGGTGCTTGCAGCGACCGGAGTCTCGGCAGGTGCACTGGTATCGTTTGCGGCGTGTGGAATGTCGTCACTGACGGACGCTTTATTGCCAGTTGCCGTGTCCGGGAGGCCCGGGGCGGTCGTACTGGAAGCAACATTCTGAGTCGGCAGGGCAGCCTGGCCATAATCCTGGTTCCATTTAAGAACCATGACGTAGGACACGATTGCCAGGGCGACGATCAGGATCGTGCGTTTGATATCCATGATTACTCGGCCATCGAAGAAGAACGGGAGGTAGGGATAGGTGGAACCGGGTCATAACCACCGGGATTCCACGGATGACAGCGACCTAGACGACGAAAGGTCAGCCAGCCACCGCGCAGAAGGCCATGATTTTCGATGGCTTCCAACGCGTAGCAGGAACAGCTGGGGTAGAAACGACAGTGACTGGCCATCAAGGGACTAATGGCGTAGCGGTAAAACTGGATCGGAACGAGTGCCAGTTTACGCATCCGGACTGTCTACCCCTACATCTTCGGTTTTGACTGCTGGTACTGGCTTGCTGCGTGCCAGACGTTTCCAGAGCTTGCCGAAATGCTGAATTAATTCAGGGTTTTCTACATCGCCCAAACCTTTGCGCGCGACGATAACGATGTCCCAGCCGACCAGTGAATCCTGGTTCAGGCGAAACGATTCGCGCATCAGACGTTTGAGGCGATTGCGCTCAACGGAGAGCTTTACGCTCTTTTTCCCGATTACCAGCCCGAGACGGGGGTGATCGAGATCGTTGTTGCGCGCAAGGAGCAGGAGATTTTTCCCCGGAACCTTGCCGGTAGGGGAGTCAAAGACTGCCTTGAAATGCCGGGGAGTAAGCAGACGCTTTTCCCGACTGAAGTCCTGACTCACCTCCAGTGCCGGATTATCAAACTGCCAGACGTGCGCGACCTTTGGCGCGACGACGCGACAGGACGGCACGACCGTTCTTGGTAGCCATGCGAGCACGGAAACCGTGGGTACGAGCGCGTTTGATAGTGCTTGGTTGGAAAGTACGTTTCATGTCGTGTTACCTGGTTCGTCCACAACGGGCCGGAATGGCCCCCGTTTTAAGAGACCGGGGATTCTAGAGAAAGCAAGTCCTCAGGTCAATTTCCAACCAACATTTCCTTATAGGCAGTTCGTGACCGGTCTGTTCGTGCTCAATCCGCACATTAGACATAAAAATAAAGAAGGAAAGTATTTAAAGCTTTTCTGTAAAGCTTATAAAAGCTAAGGACGTGTTCATCTGTGGATAACTGGCTCAATACCTTATTATTCAAGCTGTACAGAGAATGACAACTACAGTGGAAAACCGTGACAAGCCTGTGCTGCGCTGTCGGAAAACCTGTGTGTGAAAGACGGGTTTATCCACAGGGTGGTTATCCACCGAGTTTCGCCCCCAGTTGTGCAACGATCTCAGCCTCGGTTATCCACAGAGCTTATGCACAGACCATTGGTCGTCTTTTTGGCGTATAAAGCGTTGATTCTTCTTGGCCGATCACCCACCTTCGTGTGGATAAGTCCGCGTCTGGTCGTTACAATGGCCGCTTGTTTTTGCCTCACCGGCTTTCAACTTAGGGGATGTCCGTGTCAGTGGAACTTTGGCAGCAGTGCGTGGAGCTTCTGCGCGATGAGCTGCCTGCCCAACAATTCAACACTTGGATCCGTCCACTACAGGTCGAAGCCGAAGGCGACGAGTTGCGCGTCTATGCGCCCAACCGTTTTGTCCTGGACTGGGTCAACGAAAAGTATCTGGGCCGTGTCCTGGAACTGCTTGATGAACATGGCAACGGATCGACGCCTGCGCTTTCCTTATTAATAGGAAGCAAACGTAGCTCGGCTCCACGTGCTGCGCCGAATGCGCCACTGGCCGCCGCTGCCGTTGCAGCCCAGGCTCAGGCGGCTTCGGCCCCTGCCGCTCCAGCGCCAGTCGCTGCACCGGCCAAGCGTGCGACGCAAAAGGTTGCCGAGGTCATTGAAGAAGAGCCTTCCCGGGAAAGCTTCGATCCAATGGCTGGCGCCAGCTCGCAACAGGCGCCGGTTCGTGCCGAACAACGCACCGTCCAGGTTGAAGGTGCGCTCAAGCACACCAGCTACCTGAACCGCACCTTCACCTTCGAGAACTTCGTTGAGGGCAAGTCCAACCAACTGGCCCGGGCGGCTGCGTGGCAGGTGGCGGACAATCCCAAGCACGGCTACAACCCGCTCTTCCTTTATGGCGGCGTAGGCTTGGGTAAAACGCACTTGATGCACGCTGTGGGTAACCACCTGTTAAAGAAGAACCCGAATGCCAAGGTTGTCTACTTGCATTCCGAGCGATTCGTGGCGGACATGGTCAAGGCGTTGCAACTGAACGCCATCAACGAGTTCAAGCGTTTCTATCGTTCCGTGGATGCCCTGCTGATCGACGACATTCAGTTCTTCGCTCGCAAGGAACGTTCCCAGGAAGAGTTTTTCCACACCTTCAACGCCCTGCTTGAAGGTGGCCAGCAGGTCATTCTCACCAGTGACCGCTATCCGAAAGAAATCGAAGGCCTGGAAGAACGCCTCAAATCCCGTTTCGGCTGGGGCCTGACGGTCGCCGTCGAGCCGCCGGAACTTGAGACCCGTGTCGCGATTCTGATGAAGAAGGCCGACCAGGCCAAAGTCGAGTTGCCCCATGACGCGGCGTTCTTCATTGCCCAGCGCATTCGCTCCAACGTCCGTGAACTGGAAGGCGCGCTCAAGCGCGTGATCGCCCACTCGCACTTCATGGGCCGCGATATCACCATTGAGCTGATTCGCGAATCCCTCAAGGATCTGTTGGCGCTGCAAGACAAACTGGTCTCTGTGGATAACATTCAGCGCACCGTCGCCGAGTACTACAAGATCAAGATCTCCGACTTGCTGTCCAAACGCCGGTCGCGTTCGGTCGCCCGTCCCCGTCAGGTCGCCATGGCGTTGTCCAAGGAATTGACCAACCACAGCTTGCCGGAAATCGGCGATGTGTTCGGCGGCCGTGACCACACCACCGTTTTGCACGCCTGCCGCAAGATCAACGAGCTTAAGGAATCCGACGCGGACATCCGCGAGGACTACAAGAACCTGCTGCGTACATTGACTACGTGATGACACCAGCGCAGCTAATTAAGGCAAGGGACTAGACCATGCATTTCACCATTCAACGCGAAGCCCTGTTGAAACCCCTGCAACTGGTCGCAGGTGTCGTCGAGCGCCGTCAGACCTTGCCGGTGCTCTCCAATGTGCTGCTGGTTGTCGAAGGCCAGCAACTGTCGTTGACCGGTACCGACCTGGAAGTCGAGCTGGTCGGTCGTGTTCAACTCGAAGAACCGGCAGAATCCGGTTCCATCACCGTGCCTGCGCGCAAGCTGATGGACATCTGCAAAAGCTTGCCGAACGATGCGCTGATCGACATCAAGGTCGACGAGCAGAAGCTGGTCGTGAAGGCCGGTCGCAGCCGTTTCACCCTGTCGACCCTGCCTTCCGATGACTTCCCTACTGTAGAAGAAGGCCCGGGTTCGCTGACCTGCAGCCTGGAGCAAAGCAAACTGCGTCGCCTGATAGAACGCACCAGCTTCGCCATGGCCCAGCAGGACGTGCGCTACTACCTCAATGGCATGCTGCTGGAAGTGTCCGCCGGCGTGATTCGCGCCGTGGCCACCGACGGCCACCGTCTGGCGATGTGCTCCATGCAGGCCGATATCGGTCAGCCGGATCGCCACCAGGTCATCGTGCCGCGCAAAGGTATCCTTGAGTTGGCCCGTTTGCTGACCGAGCCGGAAGGCATTGTCAGCATCGTTCTGGGTCAGCACCACATTCGCGCCACCACCGGTGAATTCACTTTCACCTCAAAACTGGTCGACGGCAAATTCCCGGATTACGAGCGTGTGCTGCCTAAAGGTGGTGACAAGCTGGTACTGGGCGATCGTCAGGCGCTGCGTGAAGCTTTCAGCCGTACTGCGATTCTGTCCAACGAGAAGTATCGCGGCATCCGTCTGCAACTGGCCAATGGTCAGCTGAAGATCCAGGCGAACAACCCGGAGCAGGAAGAAGCGGAAGAAGAAGTGGCCGTTGAATACACTGGCGGCTCCCTGGAAATCGGCTTCAACGTGAGCTACCTGCTCGACGTGCTGGGCGTGATGACCACTGAGCAAGTTCGTCTGATCCTGTCCGACTCCAACAGCAGTGCGCTGGTGCAAGAGTCCGACAACGACGATTCGGCTTACGTTGTCATGCCGATGCGTCTGTGATCCTGTTCAGCAGAAGCTAGATGTCCTTAAGTCGCGTCTCGGTCACCGCGGTGCGCAATCTGCACCCGGTGACCTTCTCCCCCTCTCCCCGAATCAATATTCTTTACGGCGCCAACGGCAGCGGCAAAACCAGTGTTCTGGAAGCCATTCACCTGCTGGGGCTTGCCCGTTCGTTTCGCAGCACCCGCCTGTTGCCGGTCATTCAATATGAGCAGCTGGCGTGTACCGTTTTCGGCCAGGTTGAGTTGGCCGAAGGCGGACACAGTGCACTGGGAATTTCCCGGGATCGCCAGGGGGAGTTCCAGATCCGTATCGATGGACAGAATGCTCGCAGCGCTGCGCAACTGGCAGAAATGCTGCCGCTGCAGTTGATCAACCCCGACAGTTTTCGCCTGCTCGAAGGCGCACCGAAGATTCGCCGACAGTTTCTCGACTGGGGAGTGTTCCACGTGGAACCTCGCTTCATGTCAACCTGGCAGCGCCTGCAGAAGGCTTTGCGCCAGAGAAACTCCTGGCTGCGGCATGGTACACTTGACGCCGTTTCGCAAGCGGTTTGGGACAGGGAACTGTGCCAGGCCAGCGCTGAAATTGATGAATACCGCCGCGCCTACATCAAAGTCTTGAAACCAGTCTTTGAACAAACTTTGAGCGAATTGGTTGAGCTTGAGGGCTTAACGCTCAGCTATTACCGAGGTTGGGATAAAGACCGCGAATTGAGCGAAGTGCTCGCCGGCTCCCTTCACCGGGACCAGCAAATGGGTCATACCCAAGCCGGACCACAACGTGCAGATTTGCGTCTCAGATTGGGCGCTCACAACGCTGCGGACATCTTGTCCCGCGGACAGCAGAAGTTGGTGGTGTGTGCATTGCGGATTGCCCAGGGGCATCTGGTCAGCCAGGCCCGACGCGGTCAGTGTATTTATCTGGTGGATGACTTGCCGTCCGAGCTGGACGAGCATCACCGTCGCGCGCTTTGCCGCTTGCTGGAAGACTTACGCTGCCAGGTATTTATTACCTGTGTAGATCACGAATTACTGAGGGAAGGCTGGCAGACGGAAACGCCAGTCGCTTTGTTCCACGTGGAACAGGGCCGTATCACCCAGACCCACGACCATCGGGAGTGAAGGCATTGAGCGAAGAAAATACGTACGACTCAACGAGCATTAAAGTGCTGAAAGGCCTGGATGCCGTACGCAAACGTCCCGGTATGTACATTGGCGACACCGATGATGGTAGCGGCCTGCACCACATGGTGTTCGAGGTGGTCGACAACTCGATCGACGAAGCACTCGCCGGCTATTGCGACGACATCAGCATCATCATTCACCCGGATGAATCCATCACCGTTCGCGACAACGGCCGTGGTATCCCGGTAGACGTGCATAAAGAGGAAGGCGTTTCCGCCGCAGAGGTCATCATGACCGTCCTCCACGCTGGCGGTAAGTTCGACGACAACTCCTACAAAGTATCCGGCGGTCTGCACGGTGTAGGTGTTTCGGTAGTGAACGCCCTGTCCGAAGAACTGGTCCTGACCGTTCGCCGTAGCGGCAAGATCTGGGAACAGACCTACGTTCATGGTGTTCCACAGGCTCCAATGGCCATCGTTGGCGACAGCGAAACCACCGGTACCCAGATTCACTTCAAGGCTTCCAGCGAAACCTTCAAGAACATTCACTTCAGCTGGGACATCCTCGCCAAGCGCATTCGTGAACTCTCCTTCCTCAACTCCGGCGTCGGCATCGTTCTGAAAGATGAGCGCACCGGCAAAGAAGAGCTGTTCAAGTACGAAGGCGGCCTGCGTGCATTCGTTGAATACCTGAACACCAACAAGACTGCGGTCAACCAGGTGTTCCACTTCAACATCCAGCGTGAAGACGGCATCGGCGTGGAAATCGCCCTGCAGTGGAACGACAGCTTCAACGAGAACCTGTTGTGCTTCACCAACAACATTCCCCAGCGCGATGGCGGCACCCACCTGGTGGGCTTCCGTTCCGCACTGACGCGTAACCTGAACAACTACATCGAGCAGGAAGGTCTGGCCAAGAAGCACAAGGTCGCGACCACCGGCGACGATGCCCGCGAAGGCCTGACCGCGATCATCTCGGTGAAGGTGCCGGATCCGAAGTTCAGTTCCCAGACTAAAGACAAGCTGGTGTCTTCCGAAGTGAAGACCGCGGTCGAACAGGAAATGGGCAAGTACTTCTCGGACTTCCTGCTGGAAAACCCGAACGAAGCCAAGCTGGTCGTCGGCAAGATGATCGACGCCGCCCGTGCCCGTGAAGCGGCGCGCAAGGCCCGTGAGATGACCCGCCGCAAAGGTGCGCTGGACATCGCCGGCCTGCCGGGCAAACTGGCCGACTGCCAGGAAAAGGACCCTGCCCTTTCCGAGCTGTACCTCGTGGAAGGTGACTCTGCTGGCGGCTCCGCCAAGCAGGGACGCAACCGTCGCACCCAAGCGATCCTGCCTCTGAAGGGCAAGATCCTGAACGTCGAGAAAGCACGCTTCGACAAGATGATCTCTTCCCAGGAAGTGGGCACCCTGATCACTGCGTTGGGCTGCGGTATCGGTCGCGAAGAGTACAACATCGACAAGCTGCGTTATCACAACATCATCATCATGACCGATGCTGACGTCGACGGTTCGCACATCCGTACCCTGCTGCTGACCTTCTTCTTCCGTCAGTTGCCGGAGCTGATCGAGCGCGGCTACATCTACATCGCCCAGCCGCCGCTGTACAAGGTCAAGAAAGGCAAGCAAGAGCAATACATCAAAGACGACGACGCCATGGAAGAGTACATGACGCAGTCGGCCCTGGAAGATGCGAGCCTGCACCTGAATGAAGACGCACCGGGCATTTCCGGCGAAGCGCTGGAGCGTCTGGTGAATGACTTCCGCATGGTGATGAAGACCCTCAAGCGTCTGTCGCGCCTGTACCCGCAGGAGCTGACCGAACACTTCATCTACCTGCCGGCCGTGAGCCTGGAAAAACTCGGCGACCACGCAGCGATGCAAGACTGGCTGGCCCAGTACGAAACTCGCCTGCGCGGCGTAGAGAAGTCCGGTCTGGTCTACAAGGCCAGCCTGCGTGAAGACCGTGAGCGTGGCGTGTGGCTGCCGGAAGTCGAACTGACCTCCCACGGTCTGTCCAGCTACGTCACCTTCAACCGCGACTTCTTCGGCAGCAACGACTACAAGACCGTCGTTTCCCTGGGCGCCCAACTGAGCACCCTGCTGGACGAAGGTGCCTACGTTCAGCGTGGCGAGCGCAAGAAAGCAGTCACCGAGTTCAAGGAAGCACTGGACTGGCTGATGGCTGAAAGTACCAAGCGTCATACCATCCAGCGATACAAAGGTCTGGGCGAAATGAACCCGGATCAGCTGTGGGAAACCACAATGGATCCAAGCGTACGCCGGATGCTCAAAGTGACCATCGAAGACGCCATCGGCGCCGACCAGATCTTCAACACCCTGATGGGTGATGCGGTCGAACCTCGCCGTGACTTCATCGAAAGCAATGCCTTGGCGGTTTCCAACCTGGATTTCTGATTCGGTACAGGTAACGGTCAATTGAAAAGCCCGCGCAAGCGGGCTTTTCTTTGCACGCTATCTAATATCGCTGAACGCTAATCTGGTAATCGCTGCGGCGGTGCTTCACCTTGTCTAGGTCCCTAATTCCAAATCTCGATCTTTCGATAACGAATGTTTTTCTGTGGGTTGAGTTGGCGGCGGGAGATGGTGAATTGGTTCTGACGGGTGGAGGTGAATAGTTGTGACAGACGCCAGTCAACTAGCGAAATTGAAAGCCGAAAACGCAAGGCTGATTGGGTTGCTCGAGGCTCACGGTATTGATTGGCACATTCCGATTGAGTCGGTTGAAACTCATGTTGTGCCCATTGTCCCTTCGAAGCAACTCAGTACTGACCGCAAGATTGCACTGTTCAGAAGCCTGTTCCGCGGAAGAAACGACGTCTACCCAATCCGCTGGGATAGCAAAGCAGGCAAGTCGGGATACGCACCGGCCTGTGCTAATGAGTGGCGGCCAGGGGTTTGTGAGAAACCGAAAATCAAGTGTGGCGATTGTGGCAACCGTCAGTTACTGCCGTTGACCGATGAGGTAATTTTTCGTCATCTGGCTGGGGAGGTAGTTGTTGGCATTTATCCTTTGCTACAGGACGACACCTGCTACTTTCTCGCCGTGGATTTTGATGAGGCCGAATGGCGTGATGATGCTCGAGCCTTCGTTCAGTCTTGTCATGAGTTGAATGTCCCGGCGTCGCTGGAGATTTCGCGATCAGGTAATGGGGCTCATGCATGGATATTCTTCGACAGTAAGGTTTCTGCCTACGATGCACGTCGTCTGGGGGCCGCGATCATCAGTCATGCTTGTGATCGTACCCGGCAATTGGCGCTGCGTTCATACGATCGATTGTTTCCAAACCAGGACTTTATGCCCAATGGTGGATTTGGGAACCTCATTGCATTGCCTCTGCAAAAGCGCGCCAGAGCCAATAACAACAGCGTATTTGTAGACGACTCGCTTCAACCTTATTCAGATCAATGGGCCTACCTGGCTTCCATCCAGCGAATGAGCCTGGCGAGTATCGAGCCGGTCATTATTCTGGCGATGGGGAATCGTGATCCGGTAGGTGTAGCGTACCTCAACGATGAGGGAGAGGCTGAACCTTGGAAAACTCCTGAGTTGAGGTCACGTAAGTTAGCTTGCCCTTTGCCGACGTCTATCACGATCACACTGGCTAATCTCGTGTATTTCGAAAAGTCGAAATTGCCACAGCCTTTGACAAACTCACTCGTCAGGCTTGCGGCCTTTCAGAATCCTGAATTCTATAAAGCCCAGGCAATGCGCATGTCGGTCTGGAATAAGCCGAGAGTTATTGGATGCGCGCAAAACTTTCCACAACATATCGCTTTGCCACGTGGTTGCCTCGATGCAGTGTTGGAACTATTTGAGGAAAACGGCATTGTCCCTTTGTTGCAGGATGAACGCTTTGAAGGCGCATCCATTGATGTGGGGTTCCTCGGCACTTTGCGCGCTGACCAAGAAGTTGCAGTCAACGCGATGCTCAATCACGACGTCGGAATCTTGTGTGCACCGACTGCATTCGGAAAAACCGTGAGTGCTGCTGCGGTGATAGCTAAACGCAGCGTTAACACATTGGTACTTGTGCACAGAACTGAATTATTGAGGCAGTGGCAGGAGCGCCTGCAGGCATTTTTAGGTGTTGGCGACGATGTGGTGGGAACCATTGGAGGTGGAAAAGCGAAACCTACAAAAGTCATTGATATTGCTGTTATGCAGTCTTTATCCCGAAAGGGTGAAATCAGTGACACGGTGAAAGACTATGGTCAGATCATCGTAGACGAGTGCCATCACGTATCAGCTGTTTCGTTCGAGGCGTTGTTGAGGAGTGCTCCAGCGCGATATGTGATTGGGCTTACAGCAACGCCAGTGCGTCGAGATGGGCAACAGCCGATCATTTTCATGCAGTGTGGTCCTGTCCGGCACTCCGCCACCCGACCGGCGAATGCCCCACATGATCTGACTGTGCTCCCCCGTTTGCTTTCCAAACCTATTGTCGTACCTGACAACTCAAAGATTCAGGATGTGTTCCGAATTGTGGCGGAGGATATTGAACGCACTGCCAGAATCGCCTCCGAGGTTGATCGTGCCTTTGGTCAAGGCAGGAAGATCTTGGTGCTGACTGAGCGTACTGAGCATGTGGCTGCTATTGAGGCTGCATTGAGGGGGCGCGTACATAACCTTTTTACACTTCATGGGCGGGTACCTAAAAAGCAGCGAATCTCCATCCTGAGCGAGCTTGACTCGCTTCCAGCCGATGCTCCACGTGTACTGGTTGCAACTGGGAAGTTGATTGGCGAGGGGTTCGATCATCCGGCATTGGATACTTTGGTGTTGGCGATGCCCATCTCCTGGAAAGGAATTCTTCAGCAATACACTGGCCGACTGCATCGGGCGCATGCTGATAAGGTTGACGTGAGAGTGATCGACTTCGTTGATGTAGGTAATTCTGCGCTGCAGAGAATGTGGGATAAGCGCCAGGCGGGATACAAGGCGATGGGTTACCGAATGGCTGATTCGCTAGCCACTATGGAACTGCTCTAGTCGGGGTTTTCTGTAAAACAGCTGATTCGTGGTCTGCACGCTTGAGAATGGTTCCGGCGTTACCAGCAGTGTTCACGGGCATGGCCAAGCCGACAATCAAGATGCCAGGTCAGATTGCGATTTGCGGCCTATGAACTGGGTTCATCTTTGTTTATGGTTTTTAGCTAGTTTATCTGTTCAGATAAACTATGTTTATTGAATAAACAAGGCTGCGCTTTTCTTACCTTCCTGGACGATTGAGCTATGCGGCGCGAAACATCTGACCACGACCAGCAACCCCTGATCGAGGCCTTCGTCGAATCGCTACAGAACGCGACGGGGACACAAATTCTTGACAGGAAGTACAACGTTCCTGGACCAGACGGCGATATTGACTTGCTGTTGAGGATCAATTCGCCCGATGGTCCATGGGATGTAGCAGTTGAAATGAAGCGAGTGATGTATCCGCGGGATGTCCGAGAAGCGGTATGGATTCTGGACCGTTATCGCTGCAATGCCGAGCGCAAAAGCAACGAGGCTGCTGTCGTCCCCATGGTTTTAGCTGAACAATTGAGCAGCGGCGCCCGTGAAGACCTAAAACGACGAGGCGTGGGTTATTACGATTCCAGCGGCTCTTTGTACTTTCGACACAATCGCTGGCTGATAAATATTGAGCGCAAGCCAAGTACGACTTCACAGAAGCAGCGTCGAGTGCCTCTGTTTACCGGAGCGCGCGAAATGGTGGTTCACGCGTTGCTTCAGACAAGGGGGGAATGGTTCACAGGGTTGGAGCTTGCTGAGACCTCCCAGACTTCAGTTTTTTCCGTTTCATCCGTTTTGCGTGAACTGGAGTTGCGAGAGTGGATTGAGGCAGACGGGAAGGGTCGTCTCCAGCGCAGACGTCTTACAAAACCAGGGGAGTTGTTAGATGCTTGGGCTGACGCTTGGCAGAAGCGCAAGGAAAGCAGATCGCGCTGGTATGTTTTCAGCTCCAATCCCAACCAGCTGCTAGACAAACTCTCCTTGAATGCTAAGGAGGCTGGGGAAAAAGACTGGGCCTTTACCGGGGCGATCGCGGCAAACAACCTTTCACCCTTGCTAACCCAGGTGGACATCGCAGAGGTGGAAATCATGCCTGGAACCAAAGAGTCTTTCGCTTACGCACTTGGTCTGAAGCCGGCGGAAAAAGGGGCTAACGTTGTGTTGGTAGAGCGCTCTGGTTCGAGCATGCTTTTTCGGCGTCATCATCCCGAATTCGAGGGCTGGTTTGCCAGTGAGTTCATTCAATATCTCGACTTGCAAGACGGACGAGGCCGTAATGCTGAGTTGGCTGCTCAGCTTCGACAAGATATTTTGAAGGTCTGAATAAATGGCACTGGCTCCTAAACCAAAAACTGCTGATGGTTACTCTGCAGACAAGACGGACGCCTGCGAGCAGGTTCTAGTGACCCTCCTTGGCGCATTCGGAACACTTAAATCCACCCTGCGCCTGGTAGGTGGATTAGTGCCGAGATACCTCACCCCAGAGTCTCATCCCGATGTTCCAGCGCACTTTGGTACATCGGATGTCGATATGGTGTTGAATCTTCAGTTAATCGCTGAGGGTGAAGGCTATGCATCCCTCGCCGAACAGCTAGAGCAGAGAGGATTTCAGCGATTCATTGAGCCAAATGGCTGGTCGTCTGGATGGCGTTGGTTTCGGCATATCTCAGAGAAAGAGTATGTACTTGTAGAGTTTCTACAGGGCGCCACAGAAGACTCTCCGGCTGGAAAATCTAAAAACGTTGACGGGGAAGCAGTATCAGCACTCGCGATTGATCATGCTGAAATCGTGCATGAATGGTACGAAGAGAGAGAAGTTACCGCCAAGTTGTTGACTGGTGGTGGCTATTCGATCGAAACAGTCCGTTATGCCGATCTGGTGGCATTTATCATTCTCAAGGCACTTGCCTTCGACGGTCGTGGTGAACCGAAGGACGCGGGGGATCTCATCCATGTATTGCGGTACTCAGGAGATCCAGCAGAAGTTGCGGCGAAATTTATTGAAAAAATCTTGTCTGCGCGCTATCCCGCCGCAGTAGAGGCCGCTATTCAGGCTTTGCAGAAAAGATTCTGCGAGGGGAACGGCGTAGAAGGTTACGAGCTCAACGGGCCGGTAGCCTATGCACAGTTCATCTACGGAAAGGGAGACGAGTTCACGGAAGAAAAAAGTCAGGCACAACGGTATGCATCGGGCTTGGTGACTGAAATTCTGATGCGCATCCGTAGTGGTGTGGCTTGAGTCTCACGCTAAGAACCGCGTAGGTATTTCGAAGCTATTTTTTTCCTTCATTCGGAGCTGTTGCCGATGAAAAAAGGCCAACGCTCAAGCGTTGGCCTTTTTTTTACGTTGAATTAACCGGCAATTACGACGTCACTGCAGTCACACTTTCCAACCGATACCCATACCCATAAATAGTCAGCAACTGCCAACCCCGATCCGCGGTCAATCCCAGTTTGTTTCTCAGTCGATAGATGTGAGTATCCAGTGGCCGGGAGGAGTCCATTTCTTCGTGGGTCCAGAAGCGTTGGTAGAGGTATTCCCGCGACAGTGGCCGGCCGAGGTTGGTGAACAGGCAGCGCGCCAGTCGATATTCGCGTTCGGTCAGGACGATGGGTTTGCCGGCGCGTTTGATGGTCAGGTCAGCGTCGTCGAATACCAGGTCATTGAAGTTCAATACTTCGGTTGCCGCGGTGCGCTGTTGGCTGCGTCGACGCAGTACGGCGGTGACGCGGGCTTTCAGCTCGTTGGGGCGGAAGGGTTTGCTGACGTAGTCATCGGCGCCGGCATTCAACGCCTGGACGATGTCGCTCTCGGTATCGCGGCTGGTGAGCATGATGGCCGCCGGCGGGGCGTCCATGTGTTCGCGGGTCCATTGCAGCAGCGCGATGCCGCTGAGGTCCGGCAGTTGCCAGTCGAGGATGAGCAGGTCGTAGGTTTCCCTGCGCAGCTGACGCAGCAGATCCTCTCCCCTCTCAAAGCTGTGCAGGGCCCAGGCGTCTTCGCCCGGTTCGGCCATCTGATGGAGCGTCTGTTCCACCCGGCGCAATTCAGCCGGTTCATCGTCGAGCACTGCAATACGCATGGGCGGTGATTCCTTGGCTCTGAATACACTCCACAATGAAAGGACGATAGCTTCTCGAGTGGCGGAGTGAAAGTAAGAAGCACGCCGCTGGTCGACGTCCGCTATGATTTCAGTCATCCATCCAGACCTGTGCCCCATGAACGATTTCTCTCGCGACCGGGTATTCAAGATGAAAGAGCGTCGTCGGGAAAGCCGGGAGCCGACCCAAGTCCAGCGGCTGTTCAGGAAAATGGTCCGTGAATGGCTGTGGATAAGCGTGGTGCTGTTGCCGCTGACTGCCCTGCTTTCTTATCGCACGCAGATGAACCTGCACGATGCCACTCCTGCCCTCGGCGCTTTTCTGTCCTTCGGCCTGCTGATCTCTGTTTTGGGATTGCTGCTGTGGTTGCCTCGCCTGGCGCTCTGGGTGATGTTGGCCGGCATGGGCTGCGCGTTTTTGACCAGTGCCGGCTTGGCGGAGCAGCGCTACTGGTGGTCACCGACCCCCAGCGTTCTGGGAATGTTGTTCGGCTACCTGATCTGGAACTGGCGGCGCCTGAGCGTGGTGCTGACCTATTTCGGCTGGGAGCTGGCGAGACTCGACAGCGAACCGAAAGTCTTCCCCGAGCGCCGTCGCTCGCACTTCCCCACCGGCGACCGCCTGCGCGGCCAGGTCATCGCCCTGGAACAAGCCATCAGCCGCACACGCGATGCCCGGCGTTTCATTGCCGATGGCCTGGAGCATCTGCCCGTTGCCACGTTGATCAGCGACCCCAAGGGACAAATCCTGCTGGGCAACCGCAAGGCTCGCGCGTTGTTCAGCGCTGAACTGGTGGGCGATGACGTACTCGAGCAGTTGAAGCAACTGGGCTATCCGGCATTGGCTCAAAGCACGCCTGCGCTGTTGTCCGAATTACCGATGCTGGAATTTCGCGATATCAAGGAGCGCAGCCTGCGTCTGGAACGTGCGCCGCTGCTGCCTGTGGGCGGTGAAACACCGGTCGGTTGGCTGTTGAGTCTGACGGACCTGAGCGTCGAGCGCGAAGCGGAGGAACAGCGCAGCGTGATGCTGCGGTTCCTGTCCCATGACCTGCGAGCGCCACATTCGGCCATCCTCGCCCTGCTCGATGTGCATCGGCATCAGGTCGGGGGCGATGCGCAATTGTTCGATCAGATCGAGTTGCAGGTGCGCCGGGCGTTGAATTTGACTGACGGCTTCGTCCAGCTAGCCAAGGCCGAATCCGACGCCTATGTGTTTCAGCCGAGCCTCTTTGCAATGGTGGTACTGGATGTGTTCGACCAGGCCTTGCCCATCGCGCAGCAGAAAGAGATCGAACTGGACCAGCAGATCGATGAGCAGGCCCAGGAAAGCCTGATCATGGCCGATCAGGCGCTGCTGACCCGGGCGATGTTCAACCTGCTGGAGAACGCGATCAAGTACAGCGCCAGCGGAACCCGCGTGAGTCTGCAGGTCAGCCGCAGTAACGGTTGGCTCACCTGCGAACTAATCGATCAAGGCAAGGGCATTGCCACCCAGGAGCTGCCTGATTTGTTCAGCCAGTACCGGCGGTTTTCCTCGGCCCAAGGGATTGATGGTGTGGGTCTTGGCCTGTCGATGGTCAAGGCCGTGGTGGACCGCCATGGGGGACGGATCGACTGCCGCAGCGTGCTCGGAGAGGGGACCTGCTTCAGTCTGCAGTTCCCTTTGTACGAAGAGTGAAACAGCCTGTTCGCGGGCATAAAAAAACCGGCTATATCAGCCGGTTTTTTTGCGCCCGAAAAAAACTTATGCACGTTTTTCCAGATTTTAGAGCTTTAAAAAATATCTAAATAAATCATGCGTTTAGAATCGAAATTGGAAACCTGTCAATAAATTGGTACACAGGTTATCCACAGAAACTCAGACGGCCACCTGATCACTGGCGGTCGGAGCCTGCGGAGCCGGTGGCAGCGAGCCCATTTCCCGCTGGGTTTGCTCGTTCCAGGCCTGCACGCGATCGTTCAGATCGGCGATGGCCCGAGGTCCGCTGCCCTCGGCATACATCGGTGCGCCGATGACCACGGTAATCACGCCCTGCTTCTTGGCCCAACCGGTTTTGGGCCAGAACTTGCCGGCGTTGTGGGCGACGGGCAATACAGGCAGTTCGGCATTCACCGCCAGCGCAGATCCGCTGCGCGAGAACTTGCCAACGGTGCCGTAAGGAACGCGGGTGCCTTCCGGGAAAATCAGTACCCAGACGTTGTCCTTGAGCAGCTCGTCGCCCTTGGACGCGACTTGCTTGAGCGCGGCTTTCGGGTTGTCACGATCGATGGCGATCGGTCGCAGCATGGCCATCGCCCAGCCGAAGAACGGTACGTACAGCAGCTCGCGCTTGAGTACCTGGCTCAACGGCGAAAAATAGGCCGACAGAAAGAACGTTTCCCAGGTGCTCTGGTGATTCGACACGATCACGCAGGGCCGCTCTGGCACGTTCTCGGCGCCCTTGATTTCGTAATGGATGCCGAGGAACACCTTGCTCAACCACAAGGCGCAGCGGCACCAGTAAACGTTGATGAAGCGATAACGCGCCTTGAACGGCAGAAAGGGCGCGATAAAAAAGCTAAGGCTGCACCACAGCAGGGAGCTGGTGCCCAGCAGCAGGTAAAAGAGGAAAATTCTGATGGCCTGCAGTATCGACATGGCGACGTTTACCGTTACGGGCATTGCCCGACTGAAAGCGCACTCCCGAACATTCCTTGTCAGGATGTCGAAAGCGCTTTAATTGAGGATAAGTTCTGCGGCAATCGCCGCCAGATCGTCGAAAATCAAGGTGCCTACCGGTAGGGTCTTGCCCAAAGTCTTTTCGCCTTTCCCGGTCTTTACCAAAACTGGCTGAGAATCGACGGCTTTGGCGGCTTCCAGGTCACCGATACTATCGCCGACGAACCAGAGATTGGTCAGCGATACGTTGTAATGTGCGGCGATGTTTTTCAACATCCCGGGTTTTGGCTTGCGGCAATCGCAGCCATCGTCCGGCCCGTGCGGGCAGTAGACGATCAGCCCGACCTCGCCACCCTGCTCAGCCACCAGCGAGCGCAAGCGCTCGTGCATGGCATCCAGGGTCGCGATGTCGTAATAGCCGCGAGCGATGCCCGACTGGTTGGTAGCGACTGCTACCGTCCAGCCGGCCTTGCTCAACTGCGCGATGGCTTCGATCGAACCGGGAAGTGGAATCCACTCCTCCACCGATTTGATGTAAGCGTCGGAGTCGTAATTGATCACTCCGTCCCGATCGAGAATCAGCAGTTTCAAACAGTCTTACCCCAGCAACGAAATGTCGGCGACGCCGAGGAACAGGCCACGCAGGCGCGCCAGCAAGGCATAACGGTTGGCGCGGACATTGGCATCTTCCGCGTTGACCATCACCGCTTCGAAGAACGCATCCACCGGCTCGCGCAGGGCAGCCAGACGAGCCAGGGACTCGCTGTACTGACGCGAAGCGGCCATCGGCTGAACCGCCTGGTCCGCCTGCTGAATCGCCGAGTACAGGGAGAACTCGTTGGCGTTGTCGAAGTACTTGGCTTCCACCACGGTCGGTACGGAGCCTTCAACCTTGCTCAGCAGGTTCGATACGCGCTTGTTCACGGCGGCCAGTGCAGCGGCTTCCGGCAACTTGCGGAACGCTTGCACCGCTTGAACGCGCTGGTCGAAGTCCAGGGCAGAACCCGGCTTCAGGGCGCGAACCGACAGGTAAGTGGCAACGTCGACGCCTTCGTCTTCGTAACGGGCACGCAGACGATCGAAGATGAACTCCAGCACCGCCTCGTTCAGACCGGCTGCCTTGACCTTGGCACCGAACGCATTCACGGCGAAGGCCACGGCGTCGTTCAGGTCCAGATCCAGTTGCTTCTCGATCAGGATGCGCAGCACGCCCAGTGCGGCACGGCGCAGGGCATACGGATCCTTGCTGCCGGTTGGCAGCATGCCGATGCCGAAGATACCCACCAGGGTATCGAGCTTGTCGGCGATGGCCACGGCCGCACCGGTCAGGGTGCTTGGCAGTTCAGCGCCGGCACCGCGCGGCATGTACTGCTCGTTCAGGGCCAGGGCGACGTCTTCCGGCTCGCCGTCGTTGAGGGCGTAGTAGTAGCCGGCGACACCTTGCATCTCCGGGAACTCGCCGACCATTTCGGTCGCCAGGTCGCACTTGGACAGCAGGCCGGCACGCGCGGCCCACGAAGCGTTGCCGCCGATGCGCGCGGCGATATAGGCAGCGAGCTTGGAAACGCGCTCGGCCTTGTCATAGACGCTGCCGAGTTTTTCCTGGAACACCACGTTCTGCAGGCGCTGGTTGAAGTCTTCCAGCTTCTGCTTCTTGTCCTGCTTGAAGAAGAACTCGGCGTCGGTCAGACGTGGGCGAACCACTTTCTCGTTACCGGCGATGATCTGCTGCGGGTCCTTGCTCTCGATGTTGGCCACGGTGATGAAGCGTGGCAGCAACTTGCCGTCGACATCCAGCAGGCAGAAGTACTTCTGGTTGTCCTGCATGGTGGTGATCAGGGCTTCTTGCGGCACATCGAGGAAGCGCTCTTCGAACGAGCACACCAGCGGCACAGGCCACTCGACCAGCGCGGTCACTTCATCGAGCAAATCCTGCGGCACGATGGCGGTGCCTTCCTGGCGGGTCGCCAGCTCTTCGGTGCGCTTGCTGATGATGTCGCGACGCTCGTTGGCGTCGGCCAGCACGTAGGCGCTGCGCAGGTCGGCCAGGTAGCTGGACGGCGAACCGATGCTGACCTTTTCCGGGTGGTGGAAGCGGTGGCCACGGGAGTCGCGACCGGCCTTCTGGGCAAGAATGGTGCAGTCGATGACCTGGTCACCGAGCAGCATCACCAGCCATTGGGTTGGACGAACGAATTCTTCCTTGCGCGCGCCCCAGCGCATGCGCTTGGGAATCGGCAGGTCGTTCAGCGAGTCTTCGACGATGGTCGGCAGCAGGCTCGCGGTCGGCTTGCCGGCGATGTTCTGGCTGTAGCGCAGTTTCGGACCGCTCTGGTCGATTTCGCTCAGCTCGACGCCGCACTTCTTGGCAAAGCCCAGGGCGGCCTGGGTCGGGTTGCCGTCGGCATCGAACGCGGCCTGGCGTGGCGGACCGTCGAGGTTGATGCTGCGATCAGGCTGCTGGGTGGCCAGCGAGGTGATCAGCACCGCCAGACGACGTGGCGCGGCGTAGACGGTCTTGGTCTCGTAGTTCAGGCCGGCGGCCTGCAAGCCTTTGTCGATACCGGCCAGGAACGCTTCGGCCAGGGTATTGAGGGCTTTGGGTGGCAGTTCTTCGGTGCCCAGTTCAACCAGGAAATCTTGAGCACTCATTGTGCAGCCTCCAGCTTGGCCAGTACTTCGTCACGCAGGTCCGGGGTCGCCATCGGGAAGCCCAGCTTGGCGCGCGCCAGCAGGTAGGCTTGCGCAACGGAACGCGCCAGGGTGCGAACACGCAGGATGTATTGCTGACGCGCAGTCACGGAAATCGCCCGGCGCGCATCCAGCAGGTTGAAGGTATGGGAGGCCTTCAACACCATTTCGTAGCTCGGCAACGGTAGCGGCTGGTCGAGTTCGATCAGGCGCTTGGCTTCGCTTTCGTAGAAATCGAACAGTTCGAACAGCTTCTCCACGTTGGCGTGTTCGAAGTTGTAGGTCGACTGTTCCACTTCGTTCTGGTGGAACACGTCGCCGTAGGTCACCTTGCCGAACGGACCGTCGGCCCAGACCAGGTCGTAGACCGAATCCACGCCCTGCAGGTACATGGCCAGACGTTCCAGGCCGTAGGTGATCTCGCCGGTCACCGGGTAGCACTCGATGCCGCCGGCTTGCTGGAAGTAAGTGAACTGCGTCACTTCCATGCCGTTGAGCCAGACTTCCCAGCCCAGACCCCACGCGCCGAGCGTCGGCGATTCCCAGTTGTCTTCGACGAAGCGGATGTCATGCACCAATGGGTCCAGGCCCACGTGCTTGAGGGAGCCCAGGTACAGTTCCTGGAAATTGTCCGGGTTCGGCTTCAGGACCACCTGGAACTGGTAGTAGTGCTGCAGACGGTTCGGGTTTTCGCCGTAGCGGCCGTCAGTCGGGCGGCGGCTTGGCTGCACGTAGGCGGCGTTCCAGGTTTCCGGGCCGATGGCGCGCAGGAATGTAGCGGTGTGGAAAGTGCCGGCGCCTACTTCCATATCGTAGGGCTGAAGTACCACACAACCTTGCTCGGCCCAGTATTGCTGCAGGGCGAGGATCAAGTCTTGGAAGGTACGCACGGCTGGCGTAGGCTGGCTCACGAAATTCACCTGTTTCTTGGGCTGCGATTTAAAGAGCGGGAGTATACCCGATTCGTTGCTGCGCACGCCCCCTGGAGCCTTATGCCACGCTGCTTTTGGTGTTCCGAAGATCCGCTGTACATGGCTTATCACGATCAGGAGTGGGGCACGCCGCTACGCGATGCGCAGGGTTTGTTCGAGTTGCTTTTGCTCGAAGGGTTCCAGGCCGGGCTTTCCTGGATCACCGTGCTGCGCAAACGCGAGCACTATCGCCAGGTGATGTTCGGCTTCGATGTGCAGCGCGTGGCGCAGATGAGCGACGCGGAAATCGATGAATTGATGCTCGATCCGGGCATCATCCGCAATCGCCTCAAGCTCAATGCGGCCCGACGCAATGCTCAGGCCTGGATGGCGCTGGAGGACCCGGTGGCGTTTCTCTGGTCCTTCGTCGGCGGTGTGCCGAAGATCAATCACTTCAAGGATCGCAGCGAAGTGCCGGCCGTCACGCCCGAGGCGGTGGACATGAGCAAGGGCCTGAAAAAGGCCGGCTTCACTTTCGTCGGGCCGACCATTTGCTACGCGTTGATGCAGGCCTCGGGCATGGTCATGGACCACACGCAGGATTGCGACCGCTACGCGATGCTGGCGAACGGCGGTTAGAATAGCCGCCTCGCGCACAGCACAAGATCAGGAGTGACCTGTGGATAAGTTTAAAGGCGCCTTGCTGGTAGGCGCTCTGCGGCTGTTTGCCCTGCTTCCGTGGCGGGCAGTGCAGGCCGTTGGCTCAGCCATTGGCTGGTTGATGTGGAAAACCCCTAATCGTTCGCGCGATGTGGTGCGGATCAACCTCGCCAAGTGCTTTCCGGACATGGACCCCGCCGAACGCGAGCGCCTGGTCGGCCAGAGCCTGAAAGACATCGGCAAATCCCTGACCGAAAGCGCCTGCGCCTGGATCTGGCCTGCCCAGCGCTCCATCGATCTGGTGCGCGAAGTCGAAGGCCTCGACGTATTGAAGGATGCCCTCGCCTCCGGCAAAGGCGTCGTCGGCATCACCAGCCACCTTGGCAACTGGGAAGTGCTCAACCACTTCTATTGCAGCCAGTGCAAACCGATCATCTTCTACCGTCCGCCCAAGCTCAAGGCTGTGGATGAATTGCTGCAGAAGCAGCGGGTGCAATTGGGCAACAAGGTGGCGGCCTCCACCAAGGAAGGTATCCTCAGCGTCATCAAGGAAGTGCGCAAAGGTGGTGCAGTGGGGATTCCCGCTGACCCGGAACCGGCCGAATCCGCCGGTATTTTCGTGCCGTTCTTCGCCACCCAGGCCCTGACCAGCAAGTTCGTACCGAACATGCTCGCAGGCCATAAGGCGGTCGGCGTGTTCCTGCATGCCCTGCGCCTGCCGGACGGTTCGGGCTACAAAGTGATTCTGGAAGCCGCGCCCGAGGCCATGTACAGCACCGATACCGCCACTTCCTGCGCGGCCATGAGCCAGGTAGTCGAGCGTTATGTGCGGGCGTATCCGAGCCAGTACATGTGGAGCATGAAGCGTTTCAAGAAGCGTCCTCCGGGAGAGGAGCGCTGGTACTGAGTCGATTGGCATGATCTGTGGATAATTCTTTGGCGGGGTTATCCACAACCGTTCACTGAAGGGCGCAATAGATGTCCGAACAACGCAAATCCTTTCGCATCAAGATCAGTCACGAGAGCTTTGGCGAATGCCTGGGCCAGACGCGAAATCTTTCGACCACCGGGGTCTACGTCAAGCATCCAGCCTTGGCGGCATTGCCCAGAGGCGCGGTTGTTTACGGGCAGGTCCAGGACTTACCCACAGGCGCGCCGCAGGTGAAGATGGAGGTTGTGCAGGTGGATGCCGAAGGGATTGGCCTGCGTTATCTCTAAACAGCTATCAGTGTGCCTGACGGTCGAGTTTCTTCAGGAACACAGTCATTTCCTTCTCGGCCTGCTTGTCGCCATGGGCTTGCGCGGCTTGCAGGCCTTTCTCCCAGGCCGAGCGCGCGGCGTCATGCTCCGCCAGCGCCAGATGGGCCTTTCCCAGCAGTTTCCAGGCCGCCGAATACTTCGGATCGAGCTCGACGCAGCGCTGCAAATGTTCCACAGCCTTGGCGTTTTCCCCCAGATCCAGATAGCCCTTGCCCAGGCCGAAGCGCAGCAATGGGTTATCCACACCCTTGGCGAGCATTTTTTCCAGCGATTCGATCATGGTGGGGTCCTTGTTTGGGGCGTTCACAAAACCTGTGGGAGCGGGCTTGCCCGCGAAGAGGCTCGCCCAATCACCGCAAAATCGGGATCAGAAGAAGCTCAATCCCACATGGAACAGCTTTTCCACATCGCGAATATGCTTTTTATCCACAAGGAACAGGATCACATGGTCCCCGGTCTGGATCACCGTGTCGTCGTGGGCGATGATCACTTCTTCATCGCGGATGATCGCACCGATGGTGGTGCCCGGCGGCAGGCCGATGTTTTCGATGGCCTTGCCGATCACCTTGCTCGATTTCGCGTCACCGTGGGCGATGGCCTCAATGGCTTCCGCCGCGCCCCGGCGCAGTGAGTGCACGCTGACGATGTCGCCGCGACGCACGTGGGCCAAAAGGGTGCCGATGGTTGCCAGCTGCGGGCTGATGGCGATGTCGATATCGCCGCCCTGGATCAGGTCGACGTAGGCCGGGTTGTTGATGATGGTCATCACCTTCTTCGCGCCCAGGCGCTTGGCCAAGAGCGAGGACATGATGTTGGCTTCGTCGTCGTTGGTCAGGGCCAGGAAGATGTCCGCGTCGGCGATGTTCTCTTCCAGCAGCAGGTCGCGGTCCGAGGCGCTGCCCTGCAGCACCACGGTGCTGTCGAGGTGATCGGAGAGATGACGGCAGCGCGCCGGGTTCATCTCGATGATTTTCACCTGGTAACGGCTTTCGATGGCCTCGGCCAGTCGCTCGCCGATCTGTCCGCCACCGGCGATGACGATGCGCTTGTAGGTCTCGTCAAGGCGGCGCATTTCACTCATGACCGCACGGATGTTGGCGCGGGCGGCGATGAAAAACACCTCGTCATCCGCTTCGATCACCGTATCGCCCTGGGGCAGGATCGG